>JBHORA010000016.1:0-2928 GCA_042408535.1 Chloroflexota bacterium | reverse complement strand
CGCCAGGCCGAGGCCGGGCAGGACGTCGAGGAGGACCCGGCGCTGGAGGACCAGGAGCCACGGCTGTCCGGCGAGGCGCCGAGCGAAGTCGTTCCGGGCCCGAAGGAGCGCCATGAGGTAGGCGCTGATCCCGGCCGCGCTCACCAGCGCCGCTCCGAGCACGACGATCGAGGTGCTGCTCAACCAGGCATCGAACGAGGCGAACTGCGAAGCGAGGATCCCTGCCTCCGCGGCGCGGACAACCTTGACGTCTCTCGCCAGGCCGAGCGATTCGACGAGGGTCAGCGTCTGGTCGAGCCCGCTGAAGAGGATTTCCGACATAGAGACGGAGCTGAAGATGGAGCTGTCGTTGAAGGTTGTCCAGACTCCCGGCACCACGACCAGGAGCACGTCATTGAGATGGAGCGGCTGGCCGCCCGGGTCGATGACAGGAACCGGCCGACCGGCCGGCGTCAGGTACTCGAACGTCCTGAGCAGCTGCTCGGCCGGCTCCTTCGGCCGCTTCCAGGCACTGAACTGAAACCCGAACGTGTCGATGAACGTCCGCGGCAGCCGCTCCACGGGAACGCGCTCCAGGCTCGCCCGGCCGGCGTCGTCGAGGACGAGGTCGAGCCAGCGGCGATTCACGACCGCGAAGCTCGTCCAGCGACCCCCGAGAGCGTCAACCACCCAATTGCCCGGAATGCCGGGTTCGTCCCGGAACAGCAACGAGAGGGCGACCCGATCCTCGGCTTCGGCCTCCCGGACGACGGCACCGACCAACGGCATGAGCTTTTGGTACTCCGCCTCGCTGCGGAACGCCGGGATGCTCAGCGTCACCTGGTCGCCCAGCGCCTCCCAGCGGCGCAGCTCTGCTGCCTTCGTGACCGCCTGGTCGAGCGCGACCCACGCCGGCCCGATGGCGAGCAGGAGGAGGACGAAGGCAGCGCCCTTCAGTGCATCGGCCGCCCGCCGGGCGCCGAGGGTTGCGGGCTGGCGACGGGCGATCAGGTCGGGCGACGGGATCGAGGCCCAGGACAGGACGAACGCCGTGACGCCGAGGACGACGAGCAGAAGAGCGCCGAGCGACGCGAAGTACTCGACGTAGAGCGGCACATAGAGCCAGCCCTTCCACGCCCCCACCACGAGAACGGCGACGCCCAACGTGGCGAGGCCGGCGGCGCCCACGAGGATCAGCAAGCGGGCGAGGTCGTGGGCCTGGATCCGGGTTACGGGAGTGCCCCCGAGCACCCGGAGGGCCCGACTCTGCGCCCGTGCCGCGAGCCAGTAGAGGGCGAGGGTCGCCATCATCACGCACCCGGCAACGAAGGCGAGGAGGAAGCCGCGAACGAACAGGAGGCTCTGGAGCGCGACCCCGATGGACGGATCGGCCCGGTCCACCCGGACCCCCCGCTGCTCGAGGGCGGCAACGAAGGACGGCAGATGCTCGGCCCCGCCGACGACGAGGTACGAGCCCGAGGCGCTCAGGTGGGCGAGAGCCTCGGGGCCGACGACGCGCGCCGGCGGCTGATCGTACAGGCCGACCACCGGCGGCAGCCGGCCGCCGCCGTCGAGGGCGACGAAGACCTTGCCGCGGAGGTTCTGATCGAGGTCGGCGGTGATGCGGACGAGATCGACACCGGTCTCCGCGGCGACGGATCGAAGTAGGTCCGTGGCCGCATCACCCTCGGCCGCCTCGGCGAAGTCGAGGGTGATGCGGCTCGCGGGATCCAGCGCAACCGGGAAGCCGGTGTCATGCATGCTCACGAGGAGGTGCGCCATCACCGCCACGAGAGCGAAGACGATGACCGAGGCGCCGGCCACGACCCGATGTGTCATCGCCGGTGGTTATCTGTCAGCGGCGGATCGGTGGAGCGGGAGTACGTTTTGGGTCGACTCCTCACGGCCCACGGTGCCCGGTTGCGTCAAACGGGGCAGTATCCTGGGCGGACGATCCGATAGTAGTAACGGTCGTCCGTGTACCAGAGATTGTAACCACCGACCTCCGCAGCCGAGGTGTATCCGGGCTGGGTGTCCAAGCTGCGAGCGTAGTGCCACTCGCTGCCGTTCCAGAAGTAGGCGGTCGATCCGTGGCAGGAGCTCGGGTGGTAGTAGTACGAGCGGACCAACGCGTTCCAAAAGCCGTAGGTCCAGACCCCTCCTTCTGGAGGGTATTGCGTCGTCGCTCCGGGGTGGAGCCACGCCTGGGCCGGGCCGGGGCCGGCGAGGAGGCTGATCGAAGCTGCGGCGACCGCAAGCAGCCGCTTGAGTCTGATCGTCATGGCGAACCCCCACATCTCAGCTGGCGAGCTGGCTCTGCATCGATCTCGTGGCTACGACCGGTCGCTGACCTCGGCACCACCCCCTCTCGTGCCCGAATTCAACCCTGGGTCGCTCCATGATGTCTCTCTCTCTCTTGTCAAGTAGCATAGGGGGCAAGCGCCCACCGCTGGGCTTGCCGGCTGCCGACAGAGGCCTGGATCAGCCGGCATCGACGGCGGCGGCGCGGGGCGGCCGGGCGAGCGGTGCGGTGGGGCGCCCGTGGACGCGGCCGGTTGTCACCCGGCCTCGAGCTCGAGCAGTTCGGGAGGGCGGCGGGGGGCGAGCGTCCGCCCGGTCGGGACCGGGCCCGGGCGAGGAGAGTCGCGGACCAGGCCCGTCCTGTTCGAGGCGGCCCGCGCAGATCGTCAGGCTGACGCCGCCGTCGACGACTCCCCGTTGAGCGCCACCCCCCGGTGGACCGAGCGACGCCGCCGACCGCGCGAGGCGTGGCCGTTGCCGTTCCCCGCCTCGCGCGGAACCCAACCTTCGACGACCGGCGGGCGATCGGCGAAGAGGTCGCAGAAGGCCTCGACGAGCTGCGGATCGAACTGCGTCCCGGCGTGGCGGCGCAGCTCCCGGACCGCCGCCTCGTGGCTCATCCCCTTCTTGTACGGCCGGTCGTCGAGC
>JBHORA010000015.1:0-1564 GCA_042408535.1 Chloroflexota bacterium | reverse complement strand
AAGTCCACGTCTTCCGCGTGCCGTCCGGCAAGGGAGCCTCTGCGGTCTCGCTTCAGAGCGGCTATCGACCCCTCGTCGAGATCCTCCGGCCCGACTGCTCCGTCGTCGGCAGCTGGACGCTCGACGCGAGCGCGCTCATCCAGATCGGCTCCGACGGGCGGCCGAGCGCGGGTCCGCCGGGAGAGTTCTCGCCAGGGACCGAGCCGCCCGAGACGGTTACCGAGGAGGTCGCCGCCTGCGGGGCGACCCAGTTCCCGGAACCCACCCCGACGTGACGCAGGCGTCGGACGGCGGCCGAGATCGTCAGCGGCTCGGTTCCTCGGCCGGTTGCGTGGACTGTCCGGCTTACCGACGTCCCGGATGCATACGTTGGCCTTCCGGGGACGCTGAAGAGGCTTGGATAGCTACCCGGGTTGGAGCAGAACAGGAGCCCGAAGATGATGGGTGAAGTAGTCCGGTTCAGGCGGCGCCTCGCCGCGGCCGCGGTCGTCGTCCTCCTCGGCTTCCTCGCCGTCTGGCTCCAGGATCGGGCCATTCACCAGGGGACCTAATGCCTCCAGGATGAGCGGACGATCCTCCTCGATGTCGCCAGCGGTCCTGCCACCTGGACCCGGATCGGGTCCGTCGTGGAGTCGGCCGACTCGGTCGTCATCGAGGTTCGAGAGCTCCGGGCGCCGCTTCCCGGCACGGGCGGCGAGGTCCGCTGGCTGACCGTCCGCCTCGGCGAGCCGCTCGGTTCGCGGGCGGTCATCGACGCGAGCACCGGCCTCCCCATGGTCCTCGCCGGTGCCATCTGCGAGTTTGCCCCGAGTCCGGCCGGCTGAGGGCGGGCTCTCCGAACAATCAAGAGGCAACTCGGCAGCGGAGCCTGACGGCGTCGACGATCTACCGGTAAGGACCTCGGCTACCGGCCGCTCTGCCCGTGACGATGGCGGGGCCGGTCGTGTCGGCGTCGCTCGTCGAGCGTGCTCCGATCGCAGTCGCCGCCTGCGGGGCGACGCAGTTCCCGGCGTCGCCGCCGGCGAGCTGACGCAGCGACTGGGCACCCGCCCGCAGCCGGCCGCCAGCCGGGCACCGGGGCGGCCAAGCGCGGCGCCCCTACTCCTCGGCCAGGTTCGGCCCGAGCCAGCGGGCCGCCTCCTCGATCGGGATCCCCTTCCGGCGGGCGTAGTCCGCGAGCTGGTCGCGGCCGATCCGCCCAAGACCGAAGTACGTCGCCTCGGGGCGCCAGAAGTAGTAGCCGGCCACCGAGGCGGCCGGGAGCATCGCGCACGACTCGGTCAGCCGCATCCCGATCGCCTCGGCGCCGAGAAGGGCGAAGATCGTCCGCTTCTCGGTGTGGTCGGGGCAGGCGGGGTATCCCGGGGCGGGCCGGATCCCCTGGTAGCGCTCGGCGATGAGATCCTCGTTCGAGAGGTCCTCATCGGGGGCGTAGCCCCAGAGCTCCCGGCGGACCCGCTCGTGGAGCCGTTCGGCGAAGGCCTCGGCGAGCCGGTCGGCGAGGGCCTTGATCATGATCGCCCCGTACGGATCGTGCTCGGCCTCGAGCCGCGCGATCGCCTCC
>JBHORA010000013.1:0-10827 GCA_042408535.1 Chloroflexota bacterium | reverse complement strand
TCCGGATCGGGGCCGAGCTCGGCGGGCGCGACCACAGCACGGTCCTCCACGCCTGCGACAAGATCACCCGTGAGGTCGCCGCGAACGACGAGCTCCGGCGGGACATCGCGGCGGTCCGGGAACTCATCTACGCCGATTGAGTGGCCAGTCCGCCCGCCGCGCTCCCGGGCCGCGGCGCCAACCAGGCCACCGACTGTGGATAAGCGCCCGGGTTTCGTGGATAACCGGGTCGCTCTGTGGACATCTACCCCGACGCTGGGTCCGGTTTTCCGCCCCACCGAGGCTCGCCGCGGAAGGCGCCGCGGCCCGCCCACCGTCGTCCAGCCCGGTCGTCCACAGCCGTGGCCGGGTCGTCGACGACCCGGGTGGCCGCCGTCCACCGCTCTCCGCCGAGGGCGTGTGCTCGGCGGGGCACAGCATCCACACCCTGATGATGGTGATGACGGGATACGAAACATGAGCGACAATCCCCAGCACGACGACCCCGTGCTCATCCACGTCATCCTCGAGCTGCCGGAGGCCCGACCGTGAAGCTGTCCGTCATGCAGGAGAACCTCGCCCGAGGCCTCGCCGTCGTTGGGCGAGCCGTATCGTCCCGGCCAACCCTCCCGGTCCTCGCCAACGTCCTCCTCCGGACCCAGGATGGCGGGCTCAAGCTGACGGCGACGAACCTCGAGATCGGCATCACCTGCTGGGTGCCCGGCAAGATCGAGACGGATGGCGCCATCACTGTTCCGGCTCGCCTCTTCGCCGACCTCGTCGGTTCGCTCCCGGGCTCCGAGCGGGTCGATTTGACCGTCGAGGCCCCCGACACCCTCGGGCTGCGCTGCGGCCGGGTGGCCACCCACATCCGGGGCATCGACGCCGACGAGTTCCCGGCCATCCAGGCGGCCGGCGAGCGGCCGACCACCCGGATCGCCCAGGGCACGCTCCGGCGAGCCCTGACCGAGACGATCTTCGCTGCGGCGACCGACGAGGCGCGGCCGATCTTGACCGGCGTCCTCTGGCATTTCGACGGCGACCGGCTGACGCTCGCGGCGGCGGACAACTACCGGATCGCCGTCCGGACGATCCCGATCCTCGATCCGGTCCCCGACACGAGCGTCGTCGTCCCGGCCCGCTCGCTGACCGAGCTCGGTCGCGTCCTCGCCGACACCGACGACCCGGTCGACGTCGTCCTGGCCGGCGCTCGCAACCAGATCCTCTTCCATCTCGAGGGCGTCGACCTCATCAGCCGGCTCATCGACGGCCAATTCCCGAACTACCGGCAGGTCCTGCCGACGAGCCACACGACCGCGGCCATCGTCGAGCGTGACGAGCTCCTGCGGACCCTCCGGCCGGCCGGCTTCATCGCCGGCACCGCGGCGAACATCGTCAAGCTCGTCGTCGGTGGCCCGGCCGACGGGGAGGTGAAGGTCACGGCGGCGGCCGAGGTCGGCGACTACGAGGGCGGCGTTGGGGCGACCATCGACGGCGATCCGACGACCATCGCCTTCAACGTCCGCTACCTAACCGACGTCCTGACGAACGTCGAGGCCGAGCAGTTCGCCATCGAGCTGAACGGCCCCCTCTCGCCGGGGGTCTTCCGACCGGTCGGCGACGACGCGTACATCCACGTCGTCATGCCCGTCCGGACGACGTCCTGACGGCGAGCGGCTGGCGCCGCGGCGAGCCCGGTGACCGTCCTTCGCTCGATCCAGATCGACGATCTGCGGGCCTATCGGCGGGTCGCGGTCGACTTCGGGCCGGGACCCCAGCTCATCTGGGGACCGAACGCCGCCGGCAAGACGAGCCTCCTCGAGGCGGTCGTCCTCCTCGCCTGGGGCCGCTCGCATCGAACGACGAACGAGGCCGAGCTCGTCCGCTGGGGCGCCGACTTCAGCCGGATCGAGGGGCACCTGGCCGACGTCGAGTCGGCCCCGGACCAGCCGGCGACGACCATCGAGATCGTCGTCGCTCGGTTCGGGAACGGGACGCGGAAACGGGTCCGGATCGACGGCGTCGGTCGTCGGGCGAGTGCTCTCGGCGACGTGCTCCGGGTCGTCGTCTTCGCCCCCGAGGAGATGCTCCTCGTCGTGGGCTCGCCGGCCCTGCGGCGGGAGGCCGTCGACCGTCTCGCCGGCCAGCTCGTCCCGGCCCACGCCGCCGAGCTCGCCACTTTCAGCCGGAGCGTCGCCCAACGGAATCAGCTCCTGCGCCAGATCCGTGACGAGGGCGCCGACCGGGCCCAGCTCCGATTCTGGACCGAGAGCTGCATCGAAGCCGGGGCCGCCGTCGTGACCGGCCGCCGGCTCGTCCTCGAGGCCCTGGCGGGACCCCTCGCCGCCGCCCACCGGCTCATCGCCCCGGAGGAGGCGTCGTCCGGCCCCCTCGGCCTCGAGTACCGGACGAACGCGCCGCCGGGGCCGGGCGAGACGGTCCGCGACGCGCTCCGGCGCCGGTTCGCCGAGACGGCGGAGAAGGAGCTCTGGAACGGAACGACCCTCGTCGGCCCCCACCGGGACGACGTCGTCTTCGTCCTCGGCGGGCGCGACCTGGCCGCCTTCGCCTCGCGGGGCCAGCAGCGGACGGCGATCCTCGCCCTCAAGCTCGCCGAGCTCGACCTCCTCACCGCCCACGATGGACGACCGCCGATCCTCCTCCTCGACGACGTCTTCAGCGAGCTCGATCCGGCCCGGCGCCGCCACCTCGTCGAGCGGATCGAGGCGCTTCCCCAGGCCTTCGTGACGACGACGGCCGTCGAGGACCTCGATCCGGGCCTCGCCTCCGTGGCGGCGGCCTGGCGGGTCGAGCCGGATCCCGGCGGCGCGCGCCTCGTCGGTCCCCGCGTCGGGGCCGGGCCGGCGCCCGAGACCACCCGGGCCGCCGATCCGACCGACGACCCGGTGCTGGCCCGATGACCCGGCGTCGGCCGATGGAGCGGATCGGCGACCTCTTGCCGGAGGCGGCCCGACGCCTCGGCCTCGAGGCCGAGCTCCGTCCGGCCCAGGCGGCGGCCAGTTGGCGGGCCCTCGTCGCCGAGCTCGTCCCGGCGGCCGCCGGGACGACGCGGCTCCTCCGGATCGACGGCGAGCGGGTCCTCGTCGAGGCCGACGCCCCCATCGTCGCCCAGGAGCTCCGGCTTCGGGCCGAGGAGCTCCTCGCCGTCTTCCGGACCCGTCCCGGGGGCCGGGGAGCCGGCGAGCTCGTCGTCCGGGTCCGCCCGGTCGGGCGGCTATAATCGGCCGACCCGGGTGGCCGCGCAGCTGATCCTCGCAGCCGTCGCGGGGTGGGGCGCACCCTCGCGCGCCGCCGCGACCCCATCCACCTCGTTCGCTGAGGCGTGACCGGATGGCCGTTCGTCTCCAGACGAAGCTCGGGGTGGTCCCCGAGCCGGACCGCCTCCCCGACTCCGCCGACACCGTCCTCGTCACCGAGCCGGCCATCGGCGCCGTCGCCCGATCCAAGGGGAGCCTCTATCTCGTCGTCACCGCCCGCGAGCGGGGCGCCCGTCTGCGGGAGCTGACCCGCTTCGTCGCCGAGGCGATCCGGGCCGAGTACTACTACGACGAGTCGGCCGGCATCCGGATCGTCCTCGAGAAGGCCATCGACCTCGCCAACAAGCGCCTCCTCCACCAACGTGGCCCCTGGGATCCGAGCGTCGGCGGGCCGATCGGCGTCGCCCTCGCCGTCGTCCGGGGGACCGAGCTCTACGTCTCGACCGCCGGTCCGGCCGAGGCCTACCTCGTCCGGGGCGCCCGCCTGTCGACCCTGCCCGATCCGGAGCGGGACCGCGGCCTCCCGTACGCCGGCCTCCGGCCGGAGGTCTGGCGCGGCGAGATCGCCGTCGGCGACTCGCTCCTCCTCGTCAGCCCGAACGTCAGCGCGACCCTCGGCCCGGAGGAGCTGAAGGACGCCCTCGTCACCCTCCATCCCCAGTCGGCCGCCGAGCACCTCCACCACCGCTTCGTCGCCGCCGGAGGGGCGGGGAGCGACGCCATCCTCGCCATCGAGCTGGCCGAGGTCGCCGCCACCGCCCGGACCCGGTCCCTCGAGCCCGTCCGGGCTCCGGAGCCGCTGGCCGGCGCCCCGGATCGAGGACCGTTCCCGATCGCCGACCAGGTCAGCGAGGGGGTCGCTGCCCTGGGCGCCCAGGCCCGAACCGCCCGCCGAGCAGCCCGCTCCTTCGTCGACCGTTTGATCCTGGCCCTCCAGGACCGGCTCCCCCGCCGGCCGACCATCTACCGGCGGGTCACCCCCTACAGTGCCCGCCGGGAGCAACAGCGCCGGGCCGCCGTCGCCGTCCTCGCCTTCGTCGTGGTCGCCGGCGGGCTCGGCCTCGCCGTCTACGCCGCCGGTGGTGGAGGGCCGCGGGAGGCGGTCTCCTCGCTGACCGCCGGCCAGGAGGCCCTGAACGCCGCCCGGGCCGCCATCGACACCGTCTGGGCGCCCGGCGTGGACCTCGTGACCGGCGATCCCCGGCGAGCCAAGGAGCTCCTGACCACGGCCTACGACCAGCTCGCCGCTGCCGAGCGGGCCGGGATCCCGGCCGCCACGACGGGTCCGTTGCGGCAGCGGGTGGTCGAGGGCCTCGATCGCCTCTTCGGGGTCGTCCCGGTGGCCTCGACGACCCTCTTCAGCTTCGCCGGAGCCGAGACGCCGGTCGACCTGCGGGGGCTCGTCCTCGGGCCCGACGGCGCACCCTTCGTCCTCGACCGCGCCACGAAGAGCGTCTACCGGATCGACGTGGCGGCCCAGAAGGCGACGGCGATCCTGCGGGAGGGGACGAAGGCGAGCGGGGCGACGGCGGCCGAGCCGCGCTTCCTCTTCGTCGGTGGCCCGGACGTCCTCGTCCTCGACGCCGCCAACCAGCTCTGGCGCTGGCGCCCGGCGAACACGTCCGGCAAGGGGACCCTGGCTCGGATCCGGGTCAAGGACGCGGCGAGCTGGGGTGACGACATCCGGGCCATCGGGACGTACGTCAGGAACGCCTCCCTCGGGCTCTACAACCTCTACGTCGTCGATCCGTCGGCGCGCCAGATCCTGACCTACTCGCCGGCCGCGGACGGGAGCGGCTTTCCGGCCGATCCGACCGGTCGCCTCGCCACCGAGCGGGACGTGAGCGCCTTCGAGGGCCTCTACATCGACGGCGACATCTTCGTCACCGACGACGGGGTCATCGAGCGCTTCGTCTCCGGCCGGAGCGGCGGCTGGGACGCCGAGCTCCCGCCCGACGAGCTCCTTCGACCGGCGCCCCACTACCGCCTCCTCGCCTCGGCCTCGCCCCGCCGGCTCGGCCGCCTCTACGCCTACGACGCCCGGAACGGACGGATCGTCGCCTACGACAAGGCGACCGGCAGCTACCTCGAGCAGTACCGGCTCGCCGGCGGCGATCCGGCCTGGCGGGACCTGCGGGGCATGTACGTCGTGGCCGGGGCCGAGGACGTCCCCGACACCATCGTCTGGATCGACCGGACCCACCTCGCCTCGAGCCTCCTCGAACGGGTGCCCGACCGGCCGTCGGCGACCCCCGGGCCGAGCCCGAGCGGCTCGCCGGCGACGTCCCCGAGCCCGAGCCCGCGGTGATCCCCCTCCGGGACGCGAACCCGACCCGGCGGCCCCCGCTCGTCACCCTCGGGCTCATCGGGGCCTGTTTCGTCGTCTTCGCCTACGAGCTCGGTCTCCAGGCCGACGGCGGCGACCGGGCGCTCCTCCGCTTCTACCTCGACTACGGGGTCGTCCCGGCCCGGCTCACGCGAGCCCTCGACGCCGGCGACTTCCTCTCGCCGGCGGTCCTCGCCATCGTGACGAGCATGTTCATCCACGGCGGCTGGCTCCACCTCCTCGGCAACATGCTCTACCTCTGGATCTTCGGCGACAACGTCGAGGACCGCCTCGGCCGGGTCGCCTACCTCGTCTTCTACCTCGTTGGGGGCGTCGTCGCGGCCCTCACCCAGTGGGCGATCGATCCCACCTCGCAGGCCCCCCTCGTCGGCGCCTCGGGGGCGATCGCGGCCGTTCTGGGGGCGTACCTCGTCCTCTTCCCGGGCGCCCGAGTCCTCTCCCTCGTCCTCGTCGGCTTCTTCTACCAGCTCGTCGCCGTGCCCGCCCTCCTCGTCCTCGGCTTCTGGTTCCTCCTCCAGCTCCTGAACGGAGCGCTCTCGCTCGGCATGCCCTCGGCCGGGGGCGGGGTTGCCTTCTTCGCCCACATCGGCGGCTTCGTGGCCGGAGCCATCCTCGCCCTCCCCTATCGCGGCCGCCGACCGGCCCGGCCGTGGTCCGTGGGGTAATGGAGCCATGCCGAACGAACTCGTCGAGATGATCGTCGAGAGCGTGCGGGTCCACATGCCCTCGAGCCGCCACGTCGTCATCCTGAAGGAGGCCAACCGGGAGCGGTACCTCCCGATCTGGATCGGCCCCTGGGAGGCGAGCGCCATCGCCATGCGTCTCCAGGGGGTGACGCCCGAGCGACCGCTGACCCACGATCTCTTCGCCAACACCCTGGCCGAGCTCGGCGTCCGGCTCGACCGGATCGTCATCACCCGCCTCGCCGAGGAGACCTTCCACGCGGCCCTCTTCCTCGAGGCGAACGGCCGGCGGATCGAGGTCGACTCGCGGCCGTCGGACGCCCTCGCCCTCGCCGTCCGGGTCGGCGTCCCGATCTACGCCGCCGAGGCGGTCCTCGAGGCGGCGGGCCTCGGTCCCGACGTGGAGGAGGGAGAGCGCGAGCGGCCGGGCAGCCCCTTCGAGCGAGCCGGCGGGACGCCACCCGACGACCCGCGCCTGGCGCCCTTCCGGGAGTTCATCAACTCCCTCGACATCGACCTGCCCGGCGAGGGCGGCGAGCCCCGCCGCTCGTAGGGCGACGGCGTCGGGCGCCGATGTCCCGGGTGGGGGTGGTGCTCGCCTCCGCCCGCCCCCGCCGCCTGGCTAACCCGTCTGGCTCGTGGCCGGCCCTTCGTCCGCCTCGCCCGACCCGAGGAGGGGTCGGCCCCGAGCGAGGGCCCGCTCGCGGTCGATCCAGAGCCGGAGCCGGAGCGACCAGAAGTCCTTGACCGCCCGCCAGATGACCGACGGCTTGGCGCCGGTCGGCGACCCGGCTCGCCGGGGGTGATGGGGGACCCCGACCTCGACGATCCGCCGTCCCCGGGCGACGAGCTTGATGAGCAGCTCGGCCGAGAAGAAGGCGCCGCCCGACTCGACGGCGACGTCGGCGAGGGCCTCGCGCCGGAAGACCTTGCAGGCGCAGTCGACGTCGCGGACCCGGAGCCCGAACCAGATCCGATTGGCGAGCCGGTAGAGGCGAGCGTAGAGGGTCCGGATCGGCGGGTCGGCTCGGCGAAGGCGGTAGCCGACGACGGCGTCGGGCCGGTCGGGCTCGGCGAGGCGAGCGAGGAGCCGACCGAGATCGGCGACCCGGAACTGGCGGTCGCCGTCGGTGAAGGCGACGAGGTCGTAGCGGGCGGCCCGAAAGCCGGAGCGGAGGGCCTCGCCGTAGCCGAGGTTCGTCGGGTGGTGGACGACCCGGACGACGCCCGGGTGGGCGGCCGCCAGGCGGTCGGCGATGGCGCCGGTGGCGTCCCGCGAGCCGTCGTCGACGGCGATGACCTCGAAGGTCTCGGCCAGGGTCGGGAGGGTCGCCAGCGCCTCCTCGACGAGGGCCTCGATGTTCGCCGCCTCGTTGTGGGCCGGGAAGAAGTACGAGAGGCACGGGACGCGGGGCGGCGACCCGGGCGACCCGGGCTCCGCGGCCATCGGCTCGGCGCTCACCGGGCAGCCCCGACGGCGCGGGGGCGGAGGACCCGCCAGAGCGGGCTTCCGACGGGGACCGGGACCGGTTCGAGGTCGTAGGCGGCGGCCAGGGCGGCGAGCTCGTCGGCCCGGGCTCGGATGACGTAGACCGGGCGACGGGGCAGGTTGGCGTCGATCACATCCGTTACCTCACCAAGACCGAGATCGAGACGGGTCCGGTCGTCCACGATCCAGACGTCGGGCCGCCGGCCCTCGATCTGCTGTGCGTACCATAGCGGGGTCGAGACGCTCCACCACGAGACGACGACGGCGTCCGGGGCGAGGGCCGCCGAGACGGCGTCGAGCCAGGCGGCCGCCGTCGTGTCCCGACTCCGATCGACGGCCGCCCGGGTCGCCGGCAGCGCCAGCACCCCCGGGCCGAGGAGGGCGAGCGCGACGATGCCGACTGCCAGGCCGCGGGCGACGCCGCGGGCTCCACCGGCGGTGGCGCGCCGGCGCTCGTCCGCCCAGAGGGCCGCGAGGCGCTCGACCGCCAGGGCGCCGAGGACGCCGAGCCAGCACCAGCCGAAGAAGACCGGGCCGAGATCGTAGCGGCCGATCTCGGCGTTCTCGTAGCCCGCCGCGAAGACGGCGGTGGCGAGGGCGGCCGGGAGGCTGAGGACGGCAAAGGTGGGCCGCCGGACGACCGTCGCCAGGGCCGCCGCCGGGAGGAGGACGGCGAGGGGGCCGAACTGGTCGGCCGCAACGGCGCCGATCCGCCCGACGGTCCCGGCTGGATCGTCGAAGGGAGAGCGGACGGCGGCGGCAAACTGGGCCCCGGTCACGATCTCGAGGAGCCCGTCGAGCCGCTCGGGGTGGCCGTAGACGAGGGGGGCCCGGAACGGGCCGGCCCGAAGCGGGAGCTCGCGGTAGAGGACGAGGGCCACCCCGACGGCGAGGGCGAGGCAGCCCAGGCTGAAGCCCGGGCGGCGGAGGAGGCGGGGCTCGACGACGAGGACGAAGGCGGCGAGCCAGGGCGCGAGGAGGGCGGTGAGGCCGTGATTGCCCGCCGCCACCCCGGTCAGGACGGCCGCCCCGACGAGGATCCGATCGGCGCTCGGAGCGCCCGCCCGATGGGCCGCCTCCCAGCGCAGGAGGGCGAGGACGAGGCCGACGACGAGGGCGAGGTGGAAGGCGTGGGGGTCGGCCGCCGTCGAGATCCCCCAGACTGCCGGCGTCACGGCCAAGCCGGCCCCGACGACGAGGCCGAGCGAGGCTCGCCCGGTCAGCGTCTCGCCGACGGCGACGGTACCGGCGACGGCCGCGGCGACGAGGAGGGCCGAGAGGAGGTTCATCCGAAGGGCCGGTTCGCCGAAGGGTCCGAGGACGATCGAGGCGAGCCAGCCGAGGAGGATGTAGCTCGGATAGCCGGTCGGATGGGCGGTCCCGAGGAGCGGGCCGACGGTCTGGAACTCGGCCGTGTCCCACCAGCCGACGCCCGGGAGGAGGGTCGTCCGGTAGAGGACGAGGGCGGCGAGCCCGAGGGCGACGGCCACCACGCTCCGGCGGGCCGCGGAGACGGTCACCTCACCAACCGAGGGTCCGGCCCCAGACGACGCCCCACCAGTTCACGACCACCGACCAGGCGACGAGCCCCAGGACGAGGGGTCGGCCCGGGCCGAGGCGCTCCATGCCGAGGCCGGCCAGGAGCAGGAGGAAGGGCGCGAAGTCGTTGCTGAAGCGGTAGCCGAACTGGACCCAGCCCTGCGAGAAGTGCATGAGGTCGACGAGGGCGATGGAGACGACGGCGAGGACGGCACCGGTGACGAGCCGGCTCCGACCGTAGCCCCGGAGGCCCGCGAGGGCGAGGAGCCAGGCCGGGCTGACGAAGAGGAGGCCCATCCCATCGTCGCGGGGACGGAGCCAGGGGCAGGCGGGATCGAAGAGGGCGCGTGAGGCTGCCGGATCCGGGCAGGGCGGGAGGATCTCGGGCGGGGCGACGAGCATGAGGCGCAGGTTCTGGGGCACGTAGCGGGGGTCCTCGATTCCCCAGTCGGGGTGGTACTCGAGGTACGGGTAGAGGAGCGGGTAGAAGGCCGTCTCCTGGCGATAGAGGGCCTCGTAGCCGGGATGGAAGACGTGGCCGGTGGTGGCGACGTTGTAGGCGAGGAGGCCGAGGATCGGCAGGCTGGCGCCCATGAGCGTCGAGAGGGCGCGCCGAGGCCAGGCCCCGCCCCCGCCGACGAGGAGCAAGAACGGCAGGCCGAAGGCCATCGTGAGGCGGGCCGTCGCCGCGAGGCCGAGAAGGAGGCCGCTCGCCACCGCCCGCGGGTCGAGCGGCAGCGTCGCCGCCACGAGGCGACCGGGCGCTCGGAGGAGGTCCCCGAACCGGACGCCGGCCGGAGCCCCCGGACCGTCCGCGGTGCCGCAGGCCCCGGCGGCACCACCTGCGCCGGCGAGGGCCTCCCGATCGGCGCCGAGGGCGATCCCGACGGCGAGGAGGGTGCAGGCGATGGCGACCAGGTGGGCGAGGTACCAGGTCGTCCCGAGCATCGCCGCATACCAGAGGACGGTTCCCAGGCCGAAGAAGACCGTCGCCACGAGCCGTGTCGCCGGGCCGATCCCGAGCCGGCCGAGGACCCAGGAAGCGAGCCCGACGTCGAGGCCGCCGAGGAGGGCCGCCAGGAGCTGGGCGTTCGTCGCCAGGCCCCAGACCGCGACGAAGGGCACCAGGACGAGGGCGGGGAGCGGCGGGAAGGGGAGGAGCGCCCGCCCGGTCGGCGCCCCGTCGGGACCGACGATCTGGAGGACGTCCTGGAAGTACCAGTTCTCCGGATCGCCGGGTCGCTCGGCGTAGACCGGGTAGCGGATCCCGGCCTCGCCCTCGAGCCAGGCCGCCGCCTGCCAGACGAAGTGGTTGTAGAGGTTGTCGCGCTCGGGGTTGCTCGCCAGATAGACGAGCAGGCAGAGACCGGCGAGGGCGAGGCCGAGGGCGGCCCGGAGAACTGGTACTTCCAGGACGTCCTCCAGATCGTCGGTCCCGACGGGGCGCCGACCGGGCGGGCGCTCCTCCCCTTCCCGCCGCTCCCCGCCCTCGTCCTGGTGCCCTTCGTCGCG
>JBHORA010000011.1:0-12565 GCA_042408535.1 Chloroflexota bacterium | reverse complement strand
CTTCGAGCTCCTCCCTCGCGGCCGGTTCGCGGAAGATGTAGGCAGGGTAGCGGGGGGCCGTTACGGGGTCGTCCGCGGAGACCATGACTCTCGCCTCCTCCCAGAAGTAACGAGCGACACAAGACGTGGTGCTGGGGTCATCTTATACTGCTGCATGCAACGATACGCAAGCTCTGCGACGGTGAGATCTGCCGCGTGGTGATGGTCCTACCCTCCGGGCTCGGGCTCGCGTACGAGATACGCGGGCAGGGACCGCCGCTGGTCCTCTTGGCTGGTACGGGGTATGCCGGCGCGACCTGGCCACCCGAGTTCGTGCAGGCTCTGGCTTCCCGCTTCACGATCATCACCTTCGACTACCGCGGCGTCGGGCGGACTCCGCCGACTGATGGGTTCTACTCGACCCGTCTCTTTGCCGCCGACGTCCTCGGCCTTCTCCGAGCCCTCGATCTAGGACCGGCCCACGTGGTGGGTCATTCCATGGGGGGCCGGGTGGCCCAGTGGGTCGCCCTCGACGGTCCCGACCTGGTCCGCACCCTCGTCCTCGCCGCCTCGGGTCCCGGTCCGTGGCGGGAGCCCGTTCCTCTCCCCATCCCGATCGAGGTCGTGATCGAACTTGCCGAACACGGCTACGAGGGCTACATCCGACGCCAGATCGCGAGGACCTTCTTCACCCCCGAGTTCCTCGATCGGAAACCGTCAGTCTACGAATGGCTGGTCCGGACTTTCTGGGACCATCGAGCCCCGCTCCGCGAGTACTTGAAACACGTCGTCGCCCGCCAGCAGCACAACACGGTGGCCCAGCTGCGGGGCATCCACCAGCGAACGCTCGTCCTCGTCGGCGACAGGGATACCCACGTCGGAGGAACGGGCTCCCACCTCGAACAGTCCGAGTACCTCGCCACACACCTCCCGAGGGCCCGGCTGGAGGTCATTCCCGGGGCCGCCCACGGCTACTTCTGGCAGTGTCCCGCCGAGACGGCGGCCCGCATCACAGCTTTCCTACTGAGGGACTAACGGCCACTCCGATTATGTGGCCGACACGAGGCCCGCCGCCTGCCACTCTCGCCCCAAAGGGACGGCCAGCGGGATCGCGGGGACGACGGCATCGAGCGCCGGGGTCGCCGCGGCTTCGGCCTCCGTCAGCCGAAGCGCGCCCGGAGCCGCGGCAGGACCTCCCGCCCGTAGAGGCGGAGGAAGCGAACCTGGTCGTCGCCCGGGGCGTGGAAGACGAGGTGCCGGAAGCCGAGCTCGACGTAGGGGCGGATCTGCTCGACGTGCTCCTCGGGATCATCGGAGACGAGCCACCGACTCGCCGCCTGCTCGAGCGGGAGCTCAGCAGCGAGGCGCTCCATCTCTCGCGGGTCCTCGACCCCCATCTTGACCTCGCCGGGGAGGGCGAGGGCGGCCCAGATCCGGGTGTCCTCGAGGGCCCGCCGACGGTCGGTGTCGAAGGAGACCTTCATCTCGATCGTGAGGTCGAGGTCGGCGAGGCGCCGGCCGGCCTTCTCGGCGCCCTCGGCGACCGCCGGGAGAAGCGTCTCTCGGTAGAGCTCCATCCCCTTGCCCGAGGTGCAGATGAAGCCATCGGCGAGCCGCCCGGCGAGACGGGCGGCGGCGGGGCCGGAGGCGGCGATGTAGATCGGGACCGGAGTCTCGGGCCGGTCGTAGAGGGTCGCGTTCCGGGTCCGGTAGTAGGTGCCCTCGTGGCTGACGAAGTCCTCGCGCCAGAGCCGGCCGATGAGATCGACCGCTTCCTTGAGGCGGGCAAAGCGCTCCTTCGTATCGGGCCACTCAATGTCGAGGACCGGCACCTCGTTCATCGACTCGCCGGTCCCGACCCCGAGGACGATCCGTCCGGGGGTCAGGCAGCCGAGGGTGGCGAAGGCCTGGGCGACGACGGCAGGGTTGTAGCGGAAGGTCGGCGTCAGGACGCTCGTGCCGAGGAGGACACGCTCGGTCCGCTGTCCGACGGCGGCGAGCCAGGCGATGGCGTTCGGGGCGTGCCCGTTCGTGTGCCGCCAGGGTTGGAAGTGGTCGCTGACGAAGACGCTGTCGAAGCCGGCCCGCTCGGCCTCGACGGCGAAGTCAAGGAGCTCGCGGGGGCCGAACTGCTCGGCCGAAGCCTTGTACCCGAGTCTGAGCATGCAGTCCTCCACAGAGGTGGCGCCGGTCAGGCGAGAACCGCCCGATCTGGGTCGGCCGGCTGCCGGGGTGAGCGGCCAAGCCGCTCGACATCCCGTCGTCGGAGCCAGTAGCGACGGCCGTCGAAGGTCGCCGCCAGCTGTCCTCGACGGATGAGCCGTCTGAGAGTCGAAGGATGGCGACCGACAAGGGCGGCTGCCTCCCGAACCGCGACCGGGTCCCCCGGTCCGTAGAAGTCACTGTGGTGGCCGAGGTCGCTGTGGTAGAGGACCCCGTCCACCGCGAACGACGTCCGGCTCGCGCTCCCCGGCCGAGCGAACCGGCCGAGCTCACGGCGCCGGTCGTACCGTGCCCGGCGCGCCGGATCACCGAGCACCTCGTAGGCTCGGACGATCCGCTTGAAGGCTCGCTCGGCGGCCGGGTCGCCTCCGTTGAGGTCAGGGTGGTAGCGGCGAGCGAGGGCGCGGAAGGCGCGCCGGATCTCGGCCTGGGTGGCCCGCGCGGACAGACCCAGCACGCCGTAGAGGTCACTGTGATCGGCCACGCCTCACCCGTCGGCGTCAACCACGGCGGCGATCCCGCACCTGGGCTGCGATCCGGGCGTTGATGTGAGCTCCCAGCGGGGTGTAGGGCTCTCGGTCCTGATTGCAGAGATCCATCGCGACCCTGGCATAGATCGTCGCGGCAGCCACGAGGTCACTGACCTTGATCGCCTTGCGGGCGGCATGGCTTGCCGCCCGGGGAGCGTAGCTCACAGCGGGAATGCCCAGCTCGTTGAAGGCGTTGGTGTCGCGCCACATGCTCGTGACGGGCGCCCCGACGAGCGTCGGCGGAGTCGTAAACACCTGGCTGTGGCAGCGCCGGATCGTATCGATGAGACGCTCGGCACCGACGGCCTCGAAGCCCGGCCGATAGAGGATGAGCTCGACGCGACCCCTCACACCGATCTCGGCCAGAAGCGCCCGGAGGTCGTCGCGGAGATCGATTGGGTTCACCCCGGGCAGGATCCGCGCATCGACGTAGAAGGCACACACCTGCGGCGCGCTCGTCAGATTGTACGGATAGCCCGACCGGATGGCGTTGACGGAGACCTTGGGCACGACCGTGCCGAGCGGACTCTCGTAGCGGTTCCTCTGCTCGTACGCATACGCCCATGCCTCGAAGCGCTCGATGACGGCAGCAGCCCGAACGATCGCGTTGGGCGCATCGGCGAGGCCCGTTGGCCGCGGCAGGTACGGGGTGTAGTAGCGCGGCCCGTCGGTGAACACGGTGACCTTGAACTGGGCTTTCCCCGGCTCGATCCCGGCGATGCCGAAGCCGGTGCCTTCGGCGACGAGGGCGAAGTCGGCCACGACGCCGTGGGTGACCATGAAGCGGGCTCCGAGATCCTTGCTCAGATAGGCGGGTCCCTGCCACTCGTCGACGGGCTCCCGAGAGATCTCGCCGGCGACGGCCGAGACGATGAGATCCCCCTTCAGCGGGAAGCCCGCCTCTCGGATCGCCTTCGCTGCCACGAGAAAGGCAGCCAGCGGCCCTTTGTCGTTCACGACGCCATCACCGACGATCTCATCGCCGTCGATCCAGGCGCCGCGATAGAGAGGATCGAGGGGGTTCTCCGCCGACCAGACCGCGTCGGGACGGAGGGTCGTGTCGAGGTGGGCATTGAAGATGAGGCTGTAGCCGCCGCCGGTTCCCGGGAGCCATGCAGCGACGTTGAAGCGATCCTCGACGAGCGCGTACTTGCGGGGCTCGAAGCCGTGATCCTTCAGCCACTCGAACACGAACTCGCCAGCGGTGCCTTCGCTCCCTGTCGGGCTGTCGATGTTGCCGAGCTTCAGCGCGAGCTCGACGACCTCCTGGGGATCGATCCGGGCGATGACATCGTCGGGGGTCATTGGCTCCTCCTCTGGCTCGTCACGACCAGGCCTCCTTCCCTGTGGGGCTCATACCGCCTGGCCGGTGGACAGGCGCTCCGCAGAGATCGGCGACGGAACGGGAACGAGGCGCCAGGCGGCGAGCGAGGCCACCGAAAGGATCGCTACTGCGGTGAGGATGGCGCTCCTCGCTCCAAAGGCGTCCATGATTGCAGCCAGGAGGATGGGTCCGATGAGG
Source organism: Chloroflexota bacterium (assembly GCA_042408535.1). Classification (GTDB taxonomy): domain Bacteria; phylum Chloroflexota; class Limnocylindria; order Limnocylindrales; family CSP1-4; genus BPIH01. The sequence continues at coordinate 8,311 of JBHORA010000011.1, read as the reverse complement.
GCACCGAGGTCGGCCGAAAAGCGGTATGTACTGAGCGTCCGGGTTCGTTGCTCCGGCGGCACAATCTCCGAGAGGAGCGCCGTCTGCGAGCTCGTGAAGAAGTCGCCGAAGCCGATCAGAGCCGAGATGAGCAGGAAGCTGGTCACATCGTGGGTCAGGAGGAAGGCCAGGTCACCGGCGGCAACTGCGGCCAGACCGGCCGTGATGACACGCCGTCGGCCGATCCGGTCGCCGAGCATCCCCCCGGGCGTGGCAACCACGAGGCCGGTGATCGACATGAGGGCGATGGCCGAGGCGATGGAAACGCCACCGAGACCGAGCACCGAAGCCGCATAGAGCGGCAGGATCGTGTTTCGAAACCCGTGGCGGTGGATCATGTTGGCAACGACACCGAAGTTGGTTGCGAGGATCGCGATGCGCCGCTGGCGGCCCTGGAGGATGCGTCTGGCATCCCCGCCGCCGCGCGAAGCCCCGCCGCTCGCGGCGCCGAAGTCGATTCGCCGAAGAAGCGGCACGAGGATCGACCCGGCAACGAGGGCGAGAATGGCAGTGACCGCGAAGGTCGCCCGCCACGACAGTGCCGCCCCGACGATGCCCCCGACGAGCGGATAGACCGCAATGCCCGTGTTGTTCGCGACGTGGAAGAAGCTCATGATCTTGCCGCGGTTCGCTTGCGTTGCCGTGGCGCCAAGGGCCGACAAGATGATCGTGGCCAGGATGCCGACGGCCACCCCGGCACCGACCCTGGCGACGATGAGGAGCTCGATGGTTGGCGCCACATACCCCACCGCGGAGGCAACCACGAGGACGACGAGGCCGAACACGCTGAGTCGTCGTGGGCCGAACCAATCGGCGAGGAGGCCGGCCGGGAGGTCGACGAGCAGCCGAGCCAGACCGTAGGAGCCGACGATGAAGCCGGCCGTCGTGACGCTGACCCCGAAGTCACGCCGCACGTCCGGCAGGAGCGGTGTCAGGATGTTCGTCGCGGCAATGACGAGAAAGATGGACAACCCGAGGAGGTACGACTCTGGCCGGACTCGGTCCGAGGCCTGGGCTCCGTCGGCTCTCCTGTCGAACGTCATCGACGTGCCCTCGACGCCCTAGGGGTTGCCATCTCGGAGAAGTCTCTCCAAGGTAACTTCGACGTCCGCCAGCGTGAGGGAGCTCGGCTCGAGGGCGAGCTCACGGCGGGAGCAGACGGAGCGAAGAACGAGCTTCCGAAGCTGACGGGCGTCATAGCCGGCGGCAACGCACCTTCCGGCGAGAGCCGCCAACGCTGCTTCTTCGAGACCATCGAGCGGGCGGAGCTCGGCGATGGTGTCGGCAAGGATCGCGGAAGCAGCGGTTACCCCCGGTCGGCCGATCTCCTCGACGAGGTCGGCCCGCGAGAGAAATGCTGGATCGACGGCCTGGATGAAGTTCGTCGTCGCCACGAAGGCGACGTTCGGACATGCGGTCGCGACGTGGTCGAGGCCAGCCAGGACGGCGTCGGTGGCACGGTGGACATCGACGGGGTTCGTGTCCAGCGATGCCGCCGCCCGACTGACAGCCAGCGCCTCGACCTCGTCCAGGAGAACAACGACGGATCGGCCGCGCGTGGCGAGATCGGGCAGCGTCCGCTCGAACAGCCGGGCAACGCTCCGCTGGCTCTCGCCGAGGAGCTGACTCGGAAAGACGTGGGGATCGATGAAAACCAGGTAGCTCGGTTCATCGAGCACCCGTGCGGCTCGATCGGCAAGACCCTGGGCGAGCGTCGTCTTCCCAGTCCCAGGCGGGCCGGCGAGCACGACCAGCCCGTGGATCGGGATGCCAATGCTGCTCAAGCGGGGGCGATGCCGGAGAACAAAGACGAGGTAGTTGACGAGCCGATCCTTCGCCTCGTCAGGAACGATGATTCGGTCCCATCGCTCGACCCAGGCAGGATCAGGGAGCTCGACGAGGCCGCTCAGTCCCTCGGCCCCGGGCGGCGGCGGAAGCGTCGGCATCCTCGCACCTTCGCTAGCTTTGGCCGATGATCGCTGGCCGTCAACGACCGGCGACGGGCACGGCCACCTTCGGGAGCACCTCGGTGGCGAGGACCTCGATCTGCGCGAGCCAGTCCTTGAACCGCATCCGGAAGTCGAAGATGAGGAGGTCGCAGCCGATCTCTCGATACCGTTCGATTCCCCGGACGATGTCGTCTGGTGTGCCCACCAGGATCGATCCGTCGAGCTCTTCGATCCGGGTGAAGACACCCCCTTCCGGCTTCACCCAGAACTTCTGAGCGTTGGCGTTCTTGAGGAGTCCGGGCACGTTGAGGCGGGCGATGGCGGCGTCCCTCGTCTCGTCGATGCTCGTGACCGGTACGGCGCCGGTCATGATCATGGGCTTGCCTTGTTCGGCACACATCTCGCGGATCTTGGCGACCCGGAGCTCGTAGGTCGGGAAGGTGATCCGACCGGGCAGCCAGCCGTCGCAAAAATCGACGGCGAGGCGGGCCGAGGCGGGTGTCGCACCGCCCCACCACACGGGGACAGGATGGAGCGGCTGGGGTTTGAGATCGACATCCTCGAAGTCGTAGAGCTCGCTGTGCCAGGCGAGCGTCTCGCCAGCCCAGAGTCGACGCGCGATGAGGGTCTGCTCGCGCATGAGCTCGGGGCGTTTGACGTGGCCCATCCCGATGACATCGAACTCATGCTGGAAGTTCCCGGCCCCGATGCCGAGATCGAACCGGCGCCGGGTGATCCAGGAGAGGGAGGCGACGCTGTAGGCCATGTGGATCGGATGTCGGAAGGGAATGATCGTCGCCGCCCCGAGGCCGATCCGCTCCGTGATGCCGGCGAGGTAGGACAAGGTGATGAACGGCTCGATGAACGTGCGGTCGGTGCCCTCCATGCCGTGGGGGTGGAAGACGAGGTGATCCCGTACCCAGAGCGAGTCGAACCCGAGGCGATCGGCGAGCCGCGCCCCATCGACGAGGAGATCCTGATCGGCGTCCTCGCCGAAGTGAGGAACGAGAAGACCGAAGCGCATGGTCATCGAGCTGTTCTCCTGCCTCATGCGTCGCCTTTCGGGCGGGCTTGGCGACCCCATCCCGGACGGCCGACGACGATGCCGTTCTCGTAGACGACCTCGCCCCGAACGATCGTCGACTCGACCCGGCCGCGAACCCGTCGACCGGAGTACGGCGTCCAGCCGATCTTGCTCAGGACGAGGTCGTCGTGAATCTCCCATTCGGCGTCGAGGTCGACGACGATGATGTCGGCGTCGGCGCCGACGTCGAGGCGGCCCTTGTTCGCCAATCGGAACCGCTTCGCCGGCGCGGTCGCGATGAGCTCGACGAGTCGTTCGAGGCTCAGCAATCCCCGGTGCGCCGCGTCGAGGAAGAGCGGCACGTAGAACTGGGCCGACGGCGTCCCGGTGTGGGCTGCCCAGCCATCCGTCCACCCTGGTTCCTTCTCCTCCCGGGTGTGCGGGGCATGATCCGTGGAGACGATGTCGATCGTCCCGTCTCGGAGGGCGGCCCAGAGTGGTTCGACGTTCTTCTCGGGCACCCAGTAGGAGAGCGCGTACGATCCGAGCCGTTCGATGGTCGCCCAGTCGTTGCCGAGGAACAGCGCCCAGGGGTTCAGCTCGGCGCTGACGTCCTGCCCCATGGCCTTCGCCCTTCGGAGCTGGTCGACAACGCCAGCGGTCTGGGTGTGGAGCAGGTGGAGCGGCGTTCCCGTTGCCTGCTGGAGCCGCAAGAGGACGGCGACCGCGGTGTCCCAGATGAGGCCGTCGTAGGCAGCGTACGCTCGAGCGTACGCCCTGAAGTCCCGCTCGCCCCGCTTCCAGTACCCCTGCTCGATGTGGTTCATGAGCGCCTGGTCGTGGGGATGAACCATGAGCGGGAGGCCGGTTGGCCGGATCGCTTCGAAGAGGCCGAGGAGCTCGCCGTGGTCGTGGATGCCGATTCCAGGCATGTGGGGATAGGAGCGACCGGTATCGACGACCATGAAGATCTTGAAAGCGGCGATCCCAGCCGAGGCGAGGCGCGGGATCTCCTCCGGCACGGTGGGAGCTGGATTGATGTTCCAGTCGACGATCGCCTTTTCCTCGTAGAGCCGGACCATCGCTTCCAGGCGGTCCAGGGTGTTCGGCGGTGGATCGACATTCGGCATGCCGAAGGTCGTGGTCACACCACCGGCGGCGCATGCCCGGGTCGCGGTCAGGATGTCTTCCTTGTGCGTGAAGCCGGGTTCCCGGTGATGGGCGTGGACGTCGATCGCTCCGGGCAGGATCGCCTTGCCGTGGGCATCGATGGTTCGTCGAGCGCGGATTGGCGTTCCCGGCTCCACGATGGCCGCGATCCGTTCGCCGGCGATGGCGACGTCAGCGCGCAGGCGGCCCTCGCGCCGCACGAGAATGCCGCCGATGATGGCAAGGTCGAACGTGTCCTGGATCGTCATTTGCCCTTCGGTCCCGAGTCGGGTTCTGCGACCTCGAGATATTCGACGCCCGACCCTGCTGGCTCGTCGTAGAGGAGGACCTCGCCGCCGACGAGGTGACGCCGGAACCAGTCGACGATCATGGGTGTGATCGCCGTGCGATAGCGGGCGTAGGCCGCATAGTGGCTTGTGTGACGCTGGATGATGAGCCGCTTTGGACGGCCAGCTCGCTCGTAGAGGGCCCAAGCGTGGTCCGTCGGCGTCGTGGCGTCGTCCTCGACAGCAATGAGGAGGAGGCCCCGTGGCGCGATGCGCTCGACGACGTCGATCGGCCGATAGGCGAGGATCGCCTCGGCGCTCGCCAATTGGACGAGAGCCGGAATCCGAGCGTCGACGTCGCCCTTCACCGTGGTGGCGCGTCGTTCCGGCGTCGGGACCATGATCCCGTCACGGGGTGGCACGAGCTCCGACTGGCCCGTCAGGACACGGCGGCGGCGATCGGCAGCGAGGCGGTCGAGGAACTCGTGCCATTCGTGCTCGCGGCGCATCCGCCGGAGCCAATCCCGACCGTCGGCGATCGGCACCTGGCTGACGACAGCCTTCGCACGCTCGTCGAGACCGCCGACGAAGATCGCGTTCCCGCCGCCGGTCCCACCGGAACCGAAGACGCCGATGCGGTCGGCATCGATCTCGGGTCGCGTCTCGAGATAGGTGATGGCGTTGCGCCAATCCTCGACCTGGGCCATCGGGTCGAGATACGTGGCATCACCCTCGGAATCGCCGAAGCCGCGGTAATCGAAGACGAAAACGGCGAAGCCAGCGGAGAGGAGGCCATCGTGGTACGGCGCATAGAGCTGCGCGTCCCTGAGACCGAGCCAGCCTGGCCCCTGCACGACCGCCGGCACCCGTCGGGTTTCCTGCGCTCCCTCGGGGAGCATGAGTGTTCCGGCTAGGGCAGCGCCACGGCTGTAGAAGCGCACGTGCTCGAGCGTCAACGAAACCTCCCGTTCGATGGCAGAACCGGCGGGCGCATTGTAGACAAAGCGCCCACATTTGTCTACAAAGCTCGCGCAGGCCCGTAGACCCAGCTCGCCGGATCGCGGGCGTACTCGTCGTACGAGCCCGGTGCCGTGATGCCGGGAATGGCGGGAATCCAGTCGTCTCGGAGGATCTCGTCTGGATCGCCGTAGCGCGCCGCCAAATCCCGCACGTCGGGATCGTCGTAGGCCGCAAGTCGCCCGCGCTCGATGACCGGGATGTCACCCTTCGGCGTCTGGACGATGAGGGTTGGGAGCATGAGATGGACATGGAGGTGTCCATAGAGGAGCCGGCGCTCCCCAGCCCAGACCTCCTCGGCTGAGCGCCAGCGGGTCCCGAGACCGCAATGGATGATGCCGGCTCGCCGTCGCTCCCATTCGAAGCCACCTGAGGAATGGAGATGGATGTTCCGCGGTCGGGCGATCTTCGGGTTCGTCCCGATGGCGATCTCCCAGAGCCAGAAGAGCCCAGGGCCTGGGAAGCACGGGTACTGGGTGTTCTTCGTCTCCTCCTCGAGCTCTCGCCAAGCCGCCCCGTATGCGCCACCGCCCCTGATCTCGACGAGCCGCGCGCGATCGAGAACGAGCTCGATCCTCGGGAAGGGCCGGCTGAAGTGGTTGAGCGTCCCAGCGATGACGCCGTGGGTGTCGTCATCGGGCTCGATGGGAGTCGGGGGATGGGCCATAAGGTGCCCCCACTTCGGCGTGGGACCGTAGTCATGGCGACCGTCCCTAAAGGGCTTCTCCAGGATCGTCAGCTCGAGCTGCGTGCCCTCCGGGTCGGTGAGGAACAGCCGGCTGCCGACGTTCTCGGTGATCCGAGCCCACGTCCGCTCGTTGATCAATCGGTGCAGATCCCGCGGGAAGAGGTTGGACGCCCGGTCGAAATGGTCCTTGACGACCCAGGGAAAGCCCTCGTAGCGGTGGCTCGTCTTGGGGATCGCACCGCCCTTGCCGTGGATGAGGAGGTCGTACCCCCTCGTCCGGGCCAACTCCTCGACCCAGGGCACGCCCTCCCAGCGCCGAGGCGCCTCCGTCCACGGCTGGCGACGCATGGCGACCCTGATCTCGTCGAGCTCATCGAACTCTCGATCGGGCTCGACCTGAACGACGACGACGTCGACCGAGGCGCCGAGCTCGCGAAGCGCGCTCGCCACCGCGTGGGTGAGATCGGGGTCGGTCTGAGTGTCGACACCGATGAGAACCCGGTCCCCCGGCTTCGTGGCCCCGTAGCCGATGAACCCTGCCGCCGTGCGCCGGACCTCCTCGGACCGGGCAACGGCCCGAGCCACAGCCAGGAGCTCGTCGAGTTCGGCGATCCGGGCGACGCCTCCTGGCGGACCGGGCTCACCGATGGCCGTCGTATCGAGGCCCGAAGCAGCTTCGCCGCACATGCCAGCTGCCCTCCCTGATCATGCCCTGTTCATGGACCGCCCTCCGGACAGGCCGGAGGGCGGTCCAGAGTCGACGCTGCAACCGCCCTCTACTGGAGCGGGATCCCCAGCTTGGCGTAGTAGCCGATGTCCACGAGCTTCTGGAGATAGCTCCGGTCGAAAGCCTTGGAAACGGGGACGTTGGCGATGGCGGGGTTGACGGTCGCGAGAACCTGCTTTGGGTTCTCGAAGGCATCGTCCGGCCACATCATCGTCCGGTTGCCCCAGGTCTGGAAGTCCGCGATGAGCTTTTTGGCAGTGTCGAGATCGGCTTGGATGAACTCAGCGTACTTGGCCGCGGCGGTGTCGGGATCGGTCCACATCATGTTCTGGCCCTCGAGGACCGAAGCAGCGACGACGAGCGCCGTGTTCGGGTTCCGGGCGAGCCAGTCCTCGGTGACGCCCATGCCGCTTCGGCCCCATGGCAGACCTTCCTTCTTGAGATCGACGAGGATATTGAAGCCGAGGCCGAGCATCTCGTCCCGGCGCGAATCGTCGACCGGCGCCGCGGCGCAGGCACCGCCCTGAAGGGCGGCGATCCGGGCGCTCTGGCCGCCGATCTCGGTGATGACGACGTCGTTCGGGGTGAGACCGAGGGCCTTGAGGGCCAGGATGACCGAACCGTGGGAGGTGCCGCCAAAGGTGCTGACCGCGACGCACTTGCCGCGCAAGTCGTCGGCCGACTTCACGTCGGGGACCGAAACGAGATCGTCGGTCAGGACGATGGCGTTCACCGCCAGGACCTTGACCGGGGCGTCTGTGGTCTGCGACGTGATGGCGGACGAGACACCGATGAACGCGACGTCGAGCTGCCCCGCCTGGAGTGCCTGCATCGCCTTGCCATCACCCTCAAAGACCGATGTCTCGGTCTTGAGGCCGTTGCGTTCGAAGATCCCGGTCATGTGAGCGAGCTGAGCCGCGAACTGGCTCGTCTCCGTCACGCTCAGGCCGATCTTGATCTCCGACTTCTCGGGGGTCGGAAGGGTCGGCTCGGGAGACGGGCTCGCCTCGCCGCTGGGCGCCGCCGAGACGACGGGCGATGGCGAAGGCGAGGCCGCCGGAGTCGGCGTAGCCCCACCGCCGGCACAGCCCACCGCGACGAAGGCCGCGCCCATCAGAACGCCGAGTGTGCGACTACGAAGAGATATCGCCATGGTCCTGACTCCTCCTCCTGCTCTCGTGAGCCGATGGCTACGCGATGAGGTTGGACACTCGCGCGGCTGAAATGTACTCGAAGCTGTTGACATTGTCTACATTGTCGGGGCACACTCCATCCATTCCGTCGTTGGACTCACGGAGCAGGAGCCGTTCATGTCGAAGGATCGCTCCCTCGTCAGCGCCCCCGCCCAGCCCCTGAGCGGGACGGCGATCACCGAGATGACCGAGCGGGAGGCCTGGAACCGGAAGCACCCGCCCCTCGAAGCGACGATCG
>JBHORA010000010.1:0-2697 GCA_042408535.1 Chloroflexota bacterium | reverse complement strand
GGAGGTCCCCCTCGCCGCCGGCGACGTCGGCGATGAAGGAGAAGTAGTCGTTCGCCTCCCAGTCGAACCCGAGTCGGTAGAGGCCCCAGAGAGCGAAGGTCGAGTCGCGGATCCAGCTGTAGCGGTAGTCCCAGTTCCGTTCGCCGCCGGGCGTCTCGGGGAGTGAGGTCGTGGCGGCGGCGACGATCGCCCCGGTCGGAGCGTAGGTCAGGCCCTTGAGGGTGAGGGCCGAGCGTTCGAGGTACGTCCGCCAGGGGTGGTCGGGGAAGCGGCCCCGGGCGAGCCAGTGCTGCCAGTGGTGGGCGGTCCAGACGAGTCGCCGGTAGGCATCTTCGGCCGTCCGCGGTGGCGGCACGTCGCCCCAGCCGAGGGCGACGAAGCGAACGTCACCCTCCTTCAGGAGGGTCCGGCCGATCGCCTTCGGCCCCTCGAAGCCGAAGTTGATGTCGCTCGTCAGGGTGAGGCGAAGGTCGATCCCCTCGGCGCTGCAGACGCCCTCCCGGTAGCCCGGGCCGGTGTACTCCCAGCGGCCGAGCCGGCGACCGTAGTCGAAGACCGGCTCACAGTCGAAGACGAGCTGGACCTGGCCGGTGACGCAGCGAACCATCCGGAGGAGGACGTGTTCGGCGTCGTAGTCGGTCGGGGGGCGTCGGTGGCCGGGGTGGCGGCCGTCATCCCGCCAGGGGCCGATGAGGAGGAGGTCGCGGACGATGATCCAGCCGGTCGGCGTCCCCCAGCTCGTCTCGAGGACCATCGTCCCGGGCAGGTAGCGGCGGGCGGCGGGGACCCGGACGTCGGCAGGGCCGAGCCGGAAGCCACCCGCGCCACGGTCGAGGATCGTCCCGAAGACGCTCGGCGAGTCGAAGCGCGGCACGCAGAGCCACTCGACGTTCCCGCTCGGAGCGACGAGGGCGGCGACCTCGCAGTCGGAGAGGAATCCGTAGTCGCCGATCGGCGGGAAGGGCGAGCGGGCGATCGGTCGGGGCGCCCGCGGGGCGACACCCGCACGGGATTGGGTCCTCGCCTCCACATCCTCTGATGGCGCCGTGGGCGGCTGGGGCGGCGCGGTGAGGCCGGGTCGGCGTGGTGGGTCGGGCGCTCCTCGATCGGGGCGTGTCCGGGTGGCCATTGTCGTCTTACCTCTCGCCGTCGAACGCGGAGCCGATGTCAAGTCGCCTCAGTCTGCCACGCCGAGCCTGGCGGTGCCGAACCTGGCCGTGCCGAGATGGAGCGACCGTCCGCCGCCCGCCCGGTCGAACGCCGAGGCACGAGTCCCTCCCGTCACCTCGCAGGGGCGAGTTCGCGGCGCAGTGACGATCGGCGAACTGCTATCCTCCCACGAGTCGATGTCGCTACATGTTGCAATAATCCATGGGATCGTCAACCCGCCCGTCGTGTCGGCGGCCACGACGGGGACGCTCGTCGGGTCCGTCGACGCGTCCGTCGCTGCAGAGCCAGCGACGGGCGGCATCGGGCTGCTCGTCACGACGCTCCTGCTCGGCCTCCGCCACGGCTTCGACTGGGACCACATCGCGGCGATCACCGACATCACCTCGACGGCGGCGACAGTCGAGGTCGGCGAACGAGAGCACGAGATCGCCCACGCCACCCACGGCCACCCGCTGCCGCACCCGCACGGGGGTCCGACGGAGATCGAGGTGCACGCGCTCGATCCGGAGGACGACGCCGCACCGGAGCTTCCGCCCGATCCGGCCGTGCGCCCGAGGGAGCGAGGCCGGGCGCTCCTCCGCGGAACCCTTTACGCGCTCGGCCACGCCCTTGTCGTCGTCGCCCTCGGTCTCGCGGCGCTCAACCTCGGGGCCGTCCTGCCGGACGGGGTCGACCCGATCATGGCCCGTGTCGTGGGGGTGACCCTCGTCGTCCTCGGGATCTGGGTCTTCTTCTCGCTCTACCAGTACGCTCGCCACGGCCGCCCGTTCCGGCTACGGAGTCGGTGGATGCTCGTCTTCGATGTCGTTCGCCACGCGGCCGCCCGGTTCGGAGCCTGGCTCCACGGCCACGAGCACGCGCGGCCGATCGAGATGAGCTCGTACGGGCCGCGGACGGCCTTCGGGATCGGAATGATCCACGGCGTCGGCGCCGAGACAGGATCGCAGGCGCTCCTCATCGCGAGCGTTGGTGGCGGCGCGGCCCTCGGTCTCGGGGTGCCGATGCTCCTCACCTTCGTCCTCGGCCTCGTCGTGTCGAACTCGATCGTCGTCCTCGTCACGGCCGGCGGCTTCGCGGCATCGCAGGCGCGTCAGCGCCTCTATGTCGTGGTCGGGGTCCTAGCTGGGGTCTTCAGCCTCGTCGTCGGGAGCCTCTTCCTCCTGGGAGCCGAGTCGGTCCTGCCCGACCTCGGCGAGTCGCTTCGCTTCCTCGGCTGAGGGTCAACGGGATCGCGGCTTCGGGACCGGGGTCGATCGCCCACGATCCCCGGATCGGTCCGGCACGATCGTCTCCGCGCCTCTTCCCCCTCCGCGGCTCGTCGCCACCGAGCCGATGACACTCGAGCCGAACAGAACGCCGGTCCGGGCCGTCGCCTCGCCGGGGATGACACTCGCGCCGAACAGAACGCCGGTCCGGGCCGTCGCCTCGCCGGGGATGACACTCGCGCCGAACAGAACGCCGGTCCGGGCCGTCGCCTCGCCGCGGATGACACTCGAGCCGAACAGAACGCCGGTCCGGGCCGTCGCC
>JBHORA010000009.1:0-1118 GCA_042408535.1 Chloroflexota bacterium | reverse complement strand
CACGAGCTGCCCGGCGAGCGATTCGTTCCGGATGCTCGCCCGGCGGTACCACGACGAGCGCTGCCAGAACCGCTTCGCCGCGGCGTCGGCGTCGGCCTGGGTCGCCTCGAGCCGCTCGGGCTCGGCGGCCCACGGCGGCGGGGCGTCCGGCCCCTCGAGGAGCGGGACGTCGGCGGCGAGGTTCGCCCGGTTGAACGCCTCCGTCGCCGGCCAGAGCGCCTTCGTCCCGAACCCGAGCGCCTCGCGCTGGTAGGGCGTCAGCCCATCGGTGCCACCGGAGCCCGAGTAGACGGTGAGGATCGTCACGTTCTGGCCGAGCTCGCGAAGGCCGGCGATGAGCCCCCCGCAGGAGAGGGCGGCATCGTCGGGATGGGGGGCGACGAAGACGTGGGTCATGGCCGGCGAGTATACCGGCGCCCGGCCACGCGTCGGGCGACGCGTCGATCGCCGCGGCCCAGGCTTCCCGGCTGCTCAGCCCGGAAAGCCGCCCTCCCCAATGAGCGGAACGAAGACGCACGGCCCGTCCGACCGTTCGCGCCACTCGTTCCCGTTTCGAACGACGAGCATGAGGTCCTGGTGCGTCCGCGGTCCGACGGGGATGACGAGCCGGCCGCCGTTCGGGTCGAGTTGCTCGCGGAGGGCGTCGGGGATCCGCGGCGCCGCCGCCGTGACGATGATCCGCGGCCACGGCGCGCCCTCCGGATCGCCGAGGCTCCCGTCGCCGACCCGGATCTCGACGAAGCGGCCGTAGCCGAGCCGCTCGAGCCGTTCCCGGGCCTCGGCGGCGAGCTCGGGCTGGCGCTCGTACGAGACGACCGAGCAGCCGAGGTGGGCGAGGATCGCGGCCTGATAGCCCGACCCGGTTCCGATCTCGAGGACCCGGTCGCCGGGCCGGACCTCCAAGAGTTCGGTCATCCGGGCGACGATGTACGGCTGGCTGATCGTCTGGCCGTGGGCGATCGGGAGCGCCTCGTCGGCGTAGGCGTAGCGGCGGGCCCAGTCGGGGACGAACTCCTCGCGGGGCACTTCGGCCATCGCCTGGAGCACCCGCGGGTCGCTGATCCCCCGAAGGCGGAGCTGGTACTCGATCATCTCCGCCCGAGCCTGGTCGAGGGCGG
>JBHORA010000007.1:0-67868 GCA_042408535.1 Chloroflexota bacterium | reverse complement strand
GCGGCGCCCTCTAGCCGCAGGGCACGCGGCGACGGCCCACCGCCTGCCGGCGGCCGCGCCGGCGCCTCACTCGTTGCCGAGGCCCGGCGGACGGCGCGAGCGCGCCCGGGGCCGCCATTGCGGGCGGCGGACGAGGAGGGTGAGGAGGCGGACCCGGAGACGGGCCGTCGCTCGCCGGAGAGCGGCCAGCCGATCGGTGCCGAGGACCCGCCGACCATACGTCACCTCGACCTTCGCGCGGGCGACCGTCTCGAGCTCGGGGCGGGCGGTCGGGACGAGGTCGGCGAGGGCGGCGCTGTACTCGTAGACCGTCTGCGTCGGCCGCGGGGCCGCCCCGAGCCGGGCCGCGAGGCGGGTCACGCTCCGCCAGGCCGTCTCCGCATCGAGCTGCCGCGGGACCCGGCGGACGAGGAAACCCACGACGAGGGCGAGCCCCACGACGAGGCCGAGGACGACGCCAACCGGGGTGAGGTCGGGGCCGCTCGTCGGGGCCACGATCGTGGACCCGCCGCCGGCGGCGCCAGGCGTCGGGCGGCGGATCGGATCCTGGCCCTCGTCGGGCGGGAGCGAGGCCCTCGACCCGAGGGACGGCAGGGGAACCGGGCTCCCCGCTGGGAGAGCCGGCAGCTGGCTCAGGTTGCCGCCGGTCGGGTCGAACTCGACCCAACCGTAGCCCGGGAAGTAGACCTCGACCCACGCGTGGGCGAAGCTGTTCCGGATCGTCTCGATCCCGGTCGGGCTCCGGTCGCCAGGCAAAAAGCCCTGGACGAGGCGAGTCGGCACGCCCGCCGCCCGGAGGAGGATCGCCATCGTCGTCGCGTAGTACTGGCAGTAGCCCCGCCGGAAGGTGGCGAAGCACTCGACGATGCTCCGGCCGCCGCAATCGATGTCGGTGACGTCGGCGTCGTAGGTGAAGTCCGGCCCGTGGAGGACGTCGACGAGGGCGACGGCGAGATCGTATGGGGTGTCACTCGTGAGGGACGCCCGAACCCGCTCGAGGAGGGCCTCGGCCTCGGGCCCGATGGCGCCGGCCGGAATCTCGAGGTAGCGGGCGGCGATCTCGGGCGGGTAGGTTCGCCCGGCCGCTCGGAGCCGGTTCGCCGTCAGCCCGCCCGGTGTCTCGTCGCCGATGGCGTGGACGAGGCCGGTGACCCTGTACGGGATCCCCGCCCGGTCGAGCTCGATGCCGGCGACGGAACCACCCTCGCCGGTGAGCTCGACGACGCTCGGCCGATCGACCTCGACCGGGCTCCCCGGCGCGAGGAGGTTCCGGCCCCGGTAGGCGGCCGGCCGGACGAGGACGGAGACGTCGACTTGGCCCTCCTCGGGCGGCGCGTCGACGCTCCCTTCGAGGAGCGGCCCGTTCGCCTCGACAGCCCGCCGCTCGGCGACGGTCTGGTTCCAGCCGTTGCCGACGAACTGGTCGTAGGTCGTCGCCCGCCAGTAGTAGCGGCGGGTGTCCCCCGCCGGAACCTCGACGGTCAGGGCGATCTCGGGGTCGGTCACCCAATGGCCGGTGATCGGCGCCGAGGGCCCGAAGTCGACGACCGTCGGGCCCCGGACGGACTGGACGAACGGGAAGTAGCGCTGGAGCCCCCGACCGGTCTCGATGAGCCACGTCTCGGCGTCGGTCCAGGCCCCAGCGAGGGGGGCCGAGGAGGCGACCGCGGTCAGGACGAGGGCAGCCGCCGTCGCCCCGACGACGAAGAACGTCCCGGTCCGGACCTGGGCCCCGACGAGGGCCGTCGGATCGCCGATCCCCGCCTGCCGCCAGCCGCGTCGCTCGTCGGCGGCGTGCCAGCGGACGAGAAGGAGGAGGCCGGTGGCGGTGAAGAGGACGAGAGCCGGCAGCTGATCGCGGGGCGTCGCGGCGACGTTGACGAGGAGGCCACTCCCGACGACGACGAGGGCGGCGAGGGGTCGCCGGGCCCTGAAGGTGGCGCTCGCCGCGAACTGGCCCGTCCCCCAGAGGAGGAAGCCGAAGACGAGCATGGCATGGCCGAGCTGGTTCGTGAGCGGCAGCCTGCGGACGGTCAGATCGAGGACGGCTTCGGCCGCCGAGGTTGCCGCCCGCTCGTAGGCCGCGGCGAGGCCGCTATCGAGGCCGGGCGGGGTGAGGGCCCGGCCGACGAGGACGGGCACGACAAGGGCGGCCGCCGTCGCCCCGAAGAGGTGGGCCGGGATCCGTCGCCAGCCGAGCCCGATGCCGACGAGCCCGGCGAGGTACCCGCCGAGGGCAGCCGGCAGCAGGAAGTCGGTGAGCTCGCCGCGGCCGAACATCCAGGCCGCGTCGTCGACGGCCCAGCCGAGGATGGCGACGGCGAAACCGAGGAGGAAGACGGGCGCCCAGCCCTCTGCCGGACCGAGGCGCCGCCGGGACGCGAGGCCGGTGCCCGGCGCCCTCGTCAACCGGGCGTCCGCCTGCCCGCTCATCGGCCGACTCCGGCCTCGACGAGCTGGTCGCCGAGGGCTCGCCCCGGCCGGACGAGGTGATGACGGAGGTCGTGCTCGGCGAGAGCGTAGCGGACCGCCCGGAGGTCGGGATCGTCGGCCGCGCCGGTCCCCGGCCCGCCGTCGAGCGCGTCGAGGAGGACGACGACGCAGCCGATCCCCCGACGTCGGAGACCGGCGAGGGGTCGGATCCAGCCTCGATCACGGGAGGGCGTCACGACGACCGCTGTCATCCCTCGCCGAAGCCTCGGCAGCCCGACGACGAGAAGCTCGGCGAGGGGGCGCTCTCCGTCCCCCTCGACGGCGGCGAGGACCTGCATGATCTTCGAGCGTTGTCTCGGCCCGCGGTCGGCGGGGATGACCCCGGGGCGATGGGCGTTCACGGTCAACCCGACGGCACGGTTCTCAGCCAGGGCGCGGTCGGCAACGGAAGCTGCGACGCGGACGCCGAGCTCCACGGTTCCGTCGTCCCCGACCCCGGCCTGGACGGCCCGGTCGAGGTCGAGAAAGAGCCAGACGTCGGTCGTCTGCTCGAGCTCGAACTCCTTGACCTGGATCTCGCCGTGGCGCGCCGTCGTCTTCCAGTGGATCCGGTTCATCGCGTCCCCGGGAGCCCAGGGTCGAACCGTCATGGCGAGGGGGGTCGCCTGGAGCGTCCGCTCCGGAAAGGCGCGACTCCCCTCGAGGCCGGTCGCCGGGAGCCAAAAGCTCGGGAGCGGGTCGACTCGCGGATAGACGACGACGTTCACCCCCTGGCCGACCATCGCCGAGGCCTCGAAGAAGCCGAAGGGGTCGCCGGTCCGGACGACGAGGGGCTCGACCCGGTAGTGGCCGCGCTTCGTGAGCGGCGTGCGGACCCGCCAGCTCCGCTCGGCTCGGGGCGGCAGCGCGATCGCCCGACCCGGGATCCCGCCCGGCAGGCTCGACGGGTTGTGGACCTCGAGCCAGAGCTTTGGGAGGCGAGCCGTGTTCCGGAGGGTATACGTCAGCCGGAGCTCGTCCCCGACGTGGCCGTGGAGGGCGCTCAGGGCGTAGCCCGCCTCGAGGTCGGTCAGCCCGAAGCGGGTGACGAGGTAGCTGCCGCCGACGACGAGGAGGACGAGGTAGACGAGGTAGTAGAGGAATGGCAGCCCCGTCGAGAGGGCACCGACGACGACGATCGCCGCCAGGACGAGGAGCTCGAGGCGCCGGATCACGGCCGGCTCGACCTCAGCTCGCCGCTCCGTCCGACCGTCCGGCCAGCTCCCGGAGGCCAGCCGGTCGCGCTCCGACGGGCGCCTCGATCGGCAGCCGGTCGAGGATCTCCCGGATCACCGCCGATGCCGTGACGTCGTGGAGGGTCGAGCTCGTCTTGATGATGAGCCGATGGGCGAGGGCTGGCTCGGCGAGGGCCTTGATGTCGTCAGGAATGACGTAGTCGCGGCCCTGGAGGCCGGCGAGGGCTTGCCCGGCCCGGTAGAGGGCGATGGAGCCCCGGGGCGAGGCGCCGAGGTAGACGTCGGGGTGAACCCGAGTCGCCCCGACGAGGCGGACGATGTAGTCGGCGACGGCGGGGTCGACGTAGATCTCGCGGATCGCGGTCTGGAGGGCCCGAAGCTCCTCGACGGTGCAGACCTCGGCCAGCTCGTCGAGGGGGTGGACCCGCTTCTGCTCGTCGAGGATGACGACCTCCTCGACCGGCTTCGGGTAGCCGAGGCGGATCCGGAGGAAGAAGCGGTCGAGCTGAGCCTCCGGGAGGGCGAAGGTCCCCTCGTACTCGATCGGGTTCTGGGTGGCGATGACGAGGAAGGGATCCGGCATCCGGTACGTCACCCCATCGATCGTCGCCTGGCGCTCCTCCATGCACTCGAGGAGGGCCGACTGGGTCTTCGGCGTCGCCCGGTTGATCTCGTCGGCGAGGACGACTTGGGCCATAATCGGGCCCGGTCGGAACTCGAACTCCTGCGTCTTCTGGTTGTAGATCGACAGCCCAGTGACGTCGGAGGGGAGGAGGTCCGGGGTGAACTGGATCCGGCGGAAGGTACAGCCGAGGCTCCGGGCGATGGCCTTGGCGAGGACCGTCTTGCCGGTCCCGGGGACGTCCTCGATGAGGAGATGGCCTCGGCAGAGGAGGGCGACGAGGGCGAGCCGAACCTCGTTGTGCTTGCCGACGATGACCCGCTCGACGTTCGCGATGACCCGCTCTCCGACGTCCTGGATGTTCGGCATGGCTCCCCTCGCGCTTCCGACAACCCGCGTCCGGCGGGGCGACGTCCGGCGCCGACCGGCGGCGGCGTTTCATGGTACGCCCGAGGCCGGATTCTGGTTCCCGATGCCGCGGCTGGCTCCGATTCGGGCGACGATAGCGCCGTGACCGGAACCGCGAGTCCCCGATCGCGAGCCCGCCGGGCCGTCTCCCTTGACGCCGGAGGCGTCCTCCTTTTGCCCGACCCCGCTCGCGTCCGAGCCGCTCTCGCGCCCGTCCTCGCCCGCTCGGTCGGCCAGGTCGCTATTCGCCGCCGCGACCGAACGGTCGCCGCCCTCCTCGCCGATGACCGACTCGCGACGGCCCACTATGCGGGCATGCTCGCCTTCGATCGCCCGAGCGCCTCGGTGGTCACCCGGAGCGCCCGCAACCGAGCAGCGTATGCGGCGGCCCTTGGCTTCAGCGGTGCCGCGCTCGCGGCAGCCGTTGCCGCCCTCGGTGAGGTCTTCGCCGAACCCGGCCTCTGGTCGAGCCCCGCCCCGGGTGCGAGGGTCGTCGTTCGCCTCCTCGCCGCCCGCCAGCTGCCCATCGTTGTCGTCTCGAATACCGAGCACGGCGACGCTGCCGCCCTCCTCGCCCGGGCAGGGCTCTGGCGGGACCCGGTTCCGGTCGCCGCGACCGAGCGTCGGGGGCCAACCTCGCGTCCGACCCTGGGGTCCCGGACCGGCCCGCCGGTCGTCGACTCGACCCACGTCGGCGTGGCCAAGCCCGATCCGATGGTCTTCGGCCACGCCCTCGCCGTCCTCGACCTGCCGGCGCGGGCGGTCGTCCACGTCGGCGACTCCGCCTGGGCCGACGTCGCCGGTGCCCTCGCTGCCGGTCTGGCCGCGGTCCACCTCGATCCCCTCGACCGCTGCCCCGACCGGGGGCACCGCCACATCGCCGCCCTCGCCGAGCTCCTCGACGTCCTCGACGGCGGCGGACCCACCGGTCCCGGCGGCTCGGGTGGCCGGCGGCGCTGACCTCCCCGGCGGCGCTGACCTCCCCGGCGGCGCTGACCTCCCCGGCGGCGCTGACCTCCCCGGCGGCGCTGACCTCCCCGGCGGCGCTGACCTCCCCGGCGGTGCCCCGCAGCTCGCCAGCGCCCGGTCCCCGGGCCCCACCGGATCCCCGGGTGAGCCCGCGGCTGGCCTGACAGGCGAATCCCCGACCAACGGATCCCCGGGCCGGCGCTCCCCGGTCAGCGACGGCCCCTGCCTCAGCCGCGAACGAGGGTGAGGGCTCCGACCCAGAGGGTCATGAGGCTGCCGATGCCGGCCATCACGGCGAGGAAGAGCTCACCGCCAACGTAGGCGGCGACGGCGACGGCGGCGAAGAGCAGCCCGAGGACGGCCGCGATGGCCGCCATCCCGATCCGCTCGAGGAGCGGCCGGCGCTCGTCAGCTCCGTGGCGGCGCTCGTCAGCTCGGGGCCGACGCCCGAAGCCCGCAGCCGTCCCGCGGGGGTGCGCCATCGGCCGTCCTCGGTCGCCACGCCCCCGCTCGGCCGGGTCGCGGTGGATCCCCTCGACCGGCGCTCCGTCGACCCGATCGCCCCCGCCCTCCGTCTCGAAACCGCTCGTCATCGCCCCCGCAGCTCCAGGTAGGTTCGGAAGAGCGTACCGGCGATCGGGGCCGCCCGCTCGGCCCCTCCTCCGCCCCGCTCGACGACGACGGCGATGGCGACCTCGGGCGCGTCGGCTGGGAGGAAGCCGATGAACCACGAGTGGGGTGCCCCCTCGTCGAGCTCCGCCGTCCCCGATTTCCCAGCCACGGTGACGCCCTCGACCTGGGCACCGCGAGTGAAGGCCCGCCCGAGGCGGCCGTTCACGGCCCGCACCATCGCCTCCCCGATCGCTTCGGCTGCCTCGGGAGCGATGACCCGGCCGAGGTCACGGACGGGCGTCTCGACCCGCCGCCCGTCCGCCGTCATCCGAGCCAGGACGAGCCGCGGCGCGACGAGGCGACCCTCGTTCGCGATGCAGGCGGCGACGAGGGCCATCTGGAGCGGCGTGACGAAGGTCTCGCCTTGGCCGTAAGCAGCGCTCGCGAGCTCGACGGCATCGCGAAAACCTCCGTTCGGCCCCGATCCACCGGTCACCTCCGAGGCCGCCGTCGGGAGGTCGAAGGGAAGGGGCGCCCCGAAGCCGAGCCGGCGCGCCCACTCGAGGAGCCGGTCGCCCCCGAGGCGGAGGCCGACGAGGGCGAAGTAGACGTTCGACGAGACTTCGATCGCGGCGGCGAAGTCGAGGGCTTCGGTCGGGACGCCCGGGTGCTCGCGGATCCGGAAGCCGTCGACAGGGAGGCCGTCTCGGATCCCGGCCGGGAGCTCGGTGAAGGTCGTCGACCGGTCGAGGACGCCGGCTCCGAACCCGGCGATGGCGGTCACGATCTTGAAGACGCTGCCAGGGGTGTAGCGGCCGAGGGTCGCCCGGGGAAAGAGGGGCTGCGCTGGATCGTTCCGGAGGCGGTCGAAGGTCGCCGACGCGGTGGCGGGGTCGGTGATGGCCGAGGCGTCGTACGTCGGCGTCGAGGCGAGGGCGAGGACGTCCCCAGTCCGGGGGTCGAGGATGACGACGGCCCCTCGATCGCGGCCCAAGGCCCGGACGGCGGCTTCCTGGAGCGGGAGGGAGAGGGTCGTCACGAGGTCGACGGGGGCCGGACTCGTCCGTCGAAACTTGGCGAAGGCGTCCGCCAGCGGATCGTCCGAGACGGCCCCGACGAGCTCCGCTTCGTAGGCCCGCTCGAGCTCGGCGCTCCCGAAGCGGCTCGAGGCGTAGCCGATCGGGTGGCTGACGGCCGCTCCGACATAGACCCGGTAGGGGCGTCCGGAGTTGTCGCGCTCCGTCCAGGCGAGCGGGGTGCCGCCCCGATCGAAGATGCGACCCCGAATGGCGTCCCGGGCGGCGACGATGACGGCCGGGTTGTCGGGAGCCCGGCTCAGGCTCGGAGCCTCGACGACCTGCCAGTAGCCAGCGCCAGCGGCGACGAGGCCGAAGGCCACGCTGACGGCGACGGCGACCCGAACGATCGTTGTCCGGGAGTCGGGCGGCTCCGGCGACGGCTTCATCGCCTCATCGCCTCATCCGGCTCCGCCCGGCGGCCGAGGCCGAGCCCGTTGCTCCCGCGGTGCCGGACCTCGCTCGGAGAAGGCGAGGAGGAGCCCGACGATCGCCCCGTTGGCGAGGAGCGACGAGCCGCCGTAGCTGACGAAGGGGAGGGTGATTCCGGTCAAGGGGATGAGTTTCAGGTTCCCGGCCGCGATGACGAAGGCCTGGACGGCGACGACGAGGGCGAGGCCGGCAGTGAGGAGGGCCCGGAACTCGTCGGCCGCGGTCACGGCGATCCGCAGGCCCCGCTCGACGATGACGAGGTAGCAGGCGAGGACGGCCAGGACACCGACGAGGCCGAGCTCCTCGCCGATCGCCGCCAGCGGGAAATCCGTGTGGACCGCCGGGATCGGTGGCCGGCTGCCGAGCGAGGGCAGGCCAGCTCCAAGCCCGGTCCCGAGGATGCCACCGCGACCGAAGGCGTAGAGGGCCTGGACGACCTGATAGCCGGCGCCGCTCGGATCGGCGAAGGGATCGAGCCAGATCTCGATCCGGGCGGCGACGTGGGGGAAGATCCGGGCGGCGGCGGCTGCCCCGACGAGGAAGAGGAAGAGCCCGACGACGACGTAGTCGAGGCGCCCGGTCGCCAGGTAGAGGAGGAGCAGGAAGGTGAGGAAGTAGAGGAGAGCCGTGCCGAGGTCGCGCTGGACGACGACGATGGCGAGGGCGATGGACCAGAGGGCGACCATCGGGGCGAGGTACGGCAGGGGCGGCAGGCGGAGGAAACCGACCCGCCAAACTCCGGCGACGAGGAGGGGCCGATACTCAGCGAGGTAGCCGGCCAGGAAGACGACGAGGACGACCTTGAGGAGCTCCGAGGGTTGCCCGCCGACGGGACCGATCTGGAGGGTCAGTCGCGCCCCGTTCGTCTCGACGCCGAAGAGGAAGGTCAGGAGGAGGAGGCCGATCCCGGCCGCCGCCCAGGTGTACTTGTAGAGGCGGAGCCAGGCGTCGGATCGGACGGCGGTGGCGAGGCCGGTGAGGACCGCCAGGGCCAGGAGCAGCCAGACGAGCTGGGTCTGGGCGAGCCCGCCGAGGGATCCGGCGAGGGTCTGGGGAAGACGCTCCATGACGAGGAGCCCGATCCCACCGAGGAGCCCGGCGGTGGGCAGGAGGATCTCGTCGGTGGCCCGACCAGACACGGTGATGACGAGGTGGGCGGCGAAGAGGCCACCGAGGTAGACGAGGAGCCGCTCGGGTCCGGCCGCCTGTCCCACGCCGAGGCCCGACCCCTCCGCTCCGGTGGCGAGGCGCCGCCCGAGATCGAGGGACAGCCAGCCGGCGAGGAGGGCGGCGGAGACGAGGACGAGAAGGGCGAGCTCGCGGCGCCGGAGCCGCGGCCAGAAGCGGGGCTCGAGGGGCAGTCCGGTGGGCGCATGGGTGGAGGTCACGGGGATACCCTCGGCCCGTGGCGGCTCGGAACTGGGGCCGGGCGCCGCCCCGCGCCAGCGGTCACGGCCCACCCCGCTCGAGCCTGAGTCGGACCCGTCCCACCTGGAGCTCGTCTCCGAACCCCATCGGGGTCGGTCCGTCGATCGGAAGCCCGTTGACGTACGTCCCGTTTGTGCTGCCGAGGTCTTCGACGTACCAGGTCCGACCCCGGTAGCTGAGGACGGCGTGGCTCGCGGAGACGAAGAGGTCGTCGAGGACGACGGCGTTGTTCACGTCGCGTCCGATCGTCGTCACCGCTCCGAGTGGAAGGCGCGTCCCGGGGGGCGGCTCGCCGTCGGGGGCCTCGATGACGACGAGGCGCCCGAGCTCGGTCGGTGTCGCTCGGGCCGCCGTCCGGAGATCACGGACGAGAATCCGGGCAACGGCGGCGAGGAAGAGGTAGAGGAGGCCGAGGAACGCGAGGCGGATGAGCCAGAGAGCGGCGAGGGCGGGATCCATCGTCAACGGCCGCGTTCGCGCTCCGTCGCGCCCATCCTCGTGGCCTCGTTCGGCCGGAGGTTCGGGCCGCGGTGCGGCTCGAGGTGCGGCTCGCGGTGCGGCTCGCGGTGCGGCTCGCGGCGGGGCCCTCGCGGCGCCACCACCTCGGGCAGCTCGCCGGGCCCCGGCGCTTCTGCCGCTGCCGTCCCAGGACCGGGTTCCGCTTCTACCCGCAGCTCGGCGGCACCGGCCCCGATCTCGATCCGGTCCCCCACCCCGAGGGCGAGCTCGGAGATCCGGAGGCCATCGACCCAGGTCCCGTTCGTGCTCCCGAGGTCGACGAGGACGAGGGCGCCCTCCCTGGCCACGATCCGGGCGTGGTGACGGCTCACCCGCCGGTCAGCGATGCGGATGACGTTGTCGGGCGCCCGGCCGACCGTCACTGGCCGGCCGTCGAAAGGCACGATCCAACGACGACCGTCGGCCGACGTGACGACGAGCCGAATTCCGGGCGCCGCCGCAGGCCGACGGGACAGGACGCCGGTCGCCTCGGCTGCGGGGGCACCGGATCGCCGCGCAGCGGGCGCGTCCCCGGCCGCTCCGGACGCGTCGGCTCCTCGGCTGAAGGCGACGTCGACCCGGACGTCACCGGCCGCCACCCGGTCCGAAACCACGAGCTCGATCTGGGGTCGAGCGGCGACCCGATAGCCACGCCGCCGAGCGAAGGCGAGGGCGGCGTCGGCGAGGGCAGCCGCAACGTCGGCGGGGCTCGTGCCGAGGCCGACGAGATCGCTTGGATGGACGGCGACCCGGTACCGGTCGGGCGCGGTCGGGCCGTCGGGCCCGGAGATACGGCCCAGCTCGAGGGCGTGGAGGAGCCGTCGTTCGAGCTGGATCGGCTGGAGCGGTGCCCGAAAGAGTCGAAAAGATGACCGCTCGAAGGCTCGCTCCAGGAAGCGCTCGACGGCGGCGAGAAGGCGCATCGTCGGCCGGCGAGTCTAGCAGACGGGGTCCCCGGCCGATCCCGGCCCCGGGCCCCTCCCTCGATCGGCGCCCGGTCCTGCCGGTCACTCCCGATGGCGGCGTGACCGTGGCACACATCGTTGCCGTCGGACGCGGAGGCCGGGCTCGAAGCGGTCCGCCCACTCACGCTTCCGGCGACCTTCGACAGCCGTTTGACCCTCCACCGCCGCGGGTCATCACATCCGTGCACCCAACTCACACGATCGGACAGGCCGAGCCGCGGGCCGGCCGGGGCGGCCTCCAGGACGTGCATGGGACGCACGAGCGGGCGAACGGCAGGATGGCAGGAGGAGCGACCCTCCCGGGGAACCGATCGAGTGGAGCCAGCCGGCAGCCCCCGTCCATGCCGGCCCCGCCATGGTGCCCATCCGCCCCGGCCCCGCTCCCCCGTCCCGGCCGCAGGACCGTCGAGGGCCGAACGGGGGTGCGGAATCCAGGACGGCCGCCCCGGGGGGCGCCGAGGAGGCGGAGTATACTCTCGCTCCCGACCGGAGCCACCCGGTCCCAGCTACTTCTGCCCGGGGGGCCGATGCCCGAAATCCTGACCGAATCCTTCTGTGAACGCTGCGGGACCCGGTACACCTTCCAGGCCGCCGCGCCGACCCGAAGCCGGCTGAGCCGGCTCAAGGTCATCGCCCGGGGGCTCCGGAACTACGTCCTGTCCGACGACACGACCCTCGAAGAGGCCTTCGCCGACGCCCGAAGCGACGAGGAGCGGGCGATCTCGGCCCAGCAGCTCGAGGCCTTCCACCGGATCTTCAACTTTTGCCTCTCCTGCCGCCAGTACACCTGCGCGAACTGCTGGAACGAGGCCGAGGGTCGCTGCCTCACCTGCGCACCCGAGCTGCGTCGCGAACCCCTGCCAGCCCCCTTCCCCAACCTGTCGACCGCCGTCGAGCCGCTTCGAGCGCTTCCCGACCCGGCCGACGACGCGGCCGGAACGGTGTGGCCGGCTCGCGACCTCGAGCCCGCGCCGGCAACCGATGACGTCGGGGGCGAAGGCCCAGCTCCCGCCTTCGCTGCGACGGAGGAAGCGTCCGCGACGCTAGCCGCCGCCCGACCGGCCGAGCCGATCCTCGGCCCAAGCCCGGCAGCGGGCCTGGGAGCGGACGTCGGAGCAAGCCGGGCAGCGGTAGAGCCGACCTCACCGGCCGCACCGACCGATCGGGCCGCCGCGGCCGCCGAGCGGGCCGCCGGGCGGACGAGCGATCTCCTCGGCCGTTTCCGGCCGGGGCGGGCCACACGGGTTGCCGAGCCGACTGCAGCAGCCAGCCTCGGCGCCGCGGTTCCCGAGCCGCCCGCGGTGCCCGAGCCGCCCGCGGTGCCCGAGCCGCCCGCGGTGCCGCGAGAGCTCGAGGCGCCTGCGGCAGTCGACGGCGAAGCACGCAGCCCGATCCTCGAGCCATCGGGCATGCGGGCGACCACTGCGGAACCAGCTGCCGCGGAGCCACTGGCCGAGCCAGCTGCCGCGGAGCCACTGGCCGAGTCGGCCGCCGAGTTTCCCGCCCCGCCCTCGCCCGCGACCACGACCCCTCGGACCGAGCTGGTTGCTCCGTCGGCTCCCCCATCCCCTGCCCGCTCCACCCCGACCGACGCCGCCGAACAGCCCGTCTGGCCGGCACCGCCACCATCGGCGCCACCTGCCCCGAGCTGGCCGCCGGAGCACCTCGCGACCCCGGCCCCAGGCCACGCCCTCGCCGCAGAAGCAGTCTGGGCCGAGTCCTCCCGGGACCTCCTCGGTCGACGGGCCGGCGGCGTCCAGGCCTGCATCTCCTGCGGGCTGCCCCTGTCGGCAACGGCCCGCTTCTGCCGACGCTGCGGATCGCCGCAACGGAGGGGCTGACCCTCCCGGGAAGCCGCCGGCTGCCCTCCGCGAGGGCGCCGCCCGCGAGCGCCGACCGGCTCACGCGCCCGCCTCGATCCCCCCACCCTCGGTCCCCCCGCCCGGGCTCGCCGGCCGACCGACGACCCGCCGGCGGGTCCAGGCCGCACCGAGAAGAAGGATCTGGGCCACGATCCCGAGCCAGACGAGGGCCGCCAGAACGGTGACGATCGAGCCGAAGAGGACCCCGACGCCGAGGAGCCGCGGGGCGAGGAAAGCGAAGACGTGACTGAAGAGGGCGATGGTGAAGCCGGCCACCAGGGCCGGCGGGAGGAGTGCTCGCCAGGGCACGGGTCGGTTCGGGACCCAGCGGTACACGGCCGCCGAGAGAACGACGAAGACGAGGAGCGCAAGCGCGCTCGGCAGGAGGACGAGGAGGGGTTCAACGACCGGGGCAGCCGCCGGCCGAACCGGCACCGTCTCGACGACGGCGGCTAGCCCGGTGAGAGCGGCGAGCCCGACGACGACCGCCACTTCGAGGCCGACGACGACAAGACCCCGGAGGGCCCGACCGATGGGGTTCCGGCGCGGAGCTGCGTGGAAGATCCGGCCGATGGCGTCGTCGAGGGCGCGGTAGAGGCGACTCGCCCCCCAGGCAAGCCCGAGGAGCCCGACGAAGGAGAAAGCGAGCGCCCCTTGCCGCACCTGCTCGAAGGCCGCGGTGGCGAGCGGCTCGAGGGGCGGCGCGACGAGCCCGACCGCCGCAGCGACGTCCGCCGCTCGCCCGGGATCCACGACCAGGCCGACGATGCCGACCAGGAGGACGAAGGCGGGCACGAGGGCGAAGAGCGCCTCGTAGGCGAGCCCGGCGGCGAGGAGACCACCGCCGGCACGGTCGTACTCGGCGACGATGACGAGGAGGGAGCGGACCGGTCGGCGGCCGCGGAGGCTCGCGGCGCGCTCCGCGACATCCCGCCAGACCGCGGCCCACCGCTGCGCCTCGAACCGTCGCCCGCGACGAGGCGACGTCGGGCGCCCCTCCGTCACCGCTCCCCGAGGTCGCCGAAGAGGGTGGGCCCGAGGACCTCGGCTCGAACCCGCCTGGGCGGCGTGAGGAGGGCTCGGATCTCGGCCCGGCGGACGTAGCGGCGGCCACCTAGCTTGATCGACTGGAGGCGGCCGCTCCGCGCCCACCCACCGATGGTCGCCGGCTTGAAGCGGACATTCGCCTCGGCGAGGAGGGCTGCCGCCTCGGCGAGGGTGATCCAGTCCGACGGCGGTCGCGGCATCGGGCGCCCAGGACGCTCAGTCGGATTCCGTCGCCGAAGCTGCGCTCGTCGCCGGGGAGCCCGACTCCGAACCCGAGCCGGCCTGCGAGCCGGAGCTCGCTCCCGATCCGCTCTTCGACGACCCCCGACTCCCGGAGCCCGCTCGGTCCTTCTTCGCCCAGCCCGAGCCCTTGAAGACGATCGCCGGCGGGGCGAAGGCCTTCCTCAGCTCCCCTTCGACACCGCAGTTCGGGCAGACCCCGGGACCCGGTTCGTTCACCCCGTGGATGACCTCGAGCTGGTGACCGCAGGCGGCACAAACGTATTCGTAGATCGGCACGGTCGCGTCTGTCTCCTTCGGTCCTCCCTCGCTCTCAGCCGCGGAGGAGCCGCATCCCGCACTTCGGGCAGTAGAACGCCCGCTCGTGAGCCGAGGCGAAGCCGCAGTGGGCGCAGACGCGTCCGCCTCGCCCGGCGGCGGGAACGGGCCGTTCGACGGCGGTGAGGCCGAGGGCGTACTGGTTGGCGAGGATGTTCGTCAGGAGGCCGCCCAGGATCTTGCTCCCGATCCGATCCGTGTCGCCCCGGACACCCTTCCCGCCCCAGCCGACGACGGCCCGGACGATCATGTCGCCCGTCGCCTCGTCCCAGTGCGAGGCGACCCCGCCGACGATGGCGTTGTACTCGGGATAGCCGGCCGTGTCGACCTCGCCGTCGAGGAGGGCGCAGACGAAGGTGTCGAAGGCGAGGTCGATGGCGTCGAGCATCTCGAGAACGACGAGAGCGTGGCGGGTGATCGGCGAGTGGTGGTGGTGGGCGTTCAGCCACTGCATCGCCTCGGAGGGGTGCGAGATGAGCGGCGTCGCCTCGCTGAACTCGATCGGCAGCGGCTCGACGACCTCGATCTCGCTCTTCGCCAGCCCGGCGAGCATCGACGGCAGCTCGGTGACGGCGTTCACTCCGGGCTTGAACCGAACCCCCTCGCTGCTCTTGCCAGCGTAGTAGAGGCGGAGCTGGAACTCCTGGGCGACGATCTCCTCCGGCAGCCCCACCGCTGCCGGCGCCGGCTGGGCGACCGGCTGCGGGGCCATCGGGCTTCGACGCTTCAGGAACTCGAGGCGCACGGATCGACTCCTGGGCGGGATCTGACCCCGTTATCCTAGCAGCGCTGCGGGTCGCTCCCGGCCGCGGCGGCGATCGAGGGCGACGAGTCAGGCGACGGCAGCGTCCGCACCGGAGAGGGAGTCATCGATCTCGCCCCGGGGCACGAGATCGAGCCGAGCTTCGGTGAGAGCCACGAAGAGCGAGAGGTCGTCCCGGAGGTTCCGGGTCGACAGAAAGTTCCGGCGGACACGCTCGTGGCCGCGGCGGCCGAGCTCGACCCGGAGGGCCGGGTCGGCGAGGAGCTCGAGACAGGCGGCGGCCGCCCCCGGGACGTCGTCGACGAGGCGCCCGCAGAGATCGTCCCCGATCTGGATCGGGATGCCGCCGACTCGGCCGCCGACGACGGGGATCCCCTTCCAGAGCGCCTCGCTCACCGTCAGCCCGAAGCCCTCCCGGATCGACTTCTGGAGGACGACCTCGCTCGCTCGCTGGAAGGCGTTCACCTCGAGGGGACCGACGCCGTCGATGTTCGTCAGGACGTGGAGGTCGTCGTCCTGGCCAGCGTAGCGGAGGACCCGCCTGTAGACCGCCCAGCCCTCGGGATCGTCGGTCGCCATCGAGCCGATGAGAACGAGCTGGACATCGGGGACGGTGGCCTTCACGAGTCGGTACGTATCGATGACCCCGAGGGGATCCTTCCACGGGTCGAACCGGCTGACTTGGAGGAGGAGCGGCCGGCTCGGCTCCACCCCGAAGCGGTGGACGACGTCGTCGGCGATCTCCGCAGGCAGTGGTCTACCTTGGGGCGACCCGACCGGAGAACCTGCCCCTGACCGTCGTCGTGGCGAACCTCGTCAACTCCCTCGGCGGCGAGACCCACTTTTTGACGGCGGCGGCCTTCATCACCATGGCCCTCCCGCTCGTCGTCTTCCTCGCCCTCCAGCGCTACTTCGTCCGCGGCATCACCGGCGGCGCCGTCAAGGGCTGAGCCGGGTCGGAACGGGCGACCGGCCGGGACGCGGGCAGAACGCCCTAGCCGCTCCGCTCCAGCTCGGCGAGCCGGCCCCGGATCCGCTCCACGTCGCCGACGAGCTCGGCCTCCCGCGCCCGAGCCCCCTCGACGATGGCCGCCGGAGCTCGCTCGAGGAAGGCCGGGTTGGCGAGCCGGGCCCGAGCCGCGGCAAGGCGCCGCTCGGCCTCGGCGAGCTCGCGCTCGAGGCGCTCGCGCTCGAGGGCAAAAGTCCGCTCGCCGGCGACAGGCTGGCCGACGACGCCTTCGAGGGGGCCAGCGAGGACGGTCAGGCCGCCGCCGGCCCGAGCGACGCCGAGCGCCTCGGCGTCCTCGACGATCTGGAGCGGCCCAATCCGGGCGAGCCGCTCGATGGCGCCGCCGAGGGCCGCCACGGTCGGTCGCAGGGAGGGCGGGACGGCGAGGGTGAGGGGCAGTCGCCGACCGGGTTCGATCCCGGCCTCCGTCCTGGCGTTCCGGATGCCGCGGATGAGCTCGAGGACCCAGCCGACCTCGGCCTCGGCTGCCGGGTCGCGATCGCCCGCCACCGGCCAGTCGGCAACGATGAGGAGCTCCGGATCGTCGGCCCGGTGGGGGATCGCCCCCCAGATGGCCTCGGTGACGAAGGGCATGACCGGGTGGAGGAGCCGGAGGTAGGTGTCGAGTCCCTCGACGAGGGTCCACCACGTCGCCTCCCGTTCGGCATCGCTCGTTGCTCGGTCGGCGAGGCGGACCTTCGCGAGCTCGAGAGCCCAGTCGCAGTACTCGCCCCAGATCGCCTCGTAGAGGAGGCGGGTGAGCTCGCCGAAGGCAAAGTCGGCGATCGCCCGGTCGGCGGCGGCGACGGTCGCAGCGAGACGGGACCGGAGCCAGCGCTCGGCCGGGCCGAGATGGGTCGGATCGGGAGCGGTTCGGGGCGCGTTGGCTGGGATCGACGGCGGCCGAGCGCCGAGGACGAAGCGGGCCGCGTTCCAGAGCTTGTTGGCGAAGTTCCGGGCATTCTCGAGCTTCGCCCGTCCGAGCCGGCTGTCGGCCCCGGGCGCCGTCCCGTGGACGAGGGCGAACCGAAGCGCGTCGGCCCCGAACTCCTCGATCGTCTCTAGGGGGTCGACGACGTTCCCCTTCGTCTTCGACATCTTCTGGCCGTAGGGGTCGCGGACGAGGCCGGACAGGTAAACGTACCGGAAGGGAACCTCGCCCATGAGCTCGAGACCGAGCATCATCATCCGGGCGACCCAGAAGAAGATGATGTCGTAGGCCGTCTCCATGACGGTGCTCGGGTAGAAGCGCCGGAGGTCGGGCGTGTCCTCCGGCCAGCCGAGGGTCGAGAACGGCCAGAGTCCAGAGCTGTACCAGGTGTCGAAGATGTCGGGATCCTGCTGGAGCTCGGCGGCCGGACGTCCGCAGACCGAGCAGGCACTCGGCCCGTCGGGATCGTCGGTCACCGTCACGTGCCCGTCGGGGCAGTACCAGGCCGGGATCCTGTGGCCCCACCAGAGCTGGCGGCTGACGTTCCAGTCCCGGATGTTCGTCAGCCAGTGCTCCCAGACGGCCTCGAAGCGGGCCGGCAGGATGACGGTGCGCCGCGACCGGGTCGCGGCAAGCGCCTGCTCGGCGAGGGGTCCGGTCCGGATGAACCACTGCGTCCGGAGCATCGGCTCGATGACGTCGTTGCTCCGCTGGCAGCGGCCGAGGATGAGCTCGTGAGGAGCGGCACCGACGAGATCCCCGGCGGCCTCGAGGTCCCGGAGGATCGCCGTCCGGGCTTCGAAACGGTCGAGCCCGGCATAGGGGCCGCCATTCGCGTTCACCCGACCCTCCTCGTCGAGGACCGCAACAACGGGGAGATCGTGGCGGCGGCCGATCTCGGCGTCGGTCGCGTCGTGGGCGGGGGTCACCTTCACCGCTCCGGTCCCGAAGCCTCGGTCGACGACGGCGTCGGCGACGATCGGCACCGACCGCTCGACGAAGGGAATGAGGACCCGCCGACCGACGAGGTCGCGGTAGCGCTCGTCCTCGGGATGGACGGCGACGCCGGTGTCGCCGAGGATCGTCTCGGGCCGCGTCGTGGCAACGGCGATCGTCTCATCGGGGAGGGGTCGGCCCGCCTCGTCGAGGAGGTGGTAGCGGACGGTCCAGAGGGTCCCCTGCTCGGGGTTGGCGATGACCTCGAGGTCGGAGACGCTCGTCCGGCAGCCCGGGCACCAGTTCACGAGGGCTTCGGTCCGGTAGGCGAGGCCGCGCTCGTAGAGGATCCGGAAGCTCGTCCGGACGGCCCGGGCAGAAATCTCGTCCATCGTGAAGCGGAGCCGGCCCCAGTCGAGGGACGCGCCGAGCCGCCGCTGCTGGGTGAGCATGACCGGCTTCGTCGCCTCGACGAACTGCCGCATCCGCTCCAGATAGCGCTCCCGACCGAGGGAGGCCCGGCTCTCGCCCTCGGCGGCGAGGATCCGATCGAGGACGACCTGGGCGGCGATGGAGGCGTGGTCGAGGCCCGGGAGCCAGAGGGTCGGCCGGCGCTCCATCCGGGCGTGGCGGACCATGAGATCCTCGACCGTGCTCCGCTGGGCGTGGCCGAGATGGAGGCTGCCGGTCACGTTCGGCGGGGGCTGGATGATGACGAAGGGCGCCTTCGTCGGATCGGCCCGCGAGCCGGCTCCGTCGGGGGCGAAGACGTCGGCGGCCAGCCAGCGCTCGTAGATGGCCGCCTCGACGTCGGCCGGCCGGTACGTCTTCGGCAGCTCGTCGGTCGAGGCTGGCGGCTGTGGCCGCACCGCCTCGCTCGCTCCGTTCGTCTCAACCATCGTCTCGGTCGTCCTCGTCTCCTGCCTTTCCGGACCGTTCGCTCGCCCTTCCGCTCGCCCTTCCGCTCGCCGTTCCGTTCGAACCCTCGCCGCCACTGCGGGCGGGCCGCTCCCTCGCAGGGGCACCGCCCGAACGGAGCGACCCCGCTCGTCCAGCGGACGAACGGGGTCGTGGTACCACCTGCTGGTTCGAGGCCGGGGACGCGCCGGTCATCCCGGCCGTCGAGCTCCCGACCTCCTCTCGGCGCGGCTATCGGGCGCCAGCCGCCGCGGCTCGCGAGCGACGTTCCCGGTCGTGGTCTCCACGCGGCTTCCACCCTCCCGCGCTCGCTGGCGGTCCGACGGCCGGTACTCCTCTCGGTCCACGCCGTGGTCCGGCGAGGATACCACGGCTCGTGTCGCCCTCCGGACCCCGGCCACCGCGCCGCGCCGACGCCTCGGCCGGGACCGGGCGATGCTTCGGCCGGAACCGGACCTACGCCTCGGCCGGGACCAGACCTACGCCTCGGCCGGGACCGGGCCGCCGAAGAGACGCTCTCCGACGGCCGAGAGCATCGCCACGCCTCGGACGTCGGTGTCGTAGAGGGGGACGACCGCCCGAACCTGGCCCTCGAAGAGGCGCCCAATCTCGGCCAGATAGCCCCGCTGCATCTCGATCCGGTTCCGGACGAACTCGGTCGCTTCCTCGCCGGGACGCGGCTCGATGACGCCGTTGACAACGACCCCACCGACGGGGATCCCGAAGTCGGTGAACCAGTCGATGAAGCGCCGGATGACGGCGATCGGAAGGGCTTCCGGAAGGGTGACGAAGAAGAAGGCCGTCTTCGATGGATCGGTCAGGAGATCGCGGGCGTGGCGGATCCGCTCCCGGAACTCGACGAGGTAGGTCATGAGGGGATCCTCCTCCTTCTTCTTCGTGAAGGAGAGAGCCTCCCGGAGCGACTGGGCCTCCTGCCGGGACTTCAGCATCTTCTGGACCCAGAGGCCGTAGACCTTCGACATCCCGAGGAGACGGCGGGCGTTCGCCGTCGGGGCCGTATCGAAGACGTAGACGTCGTACTCGTTCTCGAACATGAGGTCAACCATGTTCTCGAACATCGCCGACTCCTCGAAGGCCGGGTTCATCGTTGCCGCCTCGACGAACTCGTCGGCCCGGGTCGAGATCTCGGCAAACTTCAGGAACCACTGGATCTTCTCCCGGATCTCCCGCTTCGAGCGCTCGATGGCGTCCCGGGTGTCGATCTCGTAGGCCCAGAGGTTCGGGACCCCCTCGACAGGCGTCGCCCGGCCGAAGACGTCCTGGCCGAGGAGGCCCGAGAGACTGTGGACCGGGTTCGTCGAGGCGAGGAGGGTCCGCCGGCCGAGCCGGGCGAGCTGGATCGCCGTCGTGCCGGCCATGACGGTCTTGCCGACGCCGCCCTTGCCGCCGAAGAAGAGGTACCGGAGGCGACTTCCGGCGCCGAGGAGATCCTGCATCGAGACCTGGACGAGGCCGGCCTCGCCGGCCCCGGAGGGTGTCGTCACGGCGCTACCTCCCGTTGGTTCCGAAGAGGAGGTGGGCGACCCGCTCGATCATCGCCAGCCCGGTGACGTCGCGCTCGAGCTCGGGAACCGAGGCGAGGACCTGGTCGCCGAAGACCTGGCGGATCTCGGCGAGCTGGCCCTGCTGCATCTCGAACCGGTTCCGAAGGAAGGCGGGGGCGTCGTCGGTGGCGACGTCCGCCGGCAGGACCCGATTGAGCACGTAGCCGCCGATCGGGACGTCGAAGCGGGCGAAGAGATCGGCCGCCTTGCGGGTATCGATGAGGACCATCTGCTCTGGGACGAGGACGAAGAAGAAGGCCGTCCGCTCGCGGTCGGTGAGGATCCGGGAGGCGCTGTTGATCCGGTTCCGGATGTCCTGGAGCTCGTGGAGGATCTGGTCCTCCTCGAGCTCCTTCTGGCGCCGCATCCGGGCGGCCACCTCTTCGTACTCCCGCATCTCCTCCCGGAGGTTCGTGATCTTCGAGATCCACTCGTCGTACACCTTCGCCATGCTCAGGTAGTAGAGGGCGTGGCCGAGGGGGACGAGGTCGTAGATGTAGTAGTCGTAGTCGCCCTGGTTCACGATATCGACGACGGAGTCGAAGATGGCGCTCTCCTCCATCGCCGGCTCGGCGGAGGCGGCCTCGATGTAGTCCTCGATCTCCTGGGGGATCTCGGTGAGGCCGTACATGTCCCGGATCCGCTGCCGGATCTGCTCCTGGTACTCCTTGATGTGGCGGTCGGCGTCGATCTCCTGCGCCCAGAGCGAGCCAGCGATTTGGACGGGACCCTTGCCGAAGATGTCCCGCTCGAAGATGTCCGACAGGCTCGCCTGGGGATCGACGGAGAAGACGAGAACCTTCTTCCCCTGCTCGGCCAGCCACCAGGCCGTGGCAGCCGAGAAGGTCGTCTTGCCGAGGCCCCCCTTGCCGCCGAACATGACGTAGCGGCGCTCGGGATGGCGGCGGAAGACCTCGGCGAGGGAGGTCGTGCCCGGCGCCGAGGTGGAAGCCGCAACGGCGGCTCGGGTGCGGGTGACGAACGGCTCGCTCATGGCCCTAGAACATGGCGTCGGTGAGGTCTTTTTCCCGGAGCATCCGCCGTTTCCAGGTCGCGATCTGGGGGACGACGTACGGCAGGAGCCGGAGCGAGTAGTAGGGCGGCAGGATCGGGACCCCGACGAGGTCGCCCATCGTCGTCAGGATGAAGAGGTGCTCCATGCTCGCCCGCGTCCGGAGGGCATAGCGGGTCATGTCATGGGTCGCCATCCCGTAGGTGACGTCCCGGAGAGCACCGATGAGCCCCTTCATCCGACTCCCGCGGGAAGGGCCTTCCTCGGCCATCGACCCACCTCCAATCTCTACTCGGAGCCTCGGCTGGGCTCCATCTTCTCACAGCCCGTGCAGGTGGTGCTCGTGGCTCTCACCGAACTCGCGTTCGCGGAGGACCCGCCGTTTCCAGGTCGCGATCTGGGGGACGACGTACGGCAGGAGCCGGAGCGAGTAGTAGGGCGGCAGGATCGGGACCCCGAGCATGTCGCCGAAGAGGCAGACGAGGAAGAGGTTCTCGAGGGCCGTCCGTTCCTCGACGGCATGCCGGACGAATTCGTAGCCAGTGACGCCGTAGACGAAGTCAGCGATCGCCGAGCGCCAGCCTGGGGACACGCGCCGTCTCCTCGATCCCTCACTACCTCAGCCATTTTGTGCATCGTACACCCGGCGACTGGCCGACGGCATTGACCAGCCTCCGTCGGGCGCCTATCGTCGTTCCCGATGTTCGACCCGGGCCAGCTCATCGCCTCCGCCCTCGGCGGCCTCGTCGTCCTCGTCCTCGTCGCCTTCGCCCTCGGGACCGGCGAGAACGTTCGGCGCGGCAACGCGATCCTCCGATGGCTCCAGGCCGGGGGCTTGCCCGTCCTCGGCCCGCGGACGACGCTCCGCTGGCTCGGCAGCTCGGCCGTCGAGCTTCGGATCGTCGAGCCGCCCGAACCCTTCCGGTCGGTCACGGTGACCGTCGTCCTCGAGCCGAGAGACCTGCCCTGGCTCTGGCTCCTCAGCCGTCGCCGGGGGCGGCGCGACCTCGTCATCTTCCGAGCGGACCTCCGGCGGGCACCACGGCTCGAGCTCCAGGTCGCCGATCCGGCCGGCTGGACGAGTGGCGAGACCGTCCGCAGCCTCGGTGACCCGGACGAGGCGTGGCGGCAACTGCCCTGGCGGATCGAGGGCGCCGCCGGCTGGCGCGGCCAGGGCGATCCGTCGAGGCTGAAAGCCACCATCGAGCGCCTGGCCGCCGCGGGGCGCCTCAGCCGCCTCTCGATCAGCCAGACCGTCCCCCATCTCGAGCTCCACGTCCGCCCCCCGGACCCGGCACGCCTTCCGGCCGAGCGGCTGACGAGGTCCTTCCGCGAGCTCGCGGGCCTCCTCGCCGAGCGGCCTTGATCGGCCTCGGTCGCCGACCGACGGCTCTTCGAGCCTGGGGCGGCGGCCGCGGTGAACGCGGCACGGGGGAAGCCGAAGGAGCGGGCCGGACGCTCCGGCCCGCTCCCTGGCTGGCGAACGCGACTGCCGATCGTCAGGAGCCCGCCGGAGCCGCCTCCGGGCGTGGCCTGGCCCGGAGCCGGTTCCAGGCCACATAGGCGTCCCAGGCGATGACGAGGGCGGCCACGACGAGGAGGAAGGCGATGACGATCATCGCCCACGCCCCGATGACCGAGACCCCGGCCATGCCGGGCTTGGAAGCGATGGTGACGAAGAGGTTGTAGGCCGTGACGAGGGTCGCCGCGACGGTCGTCACGTACATGAAGAGCATCGGGATGCCC
This sequence comes from Chloroflexota bacterium, assembly GCA_042408535.1. Classification (GTDB taxonomy): domain Bacteria; phylum Chloroflexota; class Limnocylindria; order Limnocylindrales; family CSP1-4; genus BPIH01. The sequence continues at coordinate 44,843 of JBHORA010000007.1, read as the reverse complement.
GCGTAGGCCGGGTTCTTGCCGACCGAGGCGAGCCAGACGGTCACGAGGAGGAGGCTGAGGGCCGCCATGAGCTGGTTCGAGGCCCCGAAGAGCTGCCAGAGGTAGACCCACGTGCCGGAGAGGACGAGGGCGAGGGTGACGACCATCGAGATGATCGAGGCGATGTGCTGGTTCTTGAAGCCGACCCAGCTCTCGCCGAGCCACTCGCCGAGGGTCACCCGCATGAGTCGGAAGACGAGCTGGACGACCGTCAGGACGATGACGACGAAGGCGCCGAAGCCGAGAGCCGTCCCGAAGGGTCGGGCGAGGAGCCCGAAGGTCGCCACGTTCAGGAGCGTGCCGACGCCCGCCGCGAAGGCCCCGGCCCCAGCCCCACCGGCGATGGCGACAGCCGTCAGGGAGAGGAGCCCGAGGGTGTTCTCGGAGAACATCCCGCCGCCGCCGACCGGCAGGGCGTCGGTCTCGTACTCGAGCTGGCGCGCCGTGCCGACCGAGCCGAAGAGGGCGTGCCAACCGGAGATCGCACCGCAAGCGATCGTCACGAAGAGCATCGGCCAGAGCGGCTGGAGCGCCCCGCTCGCGAGCTCGGGCGAGAAGCCCTTGAAGTCCTGGAGCTTGAAGGCAGCGACGTCGGGGTTCGTGAAGGGGGCGAGGACGGCCCCGATGGCGCTCACCCCGATCGTCAGGGCGGTGATCCAGAAGCCGATGTAGTTCACCGGTTGGGCGAAGCGCCAGATGGCGAGGTTCGCCCCGAGGTAGCTGAAGACGAGGAGGAAGATCGACCAGAGGAGAAAGCTCGGCAGGACCTTGATCTCGCCCGTCGCCGCATCGTACGTCGGCGTCGTCGGACGCTTGCCGGTGTCGGGGTTGACGGCCGGGATCCGCGGGTCGGCGCTCGTCGGGTCGACGACGCTGTAGAGCGGGCCGGAGCCGTTCACCGCGTTGTTGATCGAGGTCACGATGCCGCCGATCGGCCCTGCGCTCAGGTCGGCGGGCGTCTTCGAGAAGTCCGCCCCGAAGGGGCCAAGGGCCATCGCGGCCAGGGTAACCCCGACGGTGATGATGGTGACCCCGATGATGCTCGCCTTCAGCCGGTAGATCGCATACCCGGCGGCGAGGCCCATGATCGCCAGGACGAGGATCCCGAAGGGCACGTCGGGCCGGGCGGCGAGGATAGCGGCCATGATGCCAACGAAGGCGCCGGCGATGAGGAGGAGGTAGAAGAAGATGAAGACGAACAGGATCCGTCGGACTCGCGGCGAGACGAGATGGTGGGCGATGGCGCTCAAGGATCGACCGTCGTTGCGGACAGCCATCATGATCGCACTGTAGTCACTCGCCCAGCCGATGAAGCTGACCCCGATCATGAGCCAGAGGATCGCCGGGAGCCAGCCCCAGAGGTTCGCGGCGGTGATGACGCCGACGATCGGGCCCGCCGCGGCGACGGACTTGAAGTGGTAGCCGTAGAGGACAAAGCGGCTCGTTGGCACGAAGTCGGCGCCGTCCATGTACATCCGCGCCGGCGTGGCCCGGTTCGGATCCGCCTGGATGATCGTCTGGTCGATCCGCCTCGCGTAGTACGTGTAGGCGAGGTAGATGACGACGACTCCGATGACCACGACCCATAAGGAGCTCATCCCAACCTCCCGTCGGGCCGACGGCGACGGCGCGAACGGCGGCGGTGCCCTCCCCCCACATCGGTCCCGCGGGACCGACGAGCCCTACCTCCCGTCCGCTGACGCCTCCGACCCGCGCACTGCCGCGGCGACCGCTCCCTCGGCGGTCGTCGGATCGGCGCCCACGACGACGACCCGTCCGTCGACGACGACGGCCGGGTACCGAAAGACGCGGTGCCGGAGGGAGTGGAGAACGCCCTCGACCGAGGCCGCATCGACGACCTGGAGGTGGACCCGCGGCCCGAACCGCCGGACGAGCTGATCCGCCCAGTCGGCGAGGCGCTCGAAATCGCGCCCGAGGTCGTCCGGCAACGAGCTCGCAGCCTGATCACGCCGGATCTTCTCCGCCAGCCCGACGCGCCCGAAGGTGAGCTCGCAGTGCTGGCAGTGGAAGAAGGCCGTCGGCGCGTAGGTGATGACCTCGACCGTGACCGGTCTCATCCTTCCTCCGCCTCGACCCGGACCTCCCGATCCAGGGCGCCATGGGATCGCTCGGTCGGGTCAGTGCCGAGAACAGTACACCCCCGATCGACCGCGCGCAAGTCGCCTACGACGTCCGGGGGTCCAGGAGGTCACCCGACCGGCCGCCGACGGCGGACCGGTCCGCCGGTCAGGCGCTCTCGCCGCGCTCAGCGAGCCAGTCGAGGTAATTCGTCTCGTCGACGCCGCGCTCGATCTCGTTCTTCGTCAGCAGGAGCGGCGCTCGGCCCTGGCGGATCGTCTCCTCGGTAATGATGCACTTCCGGACCTCGGTCCGCTCCGGGATGTCGAACATGACGTCGAGGAGGGCCTCCTCGACGATGGAGCGGAGGGCCCTCGCCCCGGTCTTGCGCTCGAGGGCGACCTCGGCGGCGGCAACGAGGGCCCCTTCGGTAAAGACGAGCTCGACCTTGTCGAGACCGAGGAACTTCTGGAACTGGCGGGTGATGGCATTCTTCGGCTCGGTGAGGACCCGGACGAGGTCGTCGGCGCTCAAGGGGGCGAGGGTGACAACGACCGGCAGCCGACCGACGAACTCGGGGATGAGGCCATACTTGAGGAGGTCCTCGGGCATGAGCTTTTCCAGGATCCGGCTCCGGTCCTCCTTCGAGACCGGCGTCTCGACCCCGAAGCCGATCGCCCGCCGCCCCACCCGCTCTTCGACGATCTTCTCCAGACCATCGAAGGCGCCGCCGCAGATGAAGAGGATGTTCGTCGTATCGATCTGGATGAAGTCCTGGTGGGGGTGCTTGCGGCCGCCCTGGGGCGGCACGTTGGCGATCGTCCCCTCCAGGATCTTGAGGAGGGCCTGCTGGACCCCCTCGCCGGAGACATCCCGGGTGATCGACGGGTTGTCGGCCTTGCGGGCGATCTTGTCGATCTCGTCGATGTAGACGATCCCCCGCTGGGCCCGGGCAACGTCAAAGTCGGCGGCTTGAATGAGGCGGAGGAGGATGTTCTCGACGTCCTCGCCGACGTAGCCAGCCTCGGTCAGGCTCGTCGCGTCGGCGATGCAGAAGGGGACGTCGAGGATCTTGGCCAGGGTCTGGGCGAGGAGGGTCTTGCCGGAGCCGGTCGGCCCGACGAGGAGGACGTTCGACTTTTGGAGCTCGACGTCGTCGATCTGGTGGCCGGCGTTGACTCGCTTGTAGTGGTTGTAGACGGCGACCGAGAGGACCTTCTTCGCCTTTTCCTGGCTGATGACGTACTGGTCGAGGGCGGCCTTGATCTGGCGGGGGTTCGGGAGCTTCGGGGTCTGGGGCTTCGGTCGGGGCGACTCGAGGGTCTCCTCCTCGATGATCTCCTGGCAGAGGTTGACGCACTCGTCGCAGATGTAGACGCCCTGGCCGGCGATGAGCTTCCGAACCTGCTCCTGGCTCTTGCCGCAGAAGCTACAGCGGTACGGCACCTTCGGGTTCTTCGTGCTCGAGCTCGACACGGCCGCCCCGTCCCCTTCCTACTCGTCCTTCGCCTTCTTCGGCACCGGGCCCGGTTCGGCCGGTACCGATCCGGCTGGGGCCTCGCCGGAGGCCGCCGCCGCGGCCGCCTTCTCGGCGTCGTGGTGGATCGCCGTCAGCGAGTCCCAGCCGACCGAGTAGACGGCATCGATGATGCCATACTCCTTCGCCTCCTCGGGAGACATGAAATAGTCCCGTTCGGTGTCCCGAATGATCTTCTCGAGGGGCTGCCCGGTGTGGCGGGCGAGGAGCTCGTGGTTCCGCCGGACGAGGAACTCCCATTCCCGCATCTGGATGATCGCGTCGGGAGCCGAGCCTCGGAAGCCACCAGTGCCCTGGTGGATCATGATCCGGCTGTTCGGGAGGGCGTAGCGCTTCCCCTTCGCCCCGGCGGCGAGAAGGACGGCCGCCATCGAGGCCGCCATGCCGATGCAGATCGTGGCCACGGGCGCCCGGACGTACTGCATCGTGTCGTAGATGGCGAGGCCGCTCGTGACGACCCCGCCGGGCGAGTTGATGTAGAGGTAGATGTCCTTCTCCGGGTCCTCGGAGTCGAGGAAGAGGAGCTGGGCGATGACGAGGTTGGCAACGTGATCCTCGATCGCGTCGCCGAGGAAGATGATCCGCTCCTTGAGGAGCCGCGAGTAGATGTCGTAGGCGCGCTCTCCCCGGCTGGAGCTTTCGATCACCATCGGGACGAGCATGGTCGTTCTTCCTCCAGGTAGCTCTTCGTTGCCGGCGCGGTAGGATCGATCCTCAGCCGGCCGGCTCGCTGCCTGCCGGCGAGGCGAGCTCGACCGTCCCACCGGCCGCGCCGCGACTCGATTCTGGCAACTCGGCTGATTCGGTGGACGCCGTCGCAGGGTTCCCTCGGGTCGGCTCGGCCGCCAGCGGCGTTCGTTCGGGCGGTGGAACCGGCTCGTCATCCTCCAGGTGCTGGAGCGGCGGATGCTCAGGGTGGGCAGCCAGCCAGGCGTCGATGAGGTGCTCGACGACAAGCGAGCGGCGGAGGTTGCTCCGGACGAGGGCGCGCCCGCGCTCGCTTTCCAGGTAGCGGAGGAGGCGCGGGTTCGCGGCGTACCGCTCCCGGGTTCGGGCGAGCTCAGCCTCGACCGCCTCCTCGGGGGCCTCGACGCCTTCGACTTCGGCGATCTTCGAGAGGACGAGCAGAACCTTGGCCCGCTTCTCGGCCCGCGGTCGGAGCTCGGCCAGGAGCCGCGCTTCTTCGGCTTCGAGGCTCGTCTCCTCCTCCGCGGGTCGGCGGACTCCGGGTGGGAGGACCAAACCCGTCTTCGGGTCCCGGGTTGGACCTTGCGGCTCGGCCTCGGACGCCGTGTCGCGCTGGGCGGCCCGGATCCGGAGGTAGGTGCGGTAGTCGATTCCCTCCCGGGCGAGGGCGCTCCGGAGCTCGTCCTGCATGAGCTCGAGCTCCTCCTCAACGAGGATGTCGGGGACCTCGACGCTCGCGTTCGCAGTGGCGTACTCGACGATCCGATCGCCGAAGCCGTGCCGGGCCCGGTCGACGGCGTAGCGCTCGAGGCGAGTTCGGATCTCGTCCCGGAGAGCAGCGAGATCGGCGTAGGGGCCGACGGCCTGAGCGAAGCTGTCGTCGAGGGGTGGCAGGACCTTCTCCCGGAGTTCGTGGAGGGTAACGGTGAACTCGACGCTGGCGCCGGCGATCGCCGGATTCGGGTCGTCCTGCGGGAGGGTGAGCTCGAACGTCGTCGTCTCCCCCACGCGGAGTCCCACGAGGTGGTCCTCGAAGCCCGGCACGAGGCGCTCCTCGCCGATGACGACCGGGAAGCGCTGGGCCGAGGCGCCGTCGACGGGGGCACCGTCGCGGCGACCCTCGAACTCGATGACGGCGAGGTCGCCGGCCTGCGCCGGGCGGTCCTCGACCGGCGAGAGGATCGCGTGCTGCTCTCTGAGCCCCTCGAGAACGCGCTCGATCCGCGCCTCGTCGACGGGCTCGATCTCCGGCCGGAAGGGGAAGTTCTTGTAGTCGCCGAGGGTCACCTCGGGGCGCACCGGGACGGTGGCCCGGAAGACGAGGGGCTTGCCCTCCTCAGCCTGGACGACCTCGACGTTCGCCTGGGCGAGCGGGACGACCTTCGCCTCGACGAGGGCCGCCCGGTAGGCGTCCTCGACGAGCTGGTCGACAGCCTCGTCGAGGACGGCGCCCGGGCCGAGGACGCGCTCGAGCATCGCCCGGGGCGCCTTCCCGGGCCGAAAGCCGGGAACGCGGGTCCGCTGGCCGAGGCGGCGGACGGCCGCCTCGACGGCCCGGGCGAGCCGCTCGGAGGGAACCTCGACTTCGAGGGTGACCGAGCTCTTCGGTGCGGGGGTGACGGTGACGTTCATCGCCCGGGCAGTATAGGGCGGCGGGTGGGGCGATGCGGGCACCGGCTCGGGCGCTGCGGGCCGCGGCCCGGGTGGTGCTGGCGCTGAACGAAGACAATCGGAGCATGGTAGGCGAGGTCAGACTCGAACTGACACGCCCCTCGCGGGGCACCGGCTCCTAAGGCCGGCGCGTCTGCCATTCCGCCACTCGCCCACGGAGATCGTAGCGGGGTCCGAGGCCGCGCGATCGCGGCCGCAGGGGGATCTGGACCGCCAGTTCTAGCGCCGGAGCCGGTCCCGCCAGCGGGCGAGGGTCGCGCGGTCCGCCTCGAAGAGCGACTCGGCGAGCCGACGGCCGAGGCGGGCCGAGACCGGCCCGGCGACGTTCCGGAGGAGCGCCGCCGCCGCCGCCCCGAGGTCCTCCTTCCGGCGAGCCTTCGACCGCTCCGCGAGATAGCGGGCGAACTCCCGTTCGAGGGTACCTCGGACACGGGCGCCGTCCTCGCCGAGGGCCCGGACGGCCCGTTCGATCTCCTCCGGAAGGAGGGACGCCGGGAGGGCCGCCGCTGGCCCCCGAACGGCACGCCAGAGCCGCCGGGTCACCCGCTGCGGACCCCGCAGGATGAGGAAGGCAAGACCGGCGGCCGCCCCCAGCGTCCGGACCGGGTCGTGGCGGATCCGGGCCGGAATGTCGACGGCCGCTCGGACGGCGGCCTCGGTCCGACCGAGCTCCTCGGTGAGCGCCCGGCGGGCGGCTACGACTTCCGCTTGAGCGGCTGCTGTTCGCGAATCCACTCGATTGTCTCCTTCGTCGTCTCGATCGTCTCGGTCGGCCAGTAGCGGGAGCGAAGCGCCTCGAGGTCGACGCCGCGGCGCCAGACGTCGACGACCATGGCGGCGATCCAGACGACGAGCCCTACGGTCACCGCCGCCCCGGCCGCAGGCGACGGGTCGTAGTCGATCGCTGTGAGCGGCCCGGCGAGGAGCCCGGCGATGCCGCCGACGACGATCCCGGCGGCGGCGACCGGCATGGATCGATCGACGGCGAGGCCGGCGGCGAGACCGACGACGACCCCGACCACGAGGCCCCCGACCGTCGCGGCGACGATCGTCCGCCAGGCCGGGTCGAACCCACCGAAGAGGTTCGTCCCCAGATCCGTCCACCCGGCGTGGAGCCAGCCGAGCCCGAGGGCGAGCCCGACGACGACGGCGGCGAGGAGCCCGAGGAGCGCCGTCCCGCCGAGGCGAGTTCCCGGAATCCGGAGGATGCCGAGGACGGCCGCCCCGGCGGCACCGACGGCCGCGAGCGACCCGATGGCGACGCCCCAGCCGATGGAGCCGAAGAGCCACTCGGCGAGGAAGAGGACGAGGCCGAGGGTGAGGAGGGCGGCGGCGAAGAGGAGGGCGGCGACCGCGAACCCGGCCAGGGCCGCCGCGCGGCGGATCTCCTCGGCGATGGCCGCCCCCTCCGCTCGGGCCAGGGCGAGGTGGGCACCGACGAGGCGGCGAGCCGCAGCGAGGAGGCGACCGAGCTGGTCCCGGAGCCCGGCCGGCTCGCGGCCGGATCCCGGACCTGGCGCGGACGCCGTCGGAGGAACGTTCAGGGTCTGATCTCCGATGCGGCGGTGAGGATGACTGGGACGAGCCGATCATACCCCCTCGGTGGGCGCGCTGGCCGAGGGGGATCCGGGACCCGTGCTTCAGGCGGGCAGGCCGAACGCCCGTCGCCCGAGCTGGTCGGCGGCGTCGAAGAAGCCGTACGTTCGCTTGAAGGCCGGATCGAGGGGCTCCGGGCGGCGCCCCGTTGCCGTCCGCCAGAGCTGGCGCTCGAGCTCTCGGATCCGCTCGGCGAGCTCGGCCGGTCCCCGGGGGACCGGGATGTCGGCGTAGGTCCGGAACCCGGCCGGGTAGCGAACCCGCTCGGCGGGCATCCGGGGCAGGTAGCCGAGAACGACCCGCGCATGGGTGAGGGCAGCGAGATCCCACGCCTTCGCTCGCTGGAGGCGTGGCCGCCCGCGGCCGAGGCTCCGTTCCAGGATTGCCTCGGCGAGGGCAGCCCGACGCTCGGCATCCGTCTCGGGGGCGATCCGATCAAGGTGGACGACCTGGGAGAGGAGGTAGCGGAGCTCGTCGAGCCCGGCGTGCTCGGAGCGGACCCAACCGACGAAGCCGGCCTCGATGCCCTCGATGTGGGGAAGCGTCGCCTCGGCCAGGTAGTCCGCTCCGCCCTCGGGGAGACCGCCCTCGTCGATGGCCGCGTCGAGGAGCTCGCGCGTCCGCCGCACGAGCTCGAGGAGCCGATCGAGATCGAGGAAGCCGGTCTGTTCCATGGCGTCCATCGCGCGCTGTCGGGGCGCCTCATCGCCGAGCGGTAGGACGGCGTCTGCCGGCCCGCCGGTGAGGGCCGCCGACACCAGACTAGCGCGCCCGTGCCGAGCCCGCCATGGGCCGTCCGCCGCCCCGGCGGGAGTTCCATCGGCCCCCCTCCGGGTTCGGCTTGACGCGCTCGCCCGCCGACCCCGATCATGGGCCGGTGACGAGCGCGGACGTCATCGTTGTCGGAGCCGGAGTCCAAGGGGCGAGCCTCGCCTTCCATCTCGCCGAACGCGGCGCCTCGGTCCTCGTCCTCGAGCGGGAGAGCGTCGCCGCCGGGGCGACCGGTCGCTCGTCGGGCTTCGTCCGGATGCACTACGACCTCGAGGCCGAAGCCCGCCTCGCCTGGGCCTCCTTCGCCACCTTCTGGGACTGGGCCGCCCGAGTCGGCACCGGGGACCCGGGGTTCGTCCGGACCGGCTTCCTCCAGCTCGTCCCGCCGGGCTTCGAGGAGCAGCTTCGAGCGAACGTGGCGATGCAGCAGCGCCTCGGGGTGGCGACGATCCTCGTCGACGGCGACGACGTCCGCCGGCTCGTCCCCGACCTCGCCGTCGACGACGTCGTCCTCGCCGCCTACGAGCCCCTCTCGGGGTACGCCGACCCGGCGGCGACGGCGGCGGGGTTTCTGGCGGCGGCCCGAGACCGCGGCGCCCGATACGTCGGCGGCTGTCGGGTCGAGCGGGTCACGACGGACGGCGAGCGAGTGAGCGGGGTCGTGGCGAACCGGGGGTCCTTCGCGGCGCCCGTCGTCGTCGACGCCGCCGGCGCCTGGGCCGCCCGGCTCGCTGCCACCGTCGGCCTCGACGTCCCCCTGGAGCCGTGGCGCCACGATACCTTCGTCCTCGGCCGGCCCGCCGGGCTCCGGTCGCCGCTGCCGGTCGTCCTCGACCACGCCCTCGGCGTCTACTTCCGGCCCGAGGGCAGCCGCCAGCTCCTCGTCGGCCTCGAGGACGAGAACCGGCTCGGCGGCGATCCCGATCGGCCCCTCGAAGCGACGCCGACGAGGACGGTCGACATCGCCGTCGAGCGGCTCACCCGCCGCCTTCCCGCTGCCGAGGCGGCGACCCTCGAACGGACCTTCGTCGGGCAGGACGGAATCACCCCCGATCAGCGGGCGATCATCGGCCCCGCCGGTCCGGACGGCTTCTGGCTCTGCTGTGGCTTCTCGGGCACGGGCTTCAAGACGGCCCCGGCGATCGGAGCCGCCCTGGCGGCCTGGATCTGTGGAGACGAGGACGGCGCCCGCGATCTTGCCCCCTTCCGGCTCGACCGCTTCCGGACCGGCGACCTCCTCGTCGGTCGCCACCCGTACCCATCGCTCTGGCGGTGACGGCCCGCCCGACCTCGCCGAGCGAGTCGGTCCGCCAGGACGTCGACGCCACCGCCGACGGCCCGGTTCGCCCCACCCGCCCCGTCCGGACGGCCGCCATCCTCGCCGTCGGCTCGGAGCTGACGACGGGCACGACCCGCGACACGAACGCGGCCGAGCTCGCCGGCGCCCTCAGCGCCGACGGCGTCGACGTCGTCGGGATCGCCCTCCTCCCCGACGATCTGGAGACCGTCGTCGCCGCCCTCGGGACGGTCCTAGCGCGCGTCGACCTCGTCCTGACGACCGGCGGTCTGGGACCGACGCCGGACGATCTGACCCGGGAGGCGATCGCTTTCGTCTGCGGCGAGGAGCCGGTCGTCGACCGCCGCCTCGAGGCCGCCCTCCGGCGACGCTGGCGGCGGCGCGGCCTCCCCTACCCCGCCTCGAACCTCAAGCAGGCTTGGCGCATCCCGTCGGCGCGCCCGATCCCGAACCCGAACGGGACCGCTCCCGGCTGGTGGGTCGAGCGGCCCGACGGACGCCTCATCGTCGCCCTTCCGGGGCCGCCTCGGGAGCTCCGACCGATGTGGACCGACTGGGTCCTCGGGCGCCTCCGACGGCGCGGCCTCGGTCGACGCCAGCTCGTGCGGACGCTCCGGACCGTCGGTGTCGGCGAGTCCCAGCTCGTCGAGATCCTCGGCGAGGAGCTCCTCCGGAAGCCGAACCCTCGCCTGGCCACCTACGCCCGCCAGGACGCCGTTGACATCGTCATCGTCGCCCGCGACGAGCCCGGGACCTCCCGCCGACGACGGCAGCGAGCGGCGACTCTCCTGGCCGAGGCCGATGCCGCCGTCCGTGCCCGCCTCGGGGATGCCGTCTGGGGAACCGACGGCGACACCTGGGCGAGCGTGCTCGGGCGACTCCTCGACGGGCGGGCCTGGCGCCTCGCCCTCGTCGAGCTCGGGACGGCGGGGAGTGTCCTCGGCCTCCTCGAATCCCTCGCCCTCGACGGCCGCCTCGTCCAGGTCGAGGTCGAGCCGTCACCCGGCGCCGTCGGGACCGCGGCCCTCGTCGAGCGGGCCGGCGCCATTCGGGCAAGGGCCGGGGCCGAGGTGGGCCTCGCCGTCAGCCTCGTGCCCGCCGGGTCCGACAGCGTCGTCGCCATCGGGGTCGCCGATCCCCTCGACGAGCGCGCCGAGCTCCGGACCGTCTTCGGCACCGGGGGCCAGGCCCGCCTCCGGGCCGCCGTCGCCGCCGCCGACGTCCTCCGTCGACATCTCGTTGCCGGGCCGAGGCTCGAGCCGGAGGCGCCGCCCCGGGCGTAGACTTGGCGGCACGCCGATGGAGCCGAATGAGCCGCCGACCGAGGAGCCGACCGAGCCGCCGACCGAGGAGCCGACCGAGCCGCCGACCGAGGAGCCGACCGAGGAGCCGACCGAGGAGCCGCCGACCGAGCGCCCGGTGACCGCTGGCGATCTGAGCGCCTGCGCGCTCTTCTCCGGCATGGCCGCCGAAGAACTCGAGCCGCTCCTTCGTGTCGCTCGCCGCCGTCGGCTCGCGCCGGGCGGGATCCTCTTCGAGCATGGTGCGCCAGCCGAGTCGTGCTTCGTCGTCGAGCGGGGCCGGGTCGTCCTCAGAGCGACCGGCGCCGGTCGCACGACGATCGTCATGAGTGCTGGGCCCGGCGACATCCTCGGCTGGAGCGCCCTGCGGCCCCACGCCCGCTGGTTGACGACCGCCCGCGCCGTCGACGGCGCCCAGGTCATCGAACTCCCAGTCGAGGCGCTCCTCGACTTCTTGGCCAGCGGCTCCCAGCGGACCCGGACCCTCATCCAGCGGCTGGCGGCTGTGGCGGCCGACCACCTCGAGGAGACCCAGGCCCAGCTCCTCCTCAGCTCGCGCGGCGAGGGCCTCATTTCGGGCGGCTGACCCTCGACCGGTTCGCGCGGACCGACTCGCGCCCGACCGGCTCCTGCCCGGCTAGCGACCCGCCGCCCGGCTGAGGCCCGCCGCGTCGACGATGACGATCGCCTCCCGCTCGAAGCGAACGAGGCCAGCCGCAGCGAAGGCACCGAGGAAGCGGTTCACCGTCTGCCGGGTCGAGCCGATCATCGCCGCCAGCTCGCCCTGGGTGATCGGGCCATCGAGCCGAATCGTCCCGTCGAGCTGCCGGACGCCGGCTTCCTCGGCCAGCCGGAGGAGCCGGGCGGCCAGGCGGCCCGGGATGTCGAGGAAGTGGAGCTCGGCGACCTGTTCGGTCAGCCGACGGATCTCGGCGGCCAGGGTCCGGAAGAGCGCCTGCCGGATGGCGGGTTCCGCCTCGACGAGCTCCTCGAAGCGGGGCCGCGAGAGGACGAGGACCTCGGTCGGTGCCATCGCGACCGCGCTCGCCGAGCGCGGGGCGCCGTCGAGGAGGGCGAGCTCGCCGAAGACCTCGCCCGGACGGAGGGTCGCCAGGATGGCCTCGCCGCCCTCTTCGGTCGGGAGGCTGATCTTGACCGCCCCGGCGACGATGAGGAAGAGCGCATCACCGGGGTCACCGAGGTGGAAGATGACCTCGCCCCGCCCGAAGCGGCGCCGCCGGAGCTCTCCGGCGAGGCGGTCGAGGGCCGGCTCGTCGAGCCGGGCGAAGATGCGGGTCCGGGCAAGCGCCGTCGCGATCTCGGCGCGGGTCGGGTTGCCGCGGACGACCCGCCGCCCGAGGCTCCCGTCGGCGCTCCTACGAGGTGGCACCGCTGACTGGCTCCCGACCGGTGAGGCCGCCCCGACCCAGGGCGAGGCTGGCGAGGTGCCGGAAGCGCTCGGCCGAAACGGGGTCGGCAGCGAGTTCGGCCGCCGTCCGGAAGAAGCCTGCCGCCTCGACCATCGCGCCGGCAGCGATGGCTTCGTCCGCGGCCCGGGCGAGGAGCGGCACTGCCCGCGGATCGCGGGCGATGGCGCGATGGAAAGCGAGCTGGCTAGCCGGCGGCGGCGGTTCGCTCGCCTCGAGGTGATCGGCGAGCCGGGTGTGGAGGGCGACCCGACGACTCGCCACCATCCGCCGGTGGGTCGCCTCGTGGACGAGGGGGTGGGTGAAGCGCCACCGGCCGGCCGACAAGACCGGAGTCAAAAAGCCAGCCCGCCCGAGACGGAGGAGCTCGCCCTCGCCGACGGGGCGGCCGAGAAGAGCCCCGACCGTTTCGACGTCGAAGCTCATCCCGACCACCGAGGCGACCTCGAGGACGGCCCGGTCCTCAGGGTCGAGGGCGTCGAGTCGAGCCCCGACCATGGCCCGCAGGGTGAGGGGAACACCGCCCGTCAGCCGGACGGGGTCGACGACGAGCCGACCGTCCTCGACGCGGGCCGCCCCCTCGTCGAGGAGCGAGCGGATCGTTTCGACGATGAAGAGCGGGTTCCCCCCGGTCCGTTCCCAGAGCCGCGCCGCGTCGGCTGAGCTCAGATCGACCCCGACGAGGGCCTCGACGAGGCGCTCGGTCTCCGACACGTCGAGCCCCCCGAGGTCGACGACCTCGACGTGGGACAGGTCCGCCCACGCTGGAAGCCGGCCGGGGCGGATCGTAGCCAGAACGAGAAACGGCAGATCCGGGCAGGTCGCGATGAGATGGTCGGTGATCGGGCGACTCGAGGGATCGGCCCAGTGGAGGTCGTCGAGGACGACGACCCGCCGACCGGTGGTCTCGGCGAGGCGACGGACGAAGCGCGTCCCGACCTCGAGGAGGGACGTCGCCACCGCCACCGGATCGACCGGCGCGAGGGCGAGCTCCGCCTCCCAGCCGTCGATCCCTGCCTCCCGGGCGAGGACGGCGATGGCACCGGCATAGCGGCGGCCGAGCGGTGTCTCGAGGTCACCGCCGAGGACGAGCTGCCGGGCGGCGGTCCCGGCGTCGAGACCGAGCTCCGCGGCGACGGCCTCGACGAAGTTCCGGGCCGAGGCGTATGGCTCCGCTGCGCGGTACGAGACGTTCTCGGTCCAGGTCCAGCGAAAGCCGGCGGCGCGCGCGTCGGCCTCGAGGTCAGCGAGAAGTCGTGACTTCCCGATCCCGGCCTCGCCGACGACGAGGACGACCCGGCCTCGACCCGTTCTGGCCACGGCGTCAAGGGCAGCCCGAAGTCGCTCCCGCTCCCGCCAGCGCCCGATGAGGGCGGGACCGATCGTCGCCATCCCAAAAGGGGAGCGGAGACCGACGACCCGGAGCAGTCGGAGCGGTGATCGGCCAGGGACGACGACGGCCCGATCGGTCACCTCGACATCGATCCGGTGGCGTGCCGCCAGGGCCGTTTCGGGGTCGACGAGGACCTCACCCGGTCGCGCCCGCTCGGCGATCCGGGCTGCCAGGGCAGCCGGCAGCCCGGTGATCGTCCAGTCGGCCCGGCCGGCGAGCCGCCGAGGCCCGGCGACGACCTCACCCGTGGAGAGCCCGATGCGGAGCTCGAGCCAGTCCCGGTCGTCGACGGGATCCCGGGCCCCCGCCTCGCGATCTTCGGAACGGCCATCGGACGCTTCGAGGAGCCGCGTCCCCCGGGCGACATCCCGCATCGCCCGGGCACAGACGACGGCCCGGAGGGCATCATCGTCGTGGCTGCCGGGAATGCCGAAGACGGCGAAGATGGCATCGCCGACGAACTTCTCCACGGAACCCCCGAAGCGATCGACACAGGCAGCCAAGCGGCTGAAGAGGGCGTCCATCCGCCGCCGGACATCCTCGGGATCGTGGGCCGCCACGAGGCCCGAATAGCCGACGAGGTCGGCGACGAGGACCGTGACGACCCGTCGGTCGAGCTCGGCCTCGGCCCCGCCGTCGGCCGCCTCGCCGCCCGGAACCGACGCCCCGATGGCTCGGGCTGCCAGCCGCGAGGCCCCCGCCTCGGCCCCGCCGTCGCCCGCCTCGCCGCCGAGCTGCGGCCGGATCTCCGCCCCGCAGGCGTGGCAGAAGCGTGCCTCCGGGACCGTCGTCGTTCTGCAAACCGGGCAGGTCACCTCCACACCTCCGTCGACCGTGCCCGGTCCATCCTACGCCATCCGGATCCGGGCGATCGGTCGATCCCAGCCTCGCATCGGCGATCCACCCGGCCTCGACCCTCCGTCGTCCTCCGGACCGAGTCCGGTTCCGCCGGCCGCCTGCGCCAAGCGCCGTGATCCCGCTCCGACGGCCTCCTCGGCAGCCTTCCTACGAGATGGTCAACACCGGCTGGGCCGCCGCCTCGGCCCGGACGCTCATTCGAGCCGCGACGATCGAGGCGAGCTGGCGGAGGGCCTCGGCCGCAGGCCCGGGCTCGCGCTGGGCGACCGATGGCACCCCAACGTCGCCGCCCTGACGGACGGTCACGTCGAGGGGGATGCCGCCGAGGTATTCGATCCCCTGCTCGGCGGCGAACCGCTCACCGCCGCCCCGCCCGAAGATTTCCGTCGCTTCGCCACAGTGGGGGCAGACGAAGGCGCTCATGTTCTCGACGACGCCGATGATGGGGACGTTCATCCGTCGGAGCATCGCTGCCGCCTTCCGGACGTCGGCGAGGGAGACCTCCTGGGGCGTCGTCACGAGGACGACCCCTCCGACGGGGACCGACTGGGCGAGGGTGAGCTGGGCATCCGAGGTTCCGGGCGGGAGGTCGACGACGAGGTAATCGAGCTCGCCCCACTCGACGTCGCGGAGGAACTGCTGGATGGCGCCACCAACGAGGGGGCCCCGCCAGACGACGGGCTGGCCCTCGGGAATGAAGAACTGGATCGAAATGACCTTCACGCCGTACCGCTCGAGGGGGACGATCTTGTTGTTCGGGCTCGCCGTCGGCTGCCCGTCGACGCCGAGCATGAGGGGGATGTTCGGACCGGTGATGTCGGCGTCGAGGAGGCCCACCGAGGCCCCTGCCTGGGCGAGGGCGACGGCGAGGTTGACGCTCACGGTGCTCTTGCCGACCCCGCCCTTGCCGGAGGCGACGGCGATGATGTTCTTCACCCCGGGGACGAGCTGCGCCTGTTGCGGCGAGGCCGTCCGCCGGACCATCGCTCCCCAGGTGACCCGGACCTGCGCCACCCCGAGGGGCTCGAGGACGCGCCGGACGGCGACCTCGATCTCGTCTTTCAAGGGGCAGGCAGGGGTGGTGAGCTCGAGGGTGAGGTCGACCCGGGAGCCGTCGACGACGATCTCCTTGACCATGTTCAGGCTGACGATGTCGCGGCCGAGCTCGGGATCGTGGACGCGCCGGAGGGCGTCGCGAATCGCCCCCTCGCTGAGTGTCGTCATCGGCGGTGGATCCTTCCCTGGGTGCGTGGGTGGTTTCGACGAGGGCCGCGTCGAATTCTACCTTCGACGGCCGCAAAGAGCCGTCGAGCCGACGAGCGCGGTCTCGTCCGCGCTCCCCGGTTCGCGCCGCCGGGTCCTCCGACGGGCCGTTCCGCTCTCCGGGACCCTTCCCACGTGCGCCCGCGGCGTCCTTGACAGGCCGCGCCGGCGACGCCTACCCTTGGGTCTCATCTACAGGAACCCTCCAGCCCTGGCGAACAGGAGCGCGCTGGCCCAGGAACCACACGAGGAGCGCGACCCACAGATGGCCCCGATCGACGTCCGGCTCGTCGGTGTGACGAAGCGCTTCGGCGACACCGTCGCCGTCGACCACATCGACCTCGAGGTCGAGTCGGGCGAGTTCTTCTCCCTCCTCGGCCCGTCGGGCTGCGGCAAGACGACGACCCTCCGGATCATCGGCGGCTTCGAGCAGCCGACGGAGGGCCGGATCGAGCTCCAGGGCGAGGACGTCACCTGGCTGCCCCCGTACCGGCGGAACGTCAACACCGTCTTCCAGAACTACGCCCTCTTTCCCCATCTGAACGTCTACGACAACATCGCCTTCGGCCTCCGCCGGCGGCGGGTGCCCGAGCGGGAGGTCCGGGAGCGGGTCGCCGAGATGCTCCGGCTCGTCGAGATGACGGGCTTCGAAAAGCGACGACCGAGCCAGATCAGCGGCGGCCAGGCCCAGCGGGTCGCCCTCGCCCGAGCCCTCGTCAACCGACCGGCCGTCCTCCTCCTCGACGAGCCCCTCGGCGCCCTCGACCTGAAGCTCCGCAAGCAGATGCAGGTCGAGCTGAAGCGGATCCAGCAGGAGGTGGGGATCACGTTCATCTACGTGACCCATGACCAGGAGGAGGCGATGACGATGTCAGACCGGATCGCGGTCATGAACCGCGGCCGGTACGAGCAGCTCGGCGACCCGGAGAGTCTCTACGAGCGCCCGGCGAGCCGCTTCGTCGCCGGCTTCCTCGGCGTCAGCAACCTCCTCCCGGCGACCCTGGACGGGACGGTCGGCGACTACGCCGTCGCCCGCCTCCGGGACGAGACGCCCGTTCGAATCCCTCGGGCCCAGACGACCGGCCTGAGCCGGATCGAGGTCGGCGTCCGGCCCGAGAAGATTCGCCTCCGAGAGCCCGAAGAGCCGATCCCCGATGGCCACAACGCCCTTGTCGGCGTCGTCCGGGACGCCTCGTACCTGGGGGTCTCGACGAGCTACATCGTCGAGATCCGGGGCGGCGCCCGACTCACCGTCTACGAGCAGAACGTCGAGCGGGCCACCCGCTCGGAACTCTGGCGACCCGGCGAGGAGGTCCGCCTGAGCTGGTCGCCGGACCACACCTTCGTCGTGCCGGTCGAGGACGACCGGGACACCGACGAGGCAGCGGCCGGGTGAGCGAGCCCGGGTCCGCGGCCCTCGTCAGCCCCATTGAGCAGGAGGAGGAAGCGATGCGCGACCCGATCATCAGCCGCCGGCAGTTCCTGGTCGGGACCGGCCTTGCCGGCTTCGGCGCCTTTCTCGCCGCCTGCGGCAGCCCCGGGACCGAGAGCCCGTCGCCCTCGGCGGCGGGGAGCCCCTCGGCGGCGGGGAGCCCCTCGGCGGCTCCGTCGGCGCCAGCCTCGGCCGAGCCGACTCCCGGGCCGTCCCTTTCGAGCGTCCTGAACTTCGCGAACTGGCCCCTCTACATCGACACCGACGAGAACGACCCGACGAAGCACAAGACCCTCGAGGACTTCAAGGCCGAGTACGGGGTAACCGTCAACTACGCCGAGGTCATCAACGACAACAACGAGTTCTTCGGCACGATCCGAGCACCCCTCGAGGCGGGCCAGGACACGGGCTGGGACCTCATCGTCCTGACCCAGTGGATGGCCGCCCGCCTCGTCCGCCTCGGCTGGCTCGAAAAGCTCGATCACTCGCACATGAAGAACTTCCCGGCCAACCTCGAGGACGCCTACAAGGGCGCCGACTTCGACCCGAACAACGACTACCACGCCATCTGGCAGGCGGGGATGACCGGTCTCGGCTACGACAGCGCCGTGACCGGCGAGCTGACGAGCGTGAACGCCCTCTGGGACACGAAGTGGAAGGGGCGGGTGACGTACTTGTCCGAGATGCGCGACTGCGTCAGCTTTGCCCTCAACCGCCTCGGCTACAAGAACGCGACGGTCACGAAGGAGCAGTTCGACGCGGCAATTGCCGAACTGAAGAAGGCGAAGGACGCCGGCATCGTTCGGGCCTTCACCGGCAACGAGTACGCCGAGGACCTCGTTTCGGGCAACGTCGTCCTGGCCATGGCCTGGTCGGGGGACATCATCCAGAAGCAGCTCGAGCGTCGGACGCTCCGCTTCTCGATCCCCGACGAAGGCGGCGTTCTCTGGTACGACTGCCTGCTCATCCCGAAGGGGGCGAAGAACAAGTACACGGCCGAGGTGTTCATCGACTTCGTCTACCGACCCGACATCGCCGCCCAGATCGAGGCCTGGGTGAACTACATCTGCCCCGTCAAGGGCGCCCAGGAGGCGATCAAGAAGATCGACGAGAGCCTGGTGACGAACGAGCTCATCTTCCCGACCGAAGCCACCTACTCGAAGGTCAGCGCCTTCCGGTCCCTGTCCGAGGACGAAGAGCGCTACTTCGACGATCAGTTCTCGACCCTCATCGGCGCCTGACGACGGGCACCGGAGCGCGACGCACGCGGGAGTCGGTTTCGTGGGGGCCTTCCTGACCCGGCACCGGGGCCTGGTGCCGTACCTGCTCCTGGCACCGGGCCTCCTCTGGCTGGCCGTCTTCTACGTCTACCCGGCCGTCCAGATGTTCATCAGCTCCTTCTGGTCGGGGACCCTCGAGACCGGCTTCCGCTTTTCCCTCGAGAACTGGCGGACGTATCCGACCGCCCTCGAGCGCTATGGGGAACAGTTCGGCCGCTCGATCCTCTACGCCCTGGCGGCGACGATCCTCACCTTCCTCATCGCCTACCCCCTCGCCTACACGATCGCCTTCCGGGGCGGACGGGCGAAGAACCTCCTTCTCTTCCTCGTCGTGGCGCCCTTCTTCACGAGCTTCCTCCTCCGCACCTTCGCCTGGAAGATCATCCTCGGCGACGACGGGATCGTCCTCGGGCCGCTGAAGGACCTCGGCCTCGTGCCGCCCGGCTTCCGGCTCCTCGCCACCCCGATCGCCGTCGTCTCGGGGATCACCTACAACTTCCTGCCCTTCATGACCCTCCCGATCTACGTCTCCTTGGAGAAGATCGACCGCCACCTCGTGGAAGCCGCCGAGGACCTCTACGCCGGGCCCTGGCGCCCGGGCGGGACGATCGTCGGGGCGGTCGTCGGGGGTGGCCTCTTCGGGCTCCTCGGAGCGATCTTCCGCTTCGAACTGCCGCTCATGGTCGCCCTGGGAGCCGGTGGCGGGGCGGTCGTCGGGGCGGGTTTCCTCTCGGAGTCCTTCGCCCGGGTCACCTTCCCCCTCTCCCTGCCCGGCGTCTTCGCCGGAACGCTCCTCGTCATGATCCCGGCCCTCGGCGACTACGTGAACGCAGCTCTCCTCGGCGACCCGAGCACGACGATGATCGGGAACGTCATCCAGACCCGCTTCCTCGTCAACGCCGACTACCCGACGGCCTCGGCCCTCAGCTTCATCCTCATGGCCGCCATCCTCGTCGTCGTGACGATCTACGCTCGCCTCCTCGGCACGGAGAACGCGAGCACGGTCCGGGGGATCTAAGCCGGTGGCTCGGCAAGCCGTCGCCGCCGAGCTCGCCGGGCCGAGGCTCGGCTGGCTCGACCGCTTCGCCCGCTTCTTCGACCGCTACCTTCTCCTCGCCTACACAGGCTTCGCCGTCCTCTACCTCATGCTCCCGGTCTTCGTCATCGCCCTCTTCAGCGTGAACGATCCGATCGGCCGGAGCAACGTCGCCTGGCGAGCCTTCACCCTCAAGTACTGGCTCAACCCCTTCGGCGTACCCGGTCTCTTCGAGGCCGTGGTGACGAGTCTGAAGATCGCCTTCGCCTCCACCCTCATTGCCACCGCCCTCGGGACCCTCATCGCCCTCGCCCTCGTTCGCTACCAGTTCCGGGGCGCAGGAGCGACGAACCTCCTCATCTTCATCCCGATGGCGACACCCGAAATCGTCATGGGCGCCTCGCTCCTGACGATGTTCGTGGCCATCGGTCGGCCGCCGTTCTTCCCGCTGAACGAGCTGACGATCCTCATCGCCCACATCATGTTCAACATCAGCTACGTCGTCGTCACCGTCCGGGCCCGCCTCGTCGGCTTCGATCGCCACCTCGAGGAGGCGGCCATGGATCTGGGGGCGAACGAGTGGGCGACGTTCTGGCGAGTGACCTTCCCCCTCATCCTGCCCGGGATCATCGCCGCGGCGCTCCTCGCCTTCAGCCTCTCCATCGACGACTTCGTCATCACGAACTTCACCGCCGGACGGACGGTCACCTTCCCGATGTACATCTGGGGGGCGGCCCGGATCGGGATCCCGGTCCAGGTGAACGTCATCGGGACGCTCATCTTCCTCGTCGCCGTCGGCTTCGTCGCCCTCTCCGTCGTCCTCGGTCGGCGGCGGGCCTAGGAAGGATCGCCGTGGTCAGCTCGGTCCTCCTCGTCGACGACGAGCTCCTCGACGCCCTCGGAGTGACCGAAGCGGCACGGCTCGTCGGGGTCTCCCCGTCGACGCTCCGGCTCTGGGAGCGGCAGGGGCTCGTCGAGCCGACCCGGTCGCCGGGTGGAGCCCGCCGCTACGACCGCCCGACCCTCGAGCGCCTCCGCCGGATCGCCCGGCTGCGGCGCGAGGAGGGCTGGAACGCGGCGGCGATCCGCCAGCTCCTCGACGAGTCCCCCGGCCCGGCCGAGGCCGCGGCCACCGCCCGACCCCTTCCCGAGCCCACCAGAGGTCGCCTTCGGCGCCCCGACAGCGCCGAGCGGCGCCCGTCGGCGGGTCCGGCCGGCGAGGCGTCCGGAGCCCAGCGCCGCTCTCGTCGATCGGGCGTCGCCACGACGAACGATCTCGGCGCTCGCCTCCGCTCCCTTCGGACCCGGCGTCGCCTCACCCTCCGCGAGGTCAGCGCCCGGTCCGGCCTCTCGATCTCGTTCCTGTCGGCCGTCGAGCGGGGTCTGTCGGGGATCTCCGTGGCGGCCCTCCGGCGAACCCTCGCCGCCTGTGACGCGACCCTCGCCGAGCTGACGGCCGAGCCGACCGCCGACCCGGCCCTCGCCAGCGGGCCGGTCCGCCGCACCCGCCTCGTCCGTCGGGACGAGCGCCGGATCATCGAGGCCGGGGGTGGCGTCCGGATCGAGGACCTCGCCGTCGAGGCAACGCTCCTCGAACCCCAGCTCTTCGTCCTTGCCCCCGGGGCAACGTCCGATGGGACGTACCACCACCCAGGCGAGGAGTTCATGTTCGTCCTCGACGGCCGGATCGGGGTCTGGCTCGACGAGGCCGAGTACTACGAGCTCGGCCCCGGCGACGCCCTCACCTACCCATCGACGCTCCCCCATCGGTTCGCCTGCCTCGGCTCGAGGGAGGCCCGTCTCATCTGGGTGAACACGCCACCATCCTTCTAGCCCGTGCTCGGCCGGCCGGTCACCGGCTCGCCGTCCGCCCGGCCGAGGAATGACGAGGAAGTAACGATGATCGAAGCGAACGCCGCCCCCGACGAGTCTGCTCTGTCCGCCGCTCGGCCCGATCGCGGCGGGCCCCTCCCCGACCGGTCCGTCGTGCCGGCCGTCTGGAGCCGGATCACCGACCTCGTTGTCGAGCGGGGCGAGGGGTCGTGGCTCGTGACCGTCGACGGCGAGCGGTACCTCGACTACTCGTCGGGGATCGGCGTCACGAACACCGGCCACGCCCATCCCCGGGTCGCAGCGGCCATCGCCGAGCAGGCGGCAAAGCTCATCCACGGCCAGCAGAACATCGTCTTCCACGAGCCAGGTCTCCGGCTCCACGCTCGCCTCGCCGCCCTCCTCCCGGGTGGGCCGTGGGGTGTCTTCCTCTCGAACAGCGGCGCCGAGGCCGTCGAAGCGGCCGTGAAGCTGGCCCGGGTGGCGACGGGGCGCCCGGCGATCGTCGCCTTCCGGTACGGCTTCCACGGGCGAACGGCCCAGGCCATGGCCCTGACGAGCGCCAAGGAGGTCTATCGGGCGGCCTACGAGCCGTTGCCGGGCTCCGTCTACCATGCCGACTTCCCGTACTGCTACCGGGCCCCGGGCGGTCCCCACCCGATCGAGCGCTGCAGCTGCGACTGGGAGGAGCGGCTCGACCTCCTCTTCCATCAGCTCGTCGACCCCTCCCGGGTCGCGGCGGCCATCGTCGAGCCGGTCATCGGCGAGGGCGGCTACATCGTCCCACCGCCCGACTTTTTGCCCCGCCTCCGGGCGATCACCCGCCGTCACGGGATCCTCCTCGTCGTCGACGAGATCCAGACCGGCTTCGGGCGGACCGGCCGGCTCTTCGCCGTCGAGCACACCGGGGTCGAGCCCGACATCCTCGTCGTAGCGAAGGGGATCGCCTCCGGGCTCCCGCTGTCGGGCATCATCGCCCGGCGGGACCTCCTCGATCGCTGGGCGCCAGGGACCCACGGCGGGACGTACGGCGGCAACGTCGTCGCCTGCGCCGCCGCCCTGGCGACCCTCGACGTCATCGAGGAGGAGGGGCTCGTCGCGAACGCGGCCGCCCGGGGCGCCCAGCTCCTCGCCGGCCTCCGGCGGGTCGCCGCCGACCACCCGACCGTCGGCGACGTCCGCGGCCTCGGCTGCATGGTCGCCCTCGAGCTCGTCCGACCGGACGCGGGTGACGGCCGGCTGCCCGATCCGGAGCTGACGAAGCGGGTCCAGGCCGAGGCCCTCGCCCGGCGGCTCATCGTCCTCACCGCCGGCTCGTACGGGAACGTCATCCGGATCATCCCGCCCCTCGTGACGACCGCTGAGGAGGTCGAGCTCGCCATCGGGATCCTCGCCGAGAGCCTGGCGGCCGCGGGTGCCTGATTCGAATGGGGCCGGCCCTCGCTCCCGTCAACGTGCCGGGCAGCGCCAGGGATGTCGGCGAGTTGCGGTCATCCCCGACGAGTTGTGGTCATCCCCCGAGATCGATACCGTCCTCGACGAGCATCGAAACGATGGCGCCGTCCGGGTCGACCCATACGCTGAGCCGCTCCACGCTGGCCTCGGGCCTCCCGTCGGCGCGCTGGAGCGACAACCGCAGCTTCAGGAGGCCGACGACGGTCGGCTCGATGCGCTCGACCGCGCACGTGACCGCTACAGGCCGATCGAGATCCGTACCCCAGATGTCCTGGGTGACAACATCTGTCCGGCGACCGACGGCTCGCGGAAAACACCGAAACGCCGTTGAATGCGCCCCTAGATGATCCAACGCCAGACCGAGGATTCGCGTCAGTGCTTCTCGGTCGGTCGGCAGTGGCGCCAAGGGAGGATCAGGGCGCGTGGAGCGGACGACGGCGGCAGCCTCCGCTTCTCGAGCCTCCTGGCCGGGGCCGCGAACACGGACCACGAACTCGTACCACGAACCCACCGAGCGGGGAGCAGGAAACCGCCACCTCAGCGTGGCGTCCGCGCCGTTGCGCCCTCCGACGGTCGCCTCGACCTCCGACGGCAGGCCGGCCACGGTCGTGGTCGGGTTCGCGATGAGGTCGCTGGAATCTCGCGGGACGGGGCTGGAGTAACGGGTCACGACGAACAGGACCGATCCTGGGGCGAGCTGGAGCGCATCGAGGTCGCAGGCCGTCCGGCAGGGCGGCACCGAACCGCCAACGAGAGCGACGACGGTGTCAGAGAAGCTCGTGTGGCCGCGCACGTCGAGCCGCCGCCAGGTGGTGGGGTAGTCGAACACGAGGCCATCGGCGACAAACCGTGCAAGTTCGAGTGCCGGCGAACGTAGCGGCGGTGTCGGCGACGGCAGAACCGCCTGGCAACCGGCGAGAATGGCTCCGACGAGAAGCGCGCGGAGGCCGACGCGCGCGCGCCGCCCCCTACCAGGCCAACCGAACGAGCATGTGGGCCCGGCCATCGAGATACCAGACTCGACCCTTCCCGTCGAGCGCCACGTCGTTCACCGCGGGGCGGATCCGTCCGATCGTCGTCCCGCCAGCCGGATTCGGAACCTCGATCATCCGCTCGCCGAGGACGAGCTGGCCGATCACGATCGATCCCTCGAAGAGCGTGATCGTCCCGGCACCAGCGTCGTAGATCACCGTTCGGCTACCGAGCCCGGCAGCGCGCGAGGGATCCGAGCGCCCAAGACCTGGACCAGTCGAGAACGACCCATCGGGGTTGAGCTGGACCGAGCCGCCGCCGACGCCGAGGGCGATGGTTCGGCCCTCGGCCGACGCAAGTCGCGTTCCACCTCCTTCGACCTCGGCGAGGACCTCGCCGTCCAGCCGCAAGAGCGCGACCGACGGCGGCGCCGTCGGTCCGGAGAGAACCCAGATCCGATCCGGCCCGGCCACTGCCAAGTCCTGAGCTCCAGCGTAGGAGTCAGGGACAGGGATCCGCTCGACTTCCACGAGCAAGTCGTTCAGACGGACCAGGTACGGCACGTTGTTCCGCGCGACGAGGATGGCGCCAGCGTCGGGAGTGATGGCCGAGATCCACGTCCCGGGGAGGGGAGCTCCGGGATCGAGCGCGCCCGCGAGGGCGTCGGGAACGAAAAGGTCGAACGTACGTTCGGCGAGGGACGATGACCCGGGATCGAACCGCATCAGCCGGTATGGCTGCGTCACCCATACGGCCCCATCGGCCCCGATCTTGACGCGACTCAAGAAGCCCCCGTAGTCCGCGTCGGGGAGCGCCCACGCCTCCTGCCCGAGGGTCTCGACGTCGACGGACACAAGGTCGTCCGGCCCGGTCGCCCGCATGATCGCTAGCCAGAGCTTGCCCCGCACCGGATCGTACTCGAGGTCATACGCTTCCCCCGCCAGCTCGACCTCCGACCGAGCCACCGGACCAGGAGCGGACAACGTCGCTCGAGCCACTCCGGTCATCGCCCCGCCCCGAGTCTCCGGAACCGGGCGCGCGGCCACGATGAGCACCGATATCGCCAATGCTGCCACCGTGGCCAGCCCCAGGATTGGACTTCCTTGCTGACGGGGCGTGGGAGCGTGCCGGGCCGTCATTGGTCGTCCGTCCGAAATGCGGAATAGCGCTTCACTTCGTCGTAGAAGGGCGGGTTCCCGCCGAACGTTCGGGTGCCGGGAGCATTCGCCGCGTTCCACAGTACCCACTGCCCTGAATGAGTGAGGAGGTGAAGGCCGAAGCTGTCGTTCACCCGATTGTTGTCGTCGAGCCCGAAGCGATCCTGGCCAAGGGGCTCCCCGTCGGATATGACGAAGCTCGCGTGGAAGTTGTTGTTTCCATGCGAGTGACGGAGCGGCCAGCACAGGCGAGCAACGGGACCTGCGCTGGGTGCGCGAGAACTTGCGCCGGTCAAGGAGTTCCTTCAGCCCGCCTGGAGCGCGCGGAGGAGCGCGTCGTGGAGGCGGCCGTTCGAGGCGAGGGCGCTCCGGCCGTGGATCGTCCGCCGGCCCACCAAGTCCGTGATCCGACCGCCGGCCTCCTCGACGAGGACCGTCGGGGCGGCGAGGTCCCAGGGCGAGAGGTCGGCCTCGACCATCGCCTCGGCAGCGCCCTCGGCGACGAGGGCGTAGCCCCAGAAGTCGCCGAAGCCCCGGCTCCGCCAGACACGCCCGAGGAGCGAGCGGAAGCCAGGCCCGACCCCGCTCGCCTCGATGTCCGTCAGCGATCGGTAGAGGAGCTGGGCTTCCGCGAGCCGATCGACCGACGAGACGCCGATCCGCCGCGGTCGGTCGGCGTCGGTCCCGAAGCGGTGGATCGCCCACGCCCCGGCGCCCCGAGCCGCGTACCAGCGGCTGCCGAGACCCGGGGCCGAGAGGACGCCGAGCTGGAGCTCGCCCTCGACCTCGAGGGCGAGGAGGATGCCGAAGAGCGGGATCCCGCGCATGAAGTTGTGGGTCCCGTCGATCGGATCGAGGTACCAGCGGGCCACGGCGTCTGCGCCGTCGTCACCCTCCTCCTCGCCGACGACACCGTGGGCCGGATAGGCGTCGGCGATCCGCTCCCGGAGGAGCCGCTCGATGGCCAAATCGGCCTCGGTCACGAAGCTCCGATCGGGCTTCGCCCGGACCTCGACGGCCTCCCGGAAGAAGCGGAGGGCGATGGCGTCGGCGGCGTCGGCGCAGTCGAGGGCAAACCGGAGCCAGGCGGCGAGGTCGCCCTCGCTCGCCCGTCGGAGGCTTGCGCTCCACTCGGGACCGAAGGTCCTCGGACCGATGCTGCTCGGCCCCTCCGCAGCCCGGCTCACCGGGTGGCCGCGCCGGCGCGGAGAACCTCCGGAAGCGGCCGGTGGAGCTCGACGGGCGTCACGTACCGCTCGACCATCGCCCGCGTGCCGACGACCCCGAGCTGGTCGTAGAGGAAGCCGATCTTGTCCGCCTGGACGGCGAGGATCTCGTCCTTCGTCGGCAGATCCCAGAGCTGGCGCTTGAAGGGGCCGATCGTCTTCTTGCGGGTCTTGTAGACGAACTGGGCGTCGGTCTCGCCCTCCTTCCGCTCGTCGGCGGCGTTCTCGAAG
This sequence comes from Chloroflexota bacterium, assembly GCA_042408535.1. Taxonomy (GTDB): domain Bacteria; phylum Chloroflexota; class Limnocylindria; order Limnocylindrales; family CSP1-4; genus BPIH01. The sequence goes on along the minus strand of JBHORA010000007.1, from coordinate 18,305 downwards.
CACCAGCGCTCCATCGCCTCGCGGAGGTCGGCCGGGAAGGCCGGATGGTCGAAGAGGGTGTTCTGGAAGCCCGTGGCGAGGTGGATCTCGGCCGTCTCGACCTCCCGGAAGCGGTGGAACATCTCGTCGGGGAGGGTCGAGGCGCCGTGCTGGACGGTCCCGGCCAGGCCGTACTCGGTCCGGCAGACCGCGCCGAGACGCTCGTGAACGCCGAAGTCGACGGCGACCTTCGCCACCGTCCCGTCGGGGAGGACGACGCCACCGTGGCTCGTCCCCGTCTGGACGCTCACCTTGCTGATCCCGACCGCCCCCGGTGCCCGGGCCGCGAGCTCGCGCCGGAAGCCGTCGAGGTACGCCCGGAGCTCCTCGACCGTCGAGTTCGCCTTGCCGACCTCGCCGATCTCGCCGCCGACGCTGATCGTCACCCCGTCGGCTTCGAGGGATCGGATGAGAGCCGTCAGCTCGGCGGTGAGGACGTAGTTCGTCCGCTGCTGCTCGTCGACGGTCGGCTTCGAGAGGTCGACGAGGGTCGAGGCGTCGATGTCGATGTTCCGGTAGCCGGCCTCGGTGGCGAGCCGGCAGGCGCGTCGGATCTCCTCGGTCATCGCCTCCGGGTCGGCGGCGTACTTCTTGGCGTTGAACTGGTAGTGGTCGCCCTGGAGGAAGACGGGCCCCCGCCACCCGGCGGCGATCGCCCCGGCGAGGACGCTCGTCGCGTAGTCGATCGGCCGCTGGTAGGTGTACGTTTGCTCGCTCCGGGCAAGCTCGAAGATGACGGCGCCGACGTCGAGCCGAGCGGCCGTCTCGAGGGCGACGCGGGCCATGTCGAAGGTCTGGGCCCGGATGTTGATGGCCGGCACCGTGAACCCGGCCACCTCGCCCCGACCGCGGGCCATGTAGAGCTCGTGGATGCTCGCCGAGCGGGCACCGGTCGCCTGGGCTGCCTCCCAGACGATCCACTGGGCGGCCGCGGCGGCAGCCTCGTCCTCGGTGAAGGCGGCCGTCCAGGCGAGGTCGCGGATGGCGTCGGCCCGGAGCCTCGCCTCGTCGAGGATCCGGAGCCGGCCGTCCTCGATCCGGACGACCCCGTCGAGGCGGGCGAGGAGGTCGGAGGGAGAGGCGGCGACGTAGGGCATGGACATCGATCTCCTGTTCGTGCGGGTGTGTCCCCATGGTAGCCTCCCGGCCGCTCGCGGCGGACGGGTCCGATGGCCCGTCGGCCCGGGCGACCTGTCGTTCCGGGCCCGGGACGGTCTAGGAGACCTTCCGGGTCCGGCGGGCGACGAAGTCGACGAGGACGTACTGGCCGAGGGTCTCGGCGGAGGCGTAGAAGGCCCGACCGCGGTTGAGGCGCGTCATCTCGGTCACGAACTCGGCGAGGGCCCGGCTCCGCTCGAGCATGAAGGTGTTGATCGTGATCCCTTCCCGGGTGCAGCGGAGGACCTCACGGAGGGTCGCCTCGATGGTCCGCCGCGTCGGCGGGTAGCTGAACTCGACCCGGCCCCCCTCGAGGTGGGCCGTCGGCTCGCCGTCGGTGACGACGATGATCGAGCGGTTCACGCCCCGCTCCCTGGCGAGGATCTGGCGGGCGAGCTGGAGGCCGTGCTGGAGATTCGTCCCGTACTCGAAGCCGTGCCACGACAGCTCGGCGAGGGTCTCCGGTCGGATCTCGCGGGCGTAGTAGGCGAAGCCGACGACGGCGAGGCGATCGCGGGGGAACTGGGTTCGGATGAGGGTATCGAGGGCGACGGCGACTTTCTTGGCCGCCAGGAAGCAGCCGCGGAGGAGCATCGAGCGGCTCATGTCGACGAGGAGGACCGTCGCCGAGCGGGTCAGTTCCTCGGTCCGCCAGACCTGGAAATCGCTCGGGGCGAGGCGGAGGGCCGGCCGCCGTCGGTCGGAGCGGCCCGTCGGCCCGCCGGTGTCCCCGTCGGCCGGGGACGGCGTCGGCTCGTCGCGCAGGAGCCCGGTCCGCTCGCGGGGCGCGTTCTCGGGCCGCCGGAGGGCTTCGTCGAGGGTCGCCCGGAGGTCGAGGGCGAAGGGATCGCCGAACTCGTACGGCTTGCTCCCCTCCCCCGCCTCGCCGCCCCGTCCGGCCCGTGGGATCCGGTGGCCGCCGAAGGCGTCCCGCCCGAGGCGGGAGAAGACGTCGTCGAGGACCCGCTGGCCGATCCGCCGCGTCCCCCGAGGCGTGAGCTGGAGTCGGTCGCCGACCCGGACGGCGTAGCCCTCGGCCTCCAGGCGGGCGACGATCGAGGCGAGGGCGTCGAGGGCCCGCTCGGCCTCCTCGCCGAGGAGTCGTCGGACGGCGTCGCGGTCGATGGCTCCGAGGTCGGCCGGGCGATCGACCCGCCGGAGGGCATCGCGAAGGGCGTCGATCTCGCCGACCCGGTCGATGGCCTCGAGGGCGGCTTCGAAGCCGAGGGGGGTCTGGCCGCCGAAGCGGAGGCGGCCGCCGAGGCCGCCCGGGATGAGCCGGTCGAGGGTCGCCGCCAGCCGAGCGAGGTCCCAGCGGAGGCGATCGTCGCGGAGGAGGGCATCGACGAGCTCGGCGAGCTCGCTCCGGGCCTCCGGCGAGAGGGAGTTCAGGAGGGTCTGGAAGGCGGCCATCCGGTCGGCGAGCTGGTCGACGATGTCGTCGAGGCTCGTCGCGCCGGGGAAGGCAGCCCCGAAGCGGCGAAGGAAGTCGGCGACCTTCGCTTCCGACGGGCCGCTCCCCGCGAGCCGCTCGGCGAGGAGGTCGTTCAGCTGGCGGACCATCTCCCGGGTTGCCGCCAGCTGCTCCGGGGTGGCGCTTCGGAGGGTCTCGGCGAGGCCGCCGAGCTGCGTTTCCGCGACCCGCGATCGAAGCCGCTCGACGAGGGCCTCGAAGCGCTCGCGGGCGTCCTGATCGAGGAAGTCGTAGGTCCCGAGGTCGGCGAGCTGGGCGCCGACCCGCTCGGGCAGGTTCTCGAGCCGCCGCCGGCGTTCCTCGAGGGCGGCCCTGAGCCGCTCGGCAAGGTCGGGGTCATCGGGCGGGGCGTCGGCCAGGCGCTCGAGCCGCTCGCGGACGGCTCCCTGCTCGCGGTCGACGATGGCAGCCAGCTCTTGCCGCACGTCCGCCAGGGCGTCGTCGAGGCGGTGGCGATCGAGGACGTCGCGTCGAGCTCGAGCGAGGCGCTCGAGGAGCTCACCGAGGCCCGGCAGCGGCGCTCGGGTCGGATCTTGGCTCTGCCAGCCGCGTTCGAGGAGCTGGCGGAGAGCGGCCTCCAGGTCGCCCTCAGCGAGGAGGTCGTCGGTGAGGGCGTCGAGGAGGTCGGTGGCGTCGAGATCCGGAAGCTGGCTCCCCTCCTCCCAGCGGGAGTAGCGAGCGGCCCGACTGAGCCACGGCGCCGACGAAGGTGAGCGGCCCGCCGACGAGGGCCGCGGACGGCGGCCGAGGGGATCCGGGGCAGGCATCCTCGCCACCTCAGCGCCGATAGACGACGGCGTCGGCGAGGCGGTCCTTGCTCAGCCGTCGCTGGAGATGGAGGCCCTCGAGGACGAGCTCGACGGCCGAGGCGACGAGGGCGGCTTCGAGGGCGGATCGGTCGGCCCCGGTCGTGTCCTCGACATCGAAGGCGCCGAGGCGCCGAACGGCCGCCTCGAGACCCGGGATCTCCCGCATCCAGCGGACGTACTCGCCCGCCGGCCGCCGGTCGCCGGTCTCGACGACGAGCCCCTCCTCGAAGGCCTCGACGACCGGTTCGAGCTCGTCGAGGGGGCAGGTCCGGTTGAAGACGGCGAGGACGGCCCGGGCGACGAGGCGCTCGACGAGGCGCTCCTCGGGGACGTCGTCGCCGAGGGTTTCGAGCTCGAGCTTGCCGACGGTGGCCGGGACGAGGGCGGGCAGGTCGCTGACCCGGGGCACGCCGACGGGCTCGCCGAGGCGGACGGCCCGCTTGAGCGCTGCCGCTTCGAGGACCTCGAGGTTGGCGACGCTGACCCGGACCGAGACCCCGCTCCGCTGGCTCACCTCGGGGCTCCGGCGGGCGAGGTGGGTGAGCTCGGCGACGATCTCCTCCATGAAGGAGGGCGTCACGACGGCAGGCACGCCCGCCTCGGGCGGGAAGCGGACCTTCTCCTGGCGGACGATGGCGAGCTCGTCCTCGATGGTCCGCGGGTAGTGGGTCCGAATCTGGGAGCCGAGGCGGTCCTTGAGGGGGGTGATGATCCGGCCCCGGGAGGTGTAGTCCTCGGGGTTCGCCGAGGCGACGACGAAGAGGTCGAGGGGCAGCCGGACGTGGAAGCCCCGGATCTGGACGTCCCGCTCTTCGAGGATGTTCAGGAGGCCGACCTGAATCCGCTCGGCGAGGTCAGGCAGCTCGTTGATGGCGAAGATGCCGCGGTTGCAGTGGGGGATGAGGCCGTAGTGGATCGTCAGCTCGTCCGAGAGGTAGCGGCCCTCGGCGACCTTGATCGGGTCGACCTCGCCGATGAGGTCGGCGATGGTGATGTCCGGGGTGGCGAGCTTCTCGCCGTAGCGCCGGTCCCGGTGGAGCCAGGCGATCGGGGTCGCCGGCCCGTGCTCGGCGACGATGGCCCGGGCCGTGGGGCTGATCGGGCGGGTCGGGTCGTCGTTCAACTCGCCACCGGCGACGACCGGGAGCCACTCGTCGAGGAGGCCGACGAGGAGGCGGGCGAGGCGGGTCTTCGCCTGGCCCCGCTCGCCGAGGAAGACGATGTCCTGGCCGGCGAGGATGGCGTTCTCGATGGCCGGGATGACCGTCTCGTCGTAGCCGACGATGCCCGGGAAGATCGGTCCGCCCTCGCCGAGGCGAGCGAGAAGGTTGGCCCGGAGCTCGGCCTTGACTGTGCGCGGCCGCCAGCCCGAGTCGAGGAGCTCGGCCAGGGTCCGGGGCTCCGGGGGGCTCGACTGTTCTGCCATCGACCGACCTCGCACGCAGGATCGCCCATCGCTCCTGGCCGGTCCTGGACGGAGCGGTGCCGGCGGGGCGACGGGGGAGCTGCCCACCGACGTCCCCTCCGGAGCCGGACGGCCCCGAACCGGCCGGGACTGGGCAGCCTACGGCGGCCGGCGCGAGCCGTCAACCGCGGGGGTCCGCCGTTCGCCCAGCGAGGGGCCTCGACTACCCGCCGAGCTCGACGACCGCGATGCTCGTGTGGCGACGGACCGCTGCCGCGAGTCCGCTGTCCCTCGTCACGAAGGGCTCGCCGAGCGCTTCGGCCAGGGCCACGAACAGGGCATCCGCCGCGGTGAAGTTCGTTCGGAGCTCCCAGGCCCGCTTCCGGAGCGCCATGGCCGGATAGAGGACCAGGGGAAGGTCGGCCAGGTCCTCGACCGCCCCGGCCGCTCGATCCGCGATGCCTGGCTCGCGGGCGGCGAGACGCCGCAAGACGGCGAGGGTCTCGAAGACGAGGAGGTCCGGTGCGGCCACCGGGGCATCGCGAGTGAGGATCGCCTCGACGGCGTCGAAGGATTCGGCCCCGAGCAGGAAGTCGACGACCGCCGAGGTGTCGAGGACGGTCACTCGCCTCGTTCCCGGAGACGCCGGACGATCGCCTCGCTCGGTTCGCCAGGCTCGAGGCGTCCCCGGACCCGGATGCGAGCTGCGAGCTCCTGCGGTGTCGGCCGACTGGCCGCTTGCTCGAGGAGCCCGCGCAGGTACTCGGACAGGGTCATGCCGGCGGCGGCGGCCCTGGCCTTGAGGGTGCGGTGGACGCCCTCGGGGACGTCGCGGATCTGGACGAGCGTTCCCATACTGCGACGCAGAATAGCATCGACCGGCGATGGGTTCCATCGGGATGGCCATGAGCACATCATCCATCTCAGCGTCGAGAAATGGCGTCTCGCGCCTCCAGCCGACCGCCCTCCTCGGCGACCCAGCGGTGGAGCTCGCCCCGCCCGATCGAGAGGCCCCGGAGCTTTAGGCGGCCGCCTCGACCGCCTTCTGGTAGCTCGGCTCGGTGACGAGCCAGCAGGCGCGCTCCCGAACCTCGAGGGTGTGGGCCGTCCGAGGCTCGAGCCCGAGGGCTGCGTCGAGGGGCACGACCTCCACTCCGCAGCCGGTGCAGCGGTAGCGCCGACGCCGAAGCTCGATCGCGCCGGCGGCGGAGAGGAGGCGGCGTGGTGCCGGCCCATTCGCCCTCATCGGCCCACCGCAGGCGGGGCAGGTGGCCGGCGCCACGCGCTCGGCCTCGCCTTTATTGCCCGCTGAGGACAGACCCTGGAATGCTTGGGGAACGACGGCCGGAGCGCTTGACAGTGTGTGTGTGTGTGTGTTATATAGTTTGCACTGCGGTCGAGGACATCAAACGGCTCGGGTGGGAGTGGCGAGGGGATTGGACGGGACGATGCAGAGTCTCACCCAGAAATCTAGGCGCGTCGTCCGTCCCAGGTCTAGCGTCCTAGGCCTAGGGGCTATCTGGCTGTCGTCCACAGGTCTCTTTGTCCTCTTGGCCTCAGTTTTGTTTGGGGCGCAGCCGAGCGACGGTTACAGCGGCATTAGCCAACAGAAGGGCTTCGACACCTGCACGGCCCCGGCGCAGAGCTTCATGGACACCTGGTGGGCTCAATCACCGTATTGGAACATCGGGATCTACATCGGTGGAGCCAACCGCGCATGTTCACAGCCGAACCTCTCGGCACAATGGGTGTCCGACAACCGACTGTGGGGCATGCTGCCGATCTGGGTGGGTCCACAGATGCCGAAACCCGAGTGCCAACAGCACACGGCATGGAACGCCAATATCAGCCTTGACCCCGCCACTGCCCACAACCAGGGTCGAAGCGAAGCCGCTGCCGCATACTCTGCGGCTGGTAATCTTGGGATGGACAGGCCCGGGATGCCAATCATCTACGACCTCGAGGCCTACGGCGGTGGCACAAAGGCTCTCAGCACCTGTATTGCGGCGGCGAAAGCATTCATCGACGGGTGGGTCGAGTGGCTTCACGTCAGTCCGGCGCAGAAAGCCGGCGTTTATGGATCGCAGTGCGCTTCATACCTTCGCGAACTTCGCAGCATCGACCACGTTCCCGACTTCATTTGGTTCGCTTGGTGGAACGGCAACCCCGATCCTTATAACACAAGCAGCAGCTGTCCGATCGGAGCCAGTGATTGGGCGAATCATCAACGACACAAGCAATATGCAGGCAATGTGACAGAAACATACGGGGGAAAAAGCCGATTGATCGATCGCGATTGTTCCGACGGTCCCGTCTACCTCGATCACGATCGGCTCGGCATAGCGGTGTGCTTCTGATGCGTCGCGCGCTCGCCTCGCCAAACTCGCCAAAGGGGCGGTTTCGGACCTGGGCAACCGGAGCGCTCCTCGTCCTCGGTGGCTTGCTCATCGGCGGGTGCACCGCTTGGCCTGGGGCGATGGCGACACCGGCGGCGGGTGGGACCGTCGGGGCCAGCGCGGGGGCACCGAGCGGTCCCCTGACCGGGGTCATCCTGGCCCAAGGCGATGCGGCGAGCTGGGTCCTGGCCGAGGAGGGCCTCTTCGAGGTCGCCGGTGGTCGGCTCGCTCCGGTCGCCATCCCCCGACCGTCGAGCTGGACGAGCGAGGCGATCGCGGTCGACGGCACCACCGTGACGGTCGCCCTGGCACCCGACCCGAATTCGCTCCTCGTCCTGCGGTCCGCCGATGGCGGTGCCTCCTGGGCCACCGAGGAGCCGGTGTCGGTAGCCTCGCCGACGGGCCTGGCTGACGTTCGGGTCGCCGCCATCGGGCAGCGGATCGTCGTCCTCGGCAACGAGGCGAGCGGGAGCCAGCTGTCCATCGCCCTGGCCGCCTCGTCCGCCGATGCCGGGAAGGGTTGGACGGTCGAGCGGGCGCCGAGCGGGGGCGACGTCTCAGCGGCCGGCGATCGGTTCTGGCTCGTCGGGGGCGTCATGGGCGACCAGCTCTTCGCCTCGGCGTCGGGTTCGACCTGGGAGCGCCTGGCGATCCCGGTCAAGGACCAGTTCTGGACCGCCGCTCGACCCGTCGGTCTCAAGACGGGGGAGGTCGTCGTGGCGGTGACCGCCCATTCGGCCGACGAGACCAAGGCGACGCTGACCTTCTGGGTGACGCCGGACGGGGGACGCTCCTGGCGTCCGCTCGGCTCGATCGAGACGCCCGATCCAGGCTTCCAGCTCACCGTCCCTGGGGCCATCGCCGCCGATGGTCGGTGGCTGGCGCTGTGGCCGAATGGCTCGAAGGTCGTGAGCGGACGCCTCGGGAGCGCCGAGCAGGCGACCCTCGTCAGCCCGAACGGATTGCCCGGCGCCCCGCTCAGCGTCGCCTTCACCCCCGACGGTGGCGCCATCGCTGTCGTGGCCAGCTCGTCCTGCCCGAGCGGGAAGGCATCGTGCACGTCCACGACCTCGTTGGCCTATAGCGCGGACGGCGGCCAGACCTGGGCTCCCCTCCGCTAGGGACGACGTCCGGGTCACCTGACGACCGGCGATCGATCGCCGAGAGGACGCTGGCGTCGGAAAAGCCAAGCGTCCCCGACCGGGCCGCGCCGCACAGCTCCTTTTGGGCTCGACCGCAACCTAGCCGCGCAGGCCAGTCACCGCCGAGGCAGCCCGTCGGGACTCGACCCAGCCGCCGATGACCACCAAGATGACCTCGATGACGAGGCTGACGGCGAGTCGAACGGGAGCGCCGACCGGCTCCGTGCAGCCGGTGGGCGTGCAGCGCTGGGGCGCCACGAGGTCGGCCCCGGCGAAGACGGCGACCGTCACGACTGCCCCGAGGGCGAGCCAGGGGACGAGACGCCAGGTCGCCTCACGGTGCATCTCGGCCAGGACGACCGCGAAGACGAGGCCGACGAGGCCCAGAACGGGCCCGACGACGGGCCGCAGGAACCCGAAGCCGACGAGGGTGCCGGCGAGGGCCCAGGCGAGGCGCTTGGCTATCGTGATCAAGGTGGGTACCTCCTTCACGACGTGCAGATGAACCGTCGCGACCAGCCGGGCAGCGAGTTCCTCCAGGTGATGCTGAAGGTGCACCGCGCCTGGCCCGTGCCGAAGGCTGTGACGGTATTCACGTGCCGATTATGGAACAAGGTGCCCGTTGGGTCGAACACGCCCCGGTAGCCCCAGTCCACGGTTCCGCGATATTCGATCGATCCGCATCCGACGCACCCGGCCGTTCGAGCGACCGAGAATGCATCGACGTACCAGCTGCCTCCATTTGCCTGCCCGGCACGGGCGCAGGACCTTGTTGACAGGGGGGCCCGGCAGCCCGTAGACTGGCCGCCCGTTCGGCCGGCGCCGTTCCCCGGCCCACAGCAGGTTTCACCAGGAGGTGCTCGGTGGCAGGAACCCTGTGCGCGCTTCGCTGGACGCCGGTCGATCCCGGCGTCGGCGGGAGGAGTGTGCCCCACTGAGTCCGCTCCTGGGCGGCTGACCGCCCGACCGAGCAGCAACTCAGCCGTGGGCACACCTGGGCCCACGGCTTCTTCGTGCCCCGCGCCCGACCGCGGGGTCGCGACCCGACGGCCAACGGCCCATCCCGATCCCGGGACGTGGGTCCACGGCCGCCGACCGTGGCCCGACGTCGCCCCCTTCCAGCTCGCCCGAGGCGAGATCCCCGGAGACGACGATGACCACGACGATCTCCCCATCGCCCTCCGCAACCCCCGGCTCGAGCGAGACCGGTCGACCCGCCACCGGAGCCAACTCCCTCGCCCTCGAGATCGTGGGGGCGACCAAGCGCTTCCGGCCGAACCGCCGGCGGGCGCCCATCGTCGCCGTCGACGCCGTCGACCTCGTCGTCCCGCGCGGCGGTGTCGTCGGGATCCTCGGAGCGAACGGTTCGGGGAAGTCGACCCTCATTCGCCTCATCGCCGGTCTCCTGACCCTCGACGCCGGCCGGATCCGCGTCTTCGGCCACGACGTCGAGCGGGACGGGCTCGTCGTCCGGCGGCACCTGAACCGGGTGAGCGTCGACGCTGCCTTCTTCAAGAAGCTCAGCCCCCTCGAGAACCTCCGCTTCGCGGCCCGTCTCTACGGCCTCGACCCCCGGGTCGCTGACCGGCGAGCGGCGACGATCCTCGAGCGCCTCGGCCTCGACCGCCGCCGGCTCGACCGGCCGATGGAGCAACTGAGCCGGGGGATGCAGCAGAAAGTCGCCGTGGCCCGGGCGCTCCTCACGAGCCCGGCCCTCCTCCTCCTCGACGAGCCGACGACGGGCCTCGATCCACGGAGCAAGCGGGACGTCCAGGCCTTCGTCGCCGAACTCCGGCGGACCCACGACACGACGGTCCTCCTGACCACCCACGACCTCGACGAGGCCGCCGAGCTCTGCGATCGGCTCGCCATCCTCGATCGGGGACGGATCGTGGTCGACGCTCCGCCCGCCGACGTCGCCCGGCTCGCCGCCGACCGGTTCGGCGGCCCCGCCACCCTCGAAAACGCCTTCCTCGCCTTCACCGGGCGGGACCTCGACGTCGACCTCGACGACGAACCGGCCGACGAAGCGGAGAGCGACCGATGACGGATGCACGACCGACGCGCAGCGGACGACACGCCGCTCCACCCACGACCACACGACACGCCACGGAAAGGAGGTGAGACCCGTGCAGGCGAATGCCGACCATCGGCTCCGGATCGCTCAGGCGCTCCGGGCCGCAGAAGCCGACGCCGCCGCCCGGCGGCGACTGCTCCGGCCGCGACCGACCCCGCCCAAGCCCTCGCTCCGGCGGGCGATCGGCCGCTCCCTCATCCGGCTCGGCGAGCGTATCGCCGCTGAGCCGCCACGGAGACGGACGACGTGACGACCTTGCTCCACGACCTCCGCGCCTCGTATGCCTTCGTCGAGCGGAACGCCTTCCTCTCGCGCCGCTACTGGGGCTGGGAGGTCGCCTTCCTCGCCTACTCCACCGCCGGTGCCCTGTCGGTCTCCCTCATCGGGGCCGACCAGGGCGACCGGCGCCTGCTCCTCATCCTCATGGTCGGGGCGATCCTCTGGAACTACCTCTCGGTGGTCTTCTCCTGGATCGCCGAGACCATCGCCGTCGAGCGCTGGGAGGGCACCCTCGAATACACGATGATGGCCCCGATCCGTCGCTGGGCCCACCTCGTCGGCTCCTGCCTCTACGCCGTCGGCTACGGCCTCGTCCACACGGCCGTCGTCTTCGCCGTCCTCGTCGCCTTCTTCGGCTTCGACCTCTCGAACGCCGATATCGGGGCCGCGGCGGCCGTCCTCGCCCTCGGCTCGGTCAGCTTCGTCGGGATCGGGATGATCACCGCCATCATGCCGCTCCTCTACGTGGAGCGGGGCGACCAGATGATCTACGTCGTCCAGTCGTCGCTCCTCGTCGTCTCGGGTGTCTACTACTCGATCGACGTCCTGCCGCCCTGGATGCAGGTCCTCGCCCGCCTGTCGCCGGCGACGTACGTCCTCGACGGCGTCCGGGCCAGCCTCATCGACGGCGTCCCGCTCACGAGGCTCGGCCACGATCTCGTCCCGCTCGTCGTCATGGGCCTCGTCCTCGTCCCGGCCGGTCTAGTGGCCTTCGGCCTGGCAGAGCGGCACGCGAAGCGGACCGGGGCCCTCAAGCGCGCCGGTTGAGGAACACGCCGCACCCGGGACGCTCGCCAAAGGCCCGGCCACGAAAGGGATTCGCATGGACCACCGAACGACCCTGAACCCAGCCACGCCCCAGCCGCCGATGCCCGGCCTCCGGCTCCGGCCCTGGGCCGGCGACACCGACGCCGAGGCGGTCGCCGACCTGAAGAATCGGGCCTACGCCTTCGATCGAATCGAGCGGCGGACGACCGGGGATCTCGTCCGCCACGAGCTCCGGACCCTCCCCGGCTTCGACCTCGAGGCCGACCTCGTCCTGGCCGAACTCGGCGGGAGGCTCGTCGCCCTCGCCCGCCACCACCGGGAGCTCGAGAGCGACGGCACGCCGGTTCACTGGCTCTCGGGCGTCGTCGATCCGGACCTCCGGCGGCGAGGGATCGGGCGGTTCCTCCTCCGCCGCACCCTCGAGCGGGCCCGTGGCGTCGCTCTCGCGGCGCCGTCGGAGCGTCCGCCGGTGGCGAGCGCCTGGCTCGCCGAGACCGAGGCGGGCGCCATCGCTCTCCTCGAAAGGGAGGGCTTTCGACCGGTTCGATCCTTCTTCGACATGGTCCGCCCGAGCCTCGACGACCTCCCGTCGGCACCGCTGCCCGACGGTCTCGAGCTCCGCCCCGCCTCGCCGGAGACGGCCCGCCGGATCATCGAAGCGGACGCCGAGGCCTTTCGGGACCACTGGGGCCACACCGAGCTGACCGAGGAGGACGTCCGGGCCGTTCTCGAGGACCCCGAGACCGACCTCGGCCTCTGGCAGGTCGCCTGGGACCGCGACGAGGTCGCCGGGGTCGTCATCGTCATCGTTCGGGAATCGGAGAACCGGTTGCTCGGGCGGCGCCGGGGCTGGCTCGACAGCGTTGGAGTCCGGCGTCCGTGGCGCCGCCGCGGCCTGGCGACGGCCCTCATGGTCCGGGCGATGGCCGCCCTCCGAGCCCGGGGCCTCGAAGAGGCCGCCCTCGGCGTCGACGCCGACAACCCGAGCGGCGCCGTCGCCCTCTACGAGCGACTCGGCTTCCGGAGGACGATGCGGTACGCCGTCTACCGCCGGCCCCTCGACGAGTCGCCGAGCTAGGCGATGAGCCGACCCTCGCGGCGGACGAGCTCCATCCAGGCCCGCTCCCGGCCGATGGTCGTCTCCGGGCCGTGGCCGGGCAGGACCCGAACCCGATCCTCGAGCTCGCAGAGCCGGGCGATCGACTCGGCCATGGCCGCCTCCGATCCGCCCGGCAGGTCCGTCCGGCCCCAGCCGCCAGCGAAGAGGGTGTCGCCCGAGAAGAGGAGGCCGCGGTCGGGCTCGTAGAGGCAGACCGAGCCCTCGGTGTGGCCCGGCGTGTGGAGGACCCGGAGCCGAACGGCCCCGAAGCGGACCTCGCCGCCCTCGACGAGATCGACGGCCGGCACGCACGGCGGGATCGGGAAGGGAGCGAAGAGGGGCTGCGGGTCGAGGAGCCGGTAGCGGTCGTCGGGATGGACGGCGATGGCGGCCCCGGTGTGCTCGGCGACGGCCGCGTTGTCGCCCATGTGGTCCCAGTGGCCGTGGGTCGTGACGATGAGCCGGAGGGACCAGCCCCGGGCGGCGAGCTCGTCCGCGATCCAGGCCAGGGACGGGATGGCGGTGTCGATGGCGATCGCTTCCCGCCAGGTCGGGTCGGCGAGGAGATGGACGTTCGTCGCCAGGGGGCCGACGGGTCGGGTCAGGTGCTCCATGGCGGAGAGTGTGCCCGATCCGCGATCGTGGGGCGACCGACGGCTCGGGTGAGCCACCGCCGACGACCCCGATCCGTGAGGGTGGGTGTGGCTTCGGTGGGTCGCGGTCCAAGCGACCTCGGGTCCGGGACCTCGGCTCGCCACCATCGGTCCGATCGGCCCTCTCGCCCCGCGCCCGCTGGGCGTACGATCAGACCGGAGGTGCGAGCCAGATGACGACCGAGGTCCAGCTCGAAGCGAAGCTCGTCCCCTGGGACGACCCCGCCTTCGTCGCCGCCTTCGAACGCGCCCGGGCGACCCTCGAGGCCGAGGGCGCCCTCGGTGGAAGCTGCCAGGCGGCCGCCCTCCGGGCTCAAGCCCTCCTCCGGGAGGCAGGCTACCCGGCGGCGAGCGTCGAGTGCGTCCGAACCGTCGACGACGTCCTCCGGCGAACAATCCACTGGGTCGTCCGCCGCGACGGGTCGTCGGCGGCGCCGCGCCGCTGAGAGCGGGGGCGGGGCATGGCGCCATCGAGCGGGCCCCGGGCCATCGAGCGGCCCCGGCGCCATCGAGCGGGCCCCGGGCCATCGGGCGGGCCACGGCGCCATCGAGCGGGCCACCCGAGGCGGAACCCGCGGCCGGTCGGCGGCGTCCGGGGGCCATGCACGTTCGACCGCGTTCGCTCATGCTCGTCGGCCTCGCCGCCGGCTTCCTCGCCGCCGCCTGCGGAGGCGGCGGACCCACACCCAGCCCGAGCCCACCGACCGTTGACCTGCCGTTCGAGGTCCGGGCCGTCGCTGTCGCCCTCGGCTCGGACCCTCGTTTCCGCGGCTTCGGCCCCCTCGACCCGAGCCTCATCGGCCAGGATCGCTGGTACGAGGTCCTCCCCCTGGGCGACGGCATTCGCGTCCGACTCCACCTCGGCTGGGGCGACTGCCCCGCTGGCTGCATCAACGAACACACGATCGACGTCGACGTCGACCGCTCCCTCGCCGTGATCGCCATCAACGAGGCGGGTGATCCGCTCCCGGCCGGACTCCTCCCGGGCGACATCACCGGGCAACCTGGGACCCTGTCGGTCTCCGCCCTCGCCGGCCCGACCTGCCCGGTCGAGCGTCCGGGCGATCCGGCCTGTGCCCCCCGCCCGGTGGCAGCGACGATCGAGGTCATCGCGCCGAACGGGACCGGGGTCGCGGCAGCCCACACGGCGGCCGATGGTTCGGCCGAGCTCCGGGTGCCGGCCGGCGTCTACGTCGTCCTCGGCCGGGCCGAGGAAGCGTTCATGACTGGCGACCCGGCGCCCGTCGTCGTCTCCCTCGCCGGTGGCCGGCCCCTCGCCGTGACCCTCGCCTGGGACACCGGGATCCGCTGATCACGTCGCACCTCGGTAGAGGGACCGCAGGAGGAAGGGCTCCACCAGCACATCTGACAGCGGCGATATGCCGGCATTTCGGCTTTCGGTGTTGGGGAAAAGGGATGGGTGCGGCAACAACGAAGAAGACGGGCGACAGGTCCTCGTCACCCTCGGCAGCGGCCTCGGCTTCTTCGGCGCCGGGCCGATCCCGCCGGGATGGTCGTCGCCGATCGTTTCCGGTCCCTGCTCGCCCTCGGCGCCGTCGCCTCCCCCCGTCGGCCGCGGGCTGTCCGGACTCCTCGCCTTCTACCTCGGCTATGCCACCGCCCACCTCCTCGCCATCGGGCTCGGCCTCGTCTTGCCGCCAGCGAAAGCGCAGTCACCGAACGGCTCTTCTACGAGGCCGAGGGGTCCGTCGTCGGGGCGGTCGGCTACCTCGGACCGGTTCTCGGCCGGGCCCTCCTCCGGCGCGTCCGCTCCTCGAACTGACGACAGGATGGTTCTGGCCGGGTCTCGCCGCTCACCGGCGAGCCAGGCTCAGGCTTCGAGCTTGGCCCGGATGCAGTCGAAGGTCTGGGCCGTGAGCTTGTTCGCGGTTCCCTCGATGAGGCGAGCCCCGACGGCCGCCAGGGACCCCGAAATCGTGACCTCGGCGACCCAGTCCATGACCGTCGTCCCGGGCTCGTCGCCGTCGCGGAGGGTCATCGTCGCCACGGCATCGGCGGCGCTCCCGGGGGCCTGGCCGTGGACCTTCATGACCGCCCGCTCGGGAGCGGCCTGCTCGACGAGGGTGATGTCGCCGGCGAAGCGAGCCGAGATGAAGCCGACCCCGACCTTGGCGATGGCCTTGTAGTGGGTGTCGTCGACCCGCTCGACGCTCTCGACCCCGGGGCCGCAGCCGCCGACGGCGAGGGGATCGGTGACGAAGGCCCAGACCTTGTCGCGGGGAGCCCGGATGACGACGCTGCCGGAGAACCGCATGGAAACCCTCCTACGAAGCGACCCTGAATCGTTCGGCGCCCGAAGCCCCGCCGGCGTCAGCCCTTCTGCGGACGGCGGGACGGGCGCGACGGTCGTGGTGGCGATGGTACGCGCTCGGCCGCAGACGGAGTCGCCGTCGTCGCGATGGGCGCGGCGTCGCCACCGCCCCCGGACGACTCGGTGCGGCCCCCTGCCGGCCCCTCCCCGCCCATGCCCACCGGACCGCGGGCGAGGAAGCCGGCCGGGTCGCGGACGAAGCGGGTCCGGCACATGAGACTGCAGAAGGCGTAGACGACCCCGTCGTACTCGGCGAGGTGGCGAGCCCGGTCCCGCTCGACCTCCATCCCGCAGACGGGATCGACGCGGACGATGGCGTCGGCCCCGGCGGGCTCCATGGCCACCGGCGCCCCAGCCGTCGCCACGGCGACCGTCGCCGGCCCCGGGGCAGCGACGAAGGGCGCCCGGCCGCGACGCACCTGGACGAGCTCGGCGAGGATCGAGAGGGCGATCTCCTCGGGTGTCTCCGCCCCGATGTCGAGGCCGGCCGGCGCCCGGAGGGCGGCGATCCGCTCCTCGGGCACCTCGACCTCGCGGAGGTAGGCCCGAACGGCGGCCGCCCGGGTCGGCGAGGCGACGAGGCCGAGATAGGCGACCTCGAGGCGGAGGGCCGCTTCCACGGCCTCCTCGTCCCAGACGCCCTGGCTGGCGACGACGACGTACGGCGGTCGGGCCGCTTCGAGGCCCCGGAAGTGGGGCGCCCGGTGGACCCGTTCGGCGGCCGGGAAGTCGGCCGGATCGGCGACCGGGTCGACGACGGTGACCCGGAAGCCGGCCGCGGCCCCGAGGGAGACGAGGGCGGCCGCGATCGGCGTCGTCCCGGCGACCCAGAGCTCCGGCGCCGGAAGGATCGGCTCCACGGCGATCTCGAGGGTCCCGCCCGAGTGGCAGGTCATGACGTAGTCGATGACGCCGTCGGCCCGGCGGGTCGCCGACGGCGCCTCCTTGCTGATCCGGAGGAGGCGCGGTTGCCCGTCGACGAGGGAGCGGAGCGCCTCCTTGACGACGATCGGCTGGGCACAGCTCCCGCCGACCCAGCCCTCGATTTTGCCGTCCGGGTGGACGATCCCCCGAGCCCCAGGCCGGGCCGACGTCGGTCGGACGACGGCGACGACGGTGGCGAGGGCGAAGGAGCGGCCGGCCGCGGTCAGCTCGGCCGCCCGTCGGAGGATCGCCGCCGGACCGGGGCTGCTCACGCCGGGGCGACCCCCTTCTCGCGGAGAATGGCGTAGACCTTCTGGGGGGTGATCGGGATGTCGATGTGCCGGACGCCGAGGTGCCAGAGGGCGTCGACGACGGCATTCGCGATCGCCGGCGGGGCACCGACGGTGGCCGACTCGCCGACCCCCTTCGCGCCGAGCGGGTGGTGGGGCGAGGGGGTGATCGTCTTCGCCGTCTCCCACATCGGGACCTCCATGGCCGTCGGGACGAGGTAGTCGAGGAAGGTGCCGGCTTGGTTGTTCCCGTTCTCGTCGTAGGTGATGGCCTCGTAGAGGGCCGGGGCGAGGCCCATGGTCAGGCCGCCGTGGATCTGGCCATCGACGATCATCGGGTTGATGATGTTGCCGCAGTCGTCGACGGCGACGAAGCGGCGGATCTTCACCTGGCCCGTCCCCTTGTCGATGTCGACGACGCAGATGTAGCTCCCGAAAGGGAAGGTGAGGTTCGGGGGGTCGTAGTAGTCGACCGCCTCGAGGCCAGCCTCCATCCCCGGCGGATGGTTCGTGTAGGCGGCGAAGGCGATCTCCTGGATCGTCTTGAACCGATCGGGCGAGCCCTTCACCGAGAAGCGGCCGTTCGACCACTCGAGGTCCTCCTCGTTCGCCTCGAGGAGATGGGCGGCGATCTTGCGGGCCTTCTCGCGGATCTTCCGGGCCGCCACCGCCGTCGCCGCCCCGGCCGTCGGCGTCGAGCGCGAGGCGTACGTCCCGAGGCCGTAAGGCGCCGTGTCGGTGTCGCCGTACTCGATGGTGATGTCCTTGGCCGGGATGCCGAGCTCTTCGGCGATGATCTGGGCGAAGGTCGTCTCGTGGCCCTGGCCCTGGGTCTGGACCCCGATCCGGGCGATGGCCGAGCCCGTCGGGTGGACCCGGATCTCGCAGCTGTCGAACATCTTGATGCCGAGGATGTCGAAGGTGTGCGAGGGGCCGGCGCCGACGATCTCGGTGAAGCTGCTGATCCCGATCCCCATGAGCTCGCCCCGAGCCCGCCGTTCGGCCTGCTCGCGGCGGAGATCCTCGTAGCCGATGATCTCCATCGCCTTCCGGAGGGCGGCCGGGTAGTTGCCCGAGTCGTACTCCCAGCCCGTCGCGCTCCGGTACGGGAACTGGTCGGGCTGGATGAAGTTCCGGAAGCGGAACTCGGCCGGGTCGATGCCGAGCTCGTGGGCGGCGATGTCGGCCATCCGCTCGATGGCGTGGACGGCTTCCGTCACCCGGAACGAGCAGCGGTAGGCGACCCCGCCGGGCGGCTTGTTCGTGTAGACGCCGTCGACCTCGACGAAGGCCTTCTTGATGTCGTAGCTGCCGGTGATGACGTTGAAGAGGCCGGCCGGGAACTTCGAGGGATCGGCCGCGGCGTCGGCGTAGCCGTGGTCGGCGATCGTCTTCACCTGGAGGGCGGTGATCTTGCCGTCCTTCGTGAGGCCGAGCTTGGCGTGGATGTGGTAGTCGCG
>JBHORA010000004.1:0-2971 GCA_042408535.1 Chloroflexota bacterium | reverse complement strand
CGCGAGAGGGCGAGGTCGATGTCGTCGTCTACGACGGCGAGCGTCTGCTCCTCGCCGGCGAAGCGAAGTGGTCCGCCGGTGAGGTCGACGTCGATGCGCTAGGCCAGCTCGAAGCCACGGCTCGCCACCTGCCAGGTTTCGGCCCCGACACGCGGCTCCTGCTCGTGAGCCGCGAAGGGTTCAGTGTCCGCCTGCGGGAGATGGAGGCGGAAGGGCGGGTCATCCTTCGCACGGTCGACGACCTCTACCGCTGACCCGGCCCGGGGCGCCGCCGCGGACGTCCGCGCCGCCGCGGCGGTCGCCCGTTCCCGCGCCGCCGACGATCCTCGAGGACGAGGTCGGCGGCGCTCCGACCCGAGCCGGGCGCGGGCCAGACGAGCCCCGGGGCGCGACCGAACTCGAGCCACGCCCTGAGGCTCGGCGGTCGATCCGTCGCCACAGCGAGCCGGCGGACCGCGGATCCCGCCACGAGCAGCCGCCGACCCTGGCGCGCTGCGGCCAGGCGACCGGCCCAGATCCAGCGCCGGATCATCTCCGGATGGCGCCCGACGAGCGCGGCGGCGCGTCGCACGTCGATGAGGTCCTCGGAACTCTGGGCTGCTGTTCGCGCCATGGCGACAGACTACGACACACACCCGTCGATCGGGCGGCGCCCTTACTCGGCGTCGAACGGAAGGAGCCGAAACGCCGGCCCGCCGGCGAGCGGAGCGACCGCCCGGAAGTGGTGCTCGTCGAAGGTCGCGATCGCGATCGAGCCCACCCGCGCCGCGAGGGCAACGAGGGAGGCGTCGGTCAGGCCGAGGCCGAGGTCGGCGTAGCGGTCGGCGATCGTGGCTGCCTCGGCTGCCGCGGTCGGCCACCACTCGACGAGATAGGCCCCCGAGCGGACGTCGGCCCGAAAGGCGCGGAGTGCTCGCTCGCCGCACCGAGCCCCGATGAGGTGATCGGCCTCGGCCAGGACGAGGGGGGTCGTCGCGAGATCGGCGGTCGTCCGGCGGTACCAGTCGACCGCCTCACGGTGGCGTCGATCGGCGGCATCGACGAGGGCGTAGATAACCGACGTGTCGATGACGATCACGACTCGCCGAAGACGGTCTCGCGGAGGTGGCGGTCGACGTCGTCGGCGACGTCTCCGGGGCCGTGGGCGAGGGCGATGGCGGTGATCCGCGGTCGCTCGAGGCGGCTCGTTGCCTCCCGAAGGGCAGCACGGATTACCTCAGCCTTCGAGACCCCTCGCTGGGCGGCGAGGCGGGCGACGGCGCGATCGAGCTCCGGCTCGAGGTAGATCGTCGTCTTCCGCATGCCACATATGGTACCTGCTCTGCTCCTTGCCGCCGATGGCACAGACGGCGGTCTCGG
Source organism: Chloroflexota bacterium (assembly GCA_042408535.1). Classification (GTDB taxonomy): domain Bacteria; phylum Chloroflexota; class Limnocylindria; order Limnocylindrales; family CSP1-4; genus BPIH01. Next base: position 1,612 of record JBHORA010000004.1, on the reverse strand, counting down.
CCGACGTCCAGGTCAGCGGATCCAGGAGACGAACGTCGTGGGGTCGGCGCTCCTCGGTCGGGTCGTCGTCGATACCATTGTCCAGAAGCTCACGGTGTGATCGGCGCAAGCTGAATTCTCCCCGGCACAACGAGGCCCCGCTTCCCCCCGGCGGGGCCTCGTCCTTTGCCTCGTCCCCTCCGGCCACCGCGCTCGGTAGGGCGGGGTGCGACGCTTCGCCGCTCGCTGCCCGGTCGTACCGAGGGCCGGACGGGCTAGTCGCCCGGCGGACCCTCGGCGCCACCGTCCGCCTCGTCGCTGCCGGCGTCGTCGGTGACGCTCGAGCCGGCGCCCTGGGCGCCGTCGGGCGCGCTGGACTCGACGGCGCCGTCGAGACCGTCGCCCGGCCGATCAGACTCCTGGGCGCCATCGCTCTCCTGCTGCGAGCCGCTGCTGTCTGAGCTCGTGGCGCCGCTCTGGCCGTCGTCCGGGTGGTCCGACTCGTCCGCGCCGGTGGAATCCTGGGGGCCGCTGCCCTGCTGACCGCCCGGCGTGTCCGACTCGTTCTGGCCGCCCGGCTGATCCGATTCGTTCTGGCCCTCGCCAGCGCGGCCCGACCCGGCCGGCTCGCTCGGCTGGCGGTATTCGACGGGCCCAGGCTCCTCGACGGCAGGTTGCCCGGCATTGAGCCCGTTGGCGACCTGCTGCGCCACGATCTGGGCCGCGGCGCCGGCCGCGATCGAGGCCGTGCCGAGGACGAGGAGGGCGCCGAGCACGAGGGCCAGCGAGCGCACGCGGACGCTGGGCCGGATGCTGGTCCGCCGGACCGTGGCGAGGTGCCATGCGACCCAGAGCGCGGCGGCAGCGTCGCGGACCGAGGCCGCTCGGACCGCCGACCAGAGTGCCCGGGTGGGCGTCGGCCGGGGCTCGCGGACGATGGCCGCCATGACCCGGTCCGCCAGACGTTCCTCGGCGAGGGAGCGGTGTTCCTCGGCGAGGGGATGCCGATCGGCGGTCATCGGCTCGATCTCGCGCCGAGCTGATCACGGACCTTCGCGAGCCCGCGGTGCAGCCTGGACTTCACCGTGCCCATGGGCAGCTCGGTCATCGCGGCGATCTCTTCGAGGGAGAGGTCGTCGAAGAGCCGGAGAGCCACGACGCGGCGCTGCGCCGGCGGCAGGGCACGGATGGCATCGAGGATCGCTCGTCGACGCTCGAGGTCGAGGAGCCGTGCCTCCGGGTCCTCGGCCGGATCGGGTCCAGGCGAGCGGCGTTCGCCGACCGCATCGTCGAGCGGCTCGACGGCCGCTCGCGCGAACCGTCTCGCGCACGCGACCCGAACCCCGATACGAGCCAGCCAGGCGCCAAATGATCCGTCGCCGCGGAACGTGGCCAGCGCCCGATAGGCCTGGATGAGCGCCTCCTGGGCGGCGTCCTCGGCCTCGATCGGATCGCGGAGGATCCGGCGACAGATGCCGAGGAGCGAGGGCAACTCGCGCTCCACCAGCCGCCGAAACGATTCGGTGTCGCCGGCCAGGACCGCGTCGACGATCTCACGGTCCCCACCCGCCATCAGCACGTCGACCACCGTGCTCCATCCAGCCGGTGGTCGAACGTGCCGGAACGCGCTGGC
>JBHORA010000001.1:0-2829 GCA_042408535.1 Chloroflexota bacterium | reverse complement strand
GCGATCTTCCACGTCCCGGCAGCGTCGGCCGAGCACGGCCGAGCACGGGGGGTCGGCTTCGGCGGGGTTCGGTGTGCCGCGGTACTCGCCGGAGGCGTAAACCGGAAGAACGGTCGTGCAGCTCACTCGCAGGGCGAGTATCCGAGAAGTTCCGGGCTCGGCCGGCGGGATGTCACTCGCAGGGCGAGTATCCGAGAACTCCCGTGAGGCCCGGACCCAGCCGGCCGCACGCTGCGCCTTCCTGAGCGCCCAGCCGACGCGAACGACCCGATCGAGGTCGAGCTGAGCGAGCCGCTCGCGGCGAGGCCGTACACTCGACCCGATGGTCCGTCGAAGCCCGCATCCTGGAGAGAACTCACGCGCCGACGCCGGCTCCGGTTCCACTGAGAGCGCCACGACGACCGCCGCAACGACCGCGCCAGCCACCACGATGAGCGCCGCCTCGGCGGGGCCAGCCGCCACGATGAGCGCCGCCCCGACCGCGCCAGCCGCCACGACGACCGCCGCCCCGACCGCGATCACCATCCCGACCCCGACCACCACCGCGCCCACCACCCCCTTCGATCGCGAGACCCGCCTCGCCCGCCTCCCCGAGCTCATCGCCCGCCGCATCCTCGTCCTCGACGGCGCCATGGGGACGATGCTCCAGGCGCACCGCCTGACCGAGGCCGACTTCCGCGGCGACCGCTTTGCCGACCACCCCCGCGACCTCCGCGGCGACAACGACCTCCTCGTCCTGACCCGTCCCGCCGTCGTCGCCGCCATCCACCGGGCCTACCTCGAGGCCGGGGCCGACATCATCGAAACGAACACCTTCAACGCCAACCGGATCAGCCAGGCCGACTACGGCCTCGCCCACCTCGCCCGCGAGCTGAACGAAGCCGCCGCCCGCCTCGCCCGGGACGTCGCCGACGAAGCCGAGGCCCGCGATCCCGGCCGGCCCCGCTACGTCGCCGGCGCCATCGGCCCCACGAACAAGACCGCCTCCCTCAGCCCCGACGTCGCCGATCCCGCCGCCCGGAACGTCACCTTCGAGGAGCTCGTCGAGGCCTACGCCGAAGCCGCCGAGGGGCTCATCGACGGCGGCGCCGACCTCCTCCTCGTCGAGACGATCTTCGACACCCTGAACGCCAAGGCGGCCATCTTCGCCATCGAGGACGTCTTCGAACGGCTCGGTCTCCGCCTTCCCGTCATGCTCTCCGGAACCGTCGTCGACGCGTCCGGACGGACGCTCTCCGGCCAGACCGTCGAGGCCTTCCTCGCCTCCGTCGCCCACGCGAACCCCTTCGCCGTCGGTCTCAACTGCGCCCTTGGTGCCCGCCAGCTTCGGGGCTGGCTCGCCGACCTCGCCCGCATCGCCCCCTTCCCCATCTCCGCCTACCCGAACGCCGGCCTCCCGAACGACCTCGGCGGCTACGACGAGACACCGAACGTCACGGCCACCCTCATCAGCGAGTGGGCCCGCGACGGCCTCGTCAACATCGTCGGCGGCTGCTGCGGGACGACCCCCGACCACGTCCGGGCGATCGCCGCCGCCGTCCGCGACGTCCCGCCCCGCCGAGTCCCGCCCCGCCGGCCCGGCGTCCTCACCCTCGCCGGCCTCGAGCCCCTCGAGATCCCCCAGCCCGGCGGGCTCCTCGTCCACGTCGGCGAGCGGACGAACGTCACCGGTTCGCGCCGCTTCGCCCGCCTCGTCATGGGCGGCGACTACGCAGCGGCCGTGGAGGTCGCCCGGGAGCAGGTGGAGGCAGGCGCGAACGTCCTCGACGTGAACATGGACGAGGCGATGCTCGATTCGGCCGCCGCCATGACGACCTTCCTCCGCCTCGTCGCCGCCGAGCCGTCGATCGCCCGAGTCCCGATCATGGTCGACTCGTCTCGCTGGGAGGTCATCGAAGCCGGCCTCCGCCAGATCCAGGGCAAGCCGGTCGTGAACTCCCTCTCCCTGAAGGACGGCGAGGCCGAGTTCCTCCGCCGGGCCCGGCTCGCCCGCCGCTACGGCGCCGCCGTCGTCGTCATGGCCTTCGATGAGGCCGGCCAGGCGGACACCGTCGAGCGGAAGGTCGAGATCGCGAAGCGCGCCGTTCGCCTCCTGACCGAGGCGGCCGGCTTCCCGCCCGAGGAGATCATCATCGACCCGAACGTCTTCGCCGTCGGGACCGGGATCGAGGAGCACGCCACCTACGGGCTCGCCTTCATCGAGGCCGTCCGGCGGATCAAGGCCGAGCTACCGAGCGTGAAGACGTCGGGCGGGATCAGCAACCTCTCCTTCGCCTTCCGGGGCAACGACCCGGTCCGCGAAGCGATCCACGCCGTCTTCCTCTACCACGCCGTCCGGGCCGGCCTCGACATGGCCATCGTCAACGCCGCCGCCCTGCCCGCCTACGACGACATCGAGCCCGACCTCCGCGAACGGGCCGAGGACCTCGTCCTCGCCCGCCGTCCCGACGCCACCGAGCGGCTCCTCGAGATCGCCGACCGGGCCCGAACGGCCACCCGGACGGCGGAGCGCGAGGCCGCCTGGCGGAGCTGGCCCGTCGCCGAACGCCTCCGCCATGCCCTCGTCGAGGGGATCAGCGAGCACATCGTCGAGGACACCGAAGAAGCCCGCCTGGCCCTCGGCAGCCCCCTGGCCGTCATCGAGGGGCCGCTCATGGACGGTATGCGGGTCGTGGGCGACCTCTTCGGGGCCGGCAAGATGTTCCTGCCCCAGGTCGTCAAGAGCGCCCGGGTCATGAAGCAGGCCGTCGCCGTCCTCGTCCCCTACCTCGAGGCCGAAGCGGCCGCCGGGAGCGGGCGAACGGCCGGCCGGATCGTCCTCGCCACCGT
>JBHORA010000220.1:0-1358 GCA_042408535.1 Chloroflexota bacterium | reverse complement strand
AAGCGACGAGCGAGGAAGGCGAGGATCCGGGCCCGGAGGGTGGGCCGGAGCTCGGTCGCTGCCCCAGCCTCGCGGAGCCGGTCTCGCCAGAGGGCGGCGTGGCGGTCTTCGGTCTGGGCGAGGCGGAGATAGAGGGTGGCGAAGCGCTCGTCGCCGGCGTTCGCTGCCATGGCTCGATAGATGTGGGCCCCGTCGACCTCGCCCTGGAGGTTCGTCCGCCAGCGGGCGAGGTCGACGGCGGTCGGCCTTGTGGCTCGCCGTGGTTCGCTCCCCGGCGACGGTTCGCTCGTCCGCGGAGGTTCGGTGGTCACGCGCATGGTCCAAGGGTAGCGCGCGGCCACAACGGGGCGATCCCGGCTGCCGGCTGGCGGCTCGGCTTGACAGGCGGGCGACGGGCGGTCGATCCTTCCGGCGGTCGACGGTCCTGCCCGCCGAGCCGTCGGCCTGCCGGCGGCGGGTATTCGACGAAGCGAAGGAGACTCGACGATCAGCGGCGAGGCGTCGGGCGACGAAGGCTCGTCCATCGAGCGGTGGCTGTCGGCGGCGGCGATCGGGCTCGCCCTCCTCGGCTTCGGCCTCCTCCTCGTCCTCCTGCCGCCCTTCTTCCAGTCCTTCGACGAGGCGAAGTACGTCGGCATCGGCCGAAACGTCCTCGCCGGTCGCGGCGTCGTGACCATCGACGGGACGCCCTTCCTCGAGCACTCGCCCCTCTGGTCGATCGCCATCGTCGCCCCATCTCTCGTCCTGGGCGGCTCGCCCCTCGATTGGGGACACCTGTACGATGCGCTCGCCGGTCTCGGGCTCGTCGCCCTCGTCGGCGCCTTCGGCTGGCGCGTCCGACCCGCCGTCGGGGCGCTCGCTGCAGCTGTCTTCGTCGGCTTCGCCTACGTCCACGACCTCACGCGGACGGCCCGTCTCGATGTCCCCGCCGCCTTCCTGACCCTGGCGGCCATCGGGACCGGCCTGCGCGCCTTCGAGCGGCGCTCGTCGCCCTGGTCGCTGGCGGCGGGGGTCGTCTTCGGCATCGCGGGGCTCGTCAAGGAGATCGTCCTCCCCTTCGCCCCGGTCCCGGTCCTGGCAGCGCTGCTCCGGGGCGTGTCGTGGCGGACGGTCGTCCGGCTCAGCGGTTGGATGACCCTCGCCGCCCTGGCGACGACGGCCTGGTGGTTCGTCGTCGTCGCCGACGACGCGGGCCGGGTCTACCGGCTCGGGCTGCCGGCCTGGACCCTCGGCCCACTCCTCGCCTCGGTCGCGGCAGCCTCGCTGGCGGCGATCGGGATCGATCGCCTGACCGGCTTCACGGCCGGCCGCCGGCTCGCAGCCGCCGTCGGACGTCGCGGTTCGACCGAGGTCAGGAC
>JBHORA010000219.1:0-22563 GCA_042408535.1 Chloroflexota bacterium | reverse complement strand
GGCGACAACGTCGAGATGACCGTCGAGCTCATCACCCCGATCGCCCTCGAGACCGGCCAGCGCTTCGCCATCCGCGAGGGTGGCCGGACCGTCGGGGCCGGGGCGATCACCCAGATCATCGAGTAGGGAGCGATGGCGAAGCAGCGGATCAGGATCCGCCTCAAGGCATACGACCACCGGCTGCTCGACCAGTCGGCGGCCCAGATCGTCGAGACGGCCCAGCGGACCGGCGCCGACGTCGTCGGTCCTGTTCCGCTGCCGACCCGAATCGAGAAGTTCACCGTCCTCCGCTCCCCGTTCATCGACAAGGACAGCCGCGAACAGTTCGAGATCCGGACCCACAAGCGGCTCGTCGACATCCTCGATCCGTCGTCCAAGACGATCGACGCGCTCATGCGCCTCTCGCTCGCCGCGGGCGTCGACATCGAGATCAAGATGTGACCGGCGATGGCTCGTGGACTCGGCTTGATCGGCCGTAAGATCGGAATGACGTCCCTCTTCGAGGGCGACGGGACCGTCGTGCCGGTCTCGGTCGTGGAGATCGAACCGAACACCGTGACCCGGCTCCGGACCCCGGATCGCGACGGCTACACGGCCGTCCAGCTCGGGACCGGTCGGGCCCGGCGTCTGACGAAGCCGGTCGCCGGCCAGCTCAAGGGCCTCCCACCAGTAGCGACCCTCCGCGAGTTCCGGGTCGACTCCGTCGAGGGCCTCCAGGTCGGTCAGAGCCTCGGGGTAGCCGACGTCTTCGCCGCCGGTGAGCTCGTCGACGTGACCGGGGTTTCGAAGGGTCGCGGCTTCGCCGGGACCGTGAAGCGACACCACTTCAAGCGGGGCCCGAAGACCCATGGCTCCGACAACTACCGGAAACCGGGCTCGATCGGTCCAGGGACGACCCCCGGCCGGGTGTACAAGGGGCTCCGGATGGCCGGTCACATGGGCGCCGAGCGGGTGACGGTGAAGAAGCTCCGGGTCGTTCGAACCGATCCGGATCGGAACCTCCTCCTCGTCAAGGGTGCCGTCCCCGGGCCGCGGGGTGGCCTCCTCCTCATTCGAAAGGCATGACGATGCCGACGACGATCCTCTACGACCGGACCGGCAAGGAGATCGGGAGCGTCGAGCTGCCCGAGGCCCTCTTCGCCGCGCCGGTGAACGAGGCGGTCATCCACCAGGTCGTGACGGCCCAGCTCGCCGGCCGGCGCCTCGGTACCCACGACACGAAGACCCGCGGCGAGGTCCGCGGGGGCGGTCGGAAACCGTGGCGCCAGAAGGGAACCGGGCGGGCCCGCCAGGGCTCGCGACGGGCTCCCCATTGGGCCGGCGGCGGGACCGTCTTTGGGCCCCACCCGCGCTCCTATGAGCAGCGCCTGCCCCGCAAGATGAAGCGCCTCGCCCTTCGGGGGGCCTTGACGGCGAAGCTGAACGATGCCGCCCTGCGGGTCGTCGACGACCTCGGCCCCGACGAGATCCGGACGAAAGACCTTGTCGGCAGCCTCGAGGCTCTCGGGGCCGGCGACGGGAAGGAGCGCCGGGTCCTCGTCGTCGCCCCGGGCCGCGATCCGGTCCTCGAGCTCTCGGCCCGCAACCTGCCGAAGGTCGAGGTCCTCCTCGCCGACTCGCTCAACGTCGTCGATCTCCTGAAGGCCGACGTCGTCCTTATCGAGCAGGCCGCCCTCGGCCGGATGGCGGAGGTGTACGCATGAGCGCCCTCACGGCGGCCGACATCATCATCCGGCCGATCATCAGCGAGAAGTCGATCGACCAGGCCGGCCGCGGCAAGTACACCTTCGAAGTCCACCCGGAGGCGAACAAGATCCAGATCAAGGCGGCCGTGGAAGAGCTCTACCGGAAGGAGGGCGTGACCGTCGTCGGCGTCAACGTCCTGACGACGAAGCCGAAGGAGAAGCGCCGGGGTACCCGCCGTGGCCGGATCGTCGGTCGGACGAGCGCCTGGCGGAAGGCGATCGTGACCCTGGCTCCCGGCCAGAAGATCGAGTTCTTCGAGGGGGTCTAGGCGATGCCACTCCGAAGCTACAAGCCGACCTCTCCGGGCCGCCGGTTCATGACCCGGCCGACCTTCGAGGAGATCACCACCGACGAACCGTACAAGCCGTTGCTCGAGCCGCAGAAGCGTGGCTCGGGCCGGAACAACGCCGGCCGCGTCACCGTGCGCCACCGGGGTGGGGGCGAGAAGGCCCACTACCGGCGGATCGACTTCAAGCGCGATAAGTTCGGCATCCCGGCCCGGGTGGCGACGATCGAGTACGACCCGAACCGCTCGGCCCGGATCGGGCTTCTCCACTACCGGGACGGCGAGAAGCGCTACATGCTCCTCCCCCACGGGCTCAAGGTCGGCGACGTCGTCGTCTCCGGCCCTGATGCCGAGGCCAGGCTCGGCAACGCCCTGCCCCTGGCGAACATCCCCCTCGGGACGACGATCCACAACATCGAGCTCGTCCCGGGCCGGGGTGGCCAGATCGTCCGGGCCGCCGGGGCGGCCGCCCAGCTCCTCGCCAAGGAGGGCGAGTACGCGACGGTCCGCCTCCCCTCGGGCGAGATGCGCCGGATCAGCCTTCGCTGCATGGCGACCATCGGCCAGGTGAGCAACCTCGATCACGAGAACCAGAGCCTCGGCAAGGCCGGTCGGGCCCGCCACATGGGCCAACGGCCCGAGGTTCGGGGCGTGGCCATGACGCCGCGGGACCATCCCCACGGCGGCGGCGAGGGCAAGTCGCCGGCCGGCATGCCACCGAAGACCCCCTGGGGCAAGCCGGCGATGGGCTATCGGACCCGACGGAACAAGACGACCGGGCGGCTCATCGTCCGGTCCCGCCACCGCAAGGCCTAGCGAGGAGACGAGGAGATGTCGCGTTCGGTCAAGAAGGGGCCGTTCGTCGAGGCCCGGCTCCTTGCCCGGATCCAGGAGATGAACCGCCGGAACGAGAAGCGGGTCGTGAAGACCTGGTCGCGGGCCTCGGTCATCTTCCCCGACTTCATCGGCCACACGATCGCCGTCTACAACGGCCGCAAGCACATCCCGGTCTACGTGACCGAGAACATGGTCGGCCATCGGCTCGGTGAGTTCGCTCCGACGCGGACCTTCCGCGGTCACGGCAAGCACACCGACCGATCGGCCTCGTTGAAGTAGGAGCCGTCGTCGTGCGCGTGTCAGCAACTGCCAGGTACGTCCGCGGCTCGACCCGGAAGGCGCGCCTCGTGACCCAGGTCATCCGCGGCAAGTCGGTCGTCGAGGCGGCCGCCCTCCTGCGCTTCATGCCGCAGGCGGCGGCCCGTGACGTGGCGAAGGTCCTGAAGAGCGCGACGGCGAACGCCGAGAACAACCTCAACCTCTCGGCCGAGGACCTCGTCGTCCTCGATGCCGTCGCCAACGAGGGGCCGACGATGAAGCGCTGGCGGCCACGAGCCCAGGGTCGGGCCTTCCCGATCCACAAGCCGATGACCCACATCACGGTCGTCGTCGGCGACCGGGAGGGATAGGCATGGGTCGGAAGGTTCACCCCTACGGGTTCCGAATCGGCATCACCCGCGGCTGGATGGCGAAGTGGTACGCCGACAAGGAGTACACGAACCTCGTCAAGGAGGACCTCGCCATCCGCCAGCTCGTCGAGCGGCGGCTGGCGAACGCCTCGGTGAGCGGGGTCGAGATCGAGCGCGGTATCAACCACGTCACGGTCACCGTCCACACGGCGAAGCCCGGGATCGTCATCGGTAAGGGCGGGCAGAACGTCGAGCTCCTCCGCCAGCAGATCGGTGAGCTCACGGCGCCCCGGAAGGTGAAGCTCGAGATCCGGGAGATCCGCCAGCCCGAGCTCGATGCCTACCTCGTCGCCAGCAACATCGCCCAGCAGCTCTCGCGCCGGATCGCCTACAAGAAGGCGATCAAGCAGGCGATCCAGCGCTCGATGAAGGCCGGCGCGAAGGGCGTGAAGATCCAGGTCGCCGGACGCCTCGGCGGTTCCGAGATGAGCCGCAAGGAGTGGGACAAGGAGGGCCGGATCCCGCTCGGCACGCTCCGGGCCGACATCAGCTACGGCCAGGTCCACGCCCACACGACGTACGGCCGGATCGGGGTGAAGGTTTGGATCTACCGGGGCGACGTCCCGCCGACGCGGATGACCGTCGCCCGCGAGCCGGCGGCTGCGGCCGCCCAGGGGGCCTGACCGATGTTGATGCCGCGCCGTGTCAAGCACCGGAAGGTCATGCGAGGTCGGATGTCCGGACTCGCCAAGGGTGGCACGACGGTCGCCTTCGGCGAGTACGGCCTGGCGACCCTCGAGCCGGCCTGGATCACGAGCCGCCAGATCGAGGCCGCCCGACGAGCGATGACGCGCTCCGTCCGCCGCGGCGGGAAGATCTGGATCAGGATCTTCCCCGACAAGCCGGCGACGAAGAAGCCGGCCGAAACGCGGATGGGTTCCGGCAAGGGTGCCCCCGATCACTGGGTCGCCGTCGTCAAGCCCGGGCGAATCCTCTTCGAGATGGCCGGTGTCGAGCTCGCCCAGGCCCAGGAGGCGATGCGCCTCGCCAGCCACAAGCTTCCCGTCGCGACCCGTTTCGTCGTCCGGGAGGGGCACCGGGAGGTGAGCGATGGACATCGATAAGATTCGGTCGCTCTCTGACGTCGAGCTCGAGCACGCCCTGGCCGAGGCGAAGCAGGAGCTCTGGAACGCCCGCTTCGCTCTCGCCACGCGCCAGCTCAAGGACACGAGCCTCATCCGCCGGACCCGCCGGACGATTGCCCGCATCCTGACCGTCAAGCGCGAGCGCCAGGCGCAGCGCGCCCGGACGGCCTGACGGAGAACCCGATGACGACCGCTCCCCAGCCACGCCTCCGCCATCGCAAGACGAAGATCGGTCGGGTCGTCTCCGACAAGATGGACAAGACGATCGTCGTGTCAGTCGAGCGGCTCGCCCGCCATCCTCTCTACAAGCGGGTCATCCGCCTGACGAAGAAGTTCGCCGTCCACGACGAGGCGAACGAGGCCCGCGTCGGCGACACCGTCCTCATCGAGGAATCCCGGCCGCTGTCCAGGACGAAGCGCTGGCGCCTCGTCTCGATCCTCGCCCGCGCCGGCGAGGAGCGGGCCGCTCCGGCCGAGATCGTGGCCGAGGAGGTCGAGACGAGCGAGGTCATCCACGCGGCGGCGCACCCCGGCAAGGCCCGCCAGGCGGCTGAGGCCGGGTCGGCTGAGGCCGGGTCGGCTGAGGCTCCGGCGCGGGCCTCGGAGGGCGCCGAATGATCCAGGTCCAGACCCGTCTCCGGGTAGCCGACAACACCGGGGCGCGGGTCATCGAGTGCATCCGGATCATGGGCCGCTCCCAGAAGCGGACGGCCGAGGTCGGTGACGTCATCATCGCCAGCGTCAAGTCGGCGGCTCCGAACGCTCCGGTGAAGAAGGGCGACGTCGTCCGGGCCGTCGTCGTTCGGACGGCGAAGGAGTACGGGCGGCCCGACGGCAGCTACATTCGCTTCGACGAGAACGCGGCCGTCCTCATCAACAACCAGGGCAACCCGCGGGGGACCCGGATCTTCGGTCCCGTCGCCCGCGAGCTCCGGGATCGGAACTACATGAAGATCGTCTCCCTCGCCCCGGAGGTGCTGTGATGGCGGCTCCTGCTCCGATCACCGGACGGACGAAGGTGCCCGAGATCCGGAAGGGCGACACCGTCGTCGTCCTCTCCGGCCGGGACGCCGGCAAGCGGGGTGTCGTCGAGCGGGTCATCCGCCGCGACCCCGCTCCGACGGGCGTTCGGAGTCTCTACCGGCGGACGTCCGTTCGCGGCGGCGTCTTCGTCGTCGTCGAGGGGATCAACATCGCCAAGCGGCACACGAAGCCGCGCCGGGCATCGGGTGGCGGGGCACCGGGCTCGATGCCCCGGATCGAGCCGGGCGGCATCCTCGACGTGCCGCAGCCGCTGCCGATCTCGAAGGTCATGGTCGTCTGCCCGAAATGCGACCGACCGACCCGGATCGCCCACCGGATCCTCGACACCGGGCGGCGGGTCCGGATCTGCCGCCACTGCGGTGAGCCGCTGGAGGTGAAGGCGCCGTGACGAGCCGTCTCAAAGAGCGCTACCGGTCGGAGGTCGTTCCGGCCCTGACGAAGCAGTTCGGGTACCGGAACCCGATGGAGGTGCCGCGCCTCGAGAAGATCGTCGTCAACGTCGGTCTCGGCGAGGCGCTGAAGAACCCGAAGGCGATCGATGCAGCCGTGAACGACATCGCCCTCATCACCGGGCAGCGCCCCGTCGTCACCCGCGCCCGCCGCTCCATCGCCCAGTTCCGACTCCGGGCCGGCAACGCCATCGGGGTCAAGGTCACCCTCCGTGGCGAGCGGATGTGGCACTTCCTCGATCGGCTCGTCTCGCTCGCCCTGCCCCGGATCCGGGACTTTCGAGGCCTGCCGAGCCGTGCCTTCGACGGGCGCGGCAACTACTCGCTCGGTCTTCGGGAGCAGCTCGCCTTCCCGGAGATCGACTATGACAAGATCGACCGTCTCCGCGGGCTGGAGATCAGCATCGTGACGACGGCGAAGACCGACGAGGAGTCGAAGCGCCTGCTCGAGCTCCTCGGCATGCCCTTCGCCTCGTAGGCGCGGGGAGGAGACCGATGGCCAAGAAGTCGATGATCGCCAAGGCGAAGCGCCCACCGAAGTTCCACGTCCGGGCCCACAACCGGTGCACCCTCTGCGGCCGGCCCCGAGGCTATCTGCGCCGCTTCGCCCTCTGTCGGATCTGCTTCCGGGAGCGGGCTCTCCAGGGCCAGCTGCCGGGCGTAACGAAGTCGAGCTGGTGAGCGACGATGCAGCTGACTGACCCCATCGCCGACATGCTCACCCGGATCCGGAACGCGAGCCGCGCTCGCCATGCCGAGGTCGTCGTTCCGTCCTCTCGGGTCAAGCGCGAGATCGCCCGGATCCTGAAGGACGAGGGCTTCATCGCCGACTGGCGGGAGGAGCGCTCCGGAGCTCGGGCGAACCTCGTCCTGACCCTGAAGTACGTCGACGGCAAGGTACCCGTCGTCTCCGGCTTGAAGCGGATCAGCAAGCCTGGGCTCCGGGTCTATGCGCGGAAGACGGATATCCCGCGGGTCCTCGGTGGTCTCGGGATCGTCATCGTCAGCACGAGCCGCGGCATCATGACCGGCGCCCAGGCTCGCCGCGCCCAGCTCGGCGGCGAGATCCTCGCCTACGTCTGGTAGGGCTGTCGATGTCGCGCATCGGACGTCTTCCCATCCCCATCCCGCCCGGGGTCGAGGTCGCCATCGAAGGCCGCCGGATCACCGTCCGGGGGCCGAAGGGCGAGCTCGCCCGCGACCTCCATCCCGACATCGTCGTCCGCCGGACCGACGGCACCCTCGTCGTCGAACGGCCGAGCGACCAGAAGCTCCACCGCCAGCTCCACGGCCTGACCCGAACCCTCGTCGCCAACATGGTCGAGGGGGTGACGAACGGCTACCGGAAGGCTCTCGAGATTACCGGGGTCGGCTACCGAGCTGCCCTCGTCGGTCGCAAGCTCCAGCTCAGCCTCGGCTACAGCCATCCGGTCGAGATCGAGCCGCCCGATGGGATCAGCTTCGAGGTCGAGAACCCGACCCGCCTCGCCGTCGTCGGCATCGACAAGGAGCTCGTCGGCCAAGTCGCTGCCCGGGTCCGGGCGACCCGGAAGCCCGAGCCCTACAAGGGCAAGGGGGTCCGCTACGCCGGCGAGGTCATCCGCCGCAAGGCCGGCAAGGCCGGCAAGATCGGCGGCAAGAAGTGAGGACACGACGCTCATGACCATGGTCGCCAGCCGGAGCGCCGCCCGCCAGAAGCGCCACCGCCGGATCCGTCTCCGCATCTCCGGGACGCCCGAGCGGCCGCGCCTTGCCGTCTTCCGAAGCCTCAAGCACATCTACGCTCAGGTCATCGACGACACCGTCGGCCGGACCCTCGCCGCGGCCTCGACCCTCGAGCCCGAGCTTCGAGGCTCGCAGCTGACGAAGACCGAGGCGGCCCGCCTCGTCGGTCGCCTCGTCGCCGAACGGGCGAAGGGCGCCGGGGTGGAGCGGGTCGTCTTCGACCGGGCGGGCTACCAGTACCACGGGCGCGTCGCCGCCCTCGCCGAGGCGGCCCGCGAAGCCGGCCTCGACTTCTGAATCGGAGCAGCCATGGCGAAGATCGATCCGAACAAGCTCGCGCTCGAAGAGCGTGTCGTCCAGATCAACCGGGTGGCGAAGGTCGTCAAGGGCGGCCGCCGCTTCAGCTTCAGCGCCGTCGTCGTCGTCGGTGACGGCGCTGGCCACGTCGGAGCCGGGCTCGGCAAGGCGAGCGAGGTTCCCGAGGCGATCCGAAAGGGCGTCGAGGACGCCAAGAAGCACCTCATTCGGGTTCCCATGGTCGGAACGACGATCCCCCACGCGATTCGGCAGGAGTTCGCCGCCTCCGAGGTCCTCCTGAAACCGGCCTCGAAGGGGACCGGCGTCATCGCCGGCAGCTCCGTTCGAGCCGTCGTCGAGGCAGCCGGGATCCGCGACATCCTGAGCAAGGTCTACGGCTCGACGAACCCGGTGAATGTCGTCCGGGCGACCCTCGAGGCGCTCCGCAATCTCCACTCGGCGGAGGAGCTCTCCGCCCGCCGCGGGGTTCCGCTCCGGAGCATCGTCCCGGGCCAGCCGGTGACGGAGGCCGCCGATGCCCGGTAAGCTCCGCGTGACCCAGATCCGCAGCACGATCGGCCACATCGCCCGGAACCGGGCGACGATCCGGGCCCTCGGGCTCCGGGGGATCGGCGACAGCGTCGTCGTGCCCGATAACCCGGCGACCCGGGGCATGGTTCGCCAGGTCCGCTTCCTCGTGACCGTCGAGGAGCTCCCCGAACCTGCCGAGGAGAAACGATGAAGCTCCACGATCTCCATCCCGCCCCCGGCTCGCGTCGGCCGCGAACCAGGGTCGGGCGCGGCATCGCCGCCGGCAAGGGCAAGACCGCCGGCCGGGGCACGAAGGGCCAGAAGGCCCGGACGGGCGGCTCGATCCCGCCCTGGTTCGAGGGCGGCCAGACGCCGCTCCATCAGCGGATCCCGAAGCTGCGCGGCTTTCGGAATCCGCTCCGGATCGAGTACGAAGTCGTCAACGTCGGTCGGATCGCCGCCCTCGTCGAGACCGGCCGCCTGCCGGCCCCGGCGGACGGGCCGGTGACCGTGAACCAGGACACGCTCCGGGCGGCCGGGCTTGTCTCCACCCTCCGACGACCGCTGAAGGTCCTCGGCGGCGGGGAGGTGACGGTGCCCCTCTTCGTCATCGCCGAGGCCTTCAGCCGGACGGCTCGCGAGAAGATCGAGGCGGCCGGTGGGACGGCCCAGCTCATTGTTCCGCCGACGGAGAGCTCGGGCGGGGCGCCGACGCGGAGCCCGCTCGAGAAGGCGGCCGGGGCGGAGGCGGGGGCCGGGCCGGTCGAGGCCAGCGAGGCTGCGGGCTCGCGGCCGACGAAGGCTGGCGGCGGGCCTGGCCCGGCCGAGACCTAGGCCGTGTTCGAGTCCCTCCTCAACGCCTTCCGCGCCCCCGACATCCGGCGACGAATCCTCTTCGTCGCCGCGATGCTCATCGTCTTCCGCTTCCTCGCCCACGTCCCGCTCCCCGGCGTCGACAAGGGGCGCCTCAGCCAGTTCTTCACCGACAACCCGATCTTCGGCCTCCTCGACCTCTTCTCGGGCGGCGGGCTCTCGAACCTCTCGATCGTCGGGCTCGGGGTGAACCCCTACATCAACGCCTCGATCATCATGACCCTCATGTCGAACGTCATCCCGAGCCTCCAGCAGCTGTCGCGGGAGGGCGAGTACGGGCGGAACAAGATCAACCAGTACACGCGCTACCTCTCGGTCCCCCTGGCCGCCCTCCAGGCCTACGGCTTCCTCGCCCTCCTCCACGCCCGCCAGGTCCTGCGGACGGGCTTCGATCTCGGCACCTTCGAAACGGTGACCCAGATCGTCACCCTGACCGCCGGCTCGGTCCTCCTCATGTGGATCGGCGAGCTCATCACCGAGAAGGGGATCGGCAACGGGGTGAGCTTCATCATCTTCGCCGGGATCGTCAGCCGGGCCCCGGCGGCGGTCGGGTCGTTCCTCGAGAGCCCTGACTTCGCCTCGGCCGTCGTCTTCGCCGTCATCGGCGTCGCCGTCGTGGCCGTCATCATCTTCATCCAGGAGGGTCAGCGCCGGATCCCGGTCCAGTACGCCAGCCGGGTCCGCGGCCGCCGGCTCTACCAGGGCGGCCAGACGTTCCTCCCCCTCCGGGTCAACCAGGCCGGGGTCATCCCGATCATCTTCGCCGTCAGTATCCTCCTCTTCCCGCTCCAGATCGCCCAGTACTTCACGACCTCCCAGGTCCAGGTCGTCGCCGACGTCGCCCTCGCCATCGTCGGCTTCTTCCAGAACCGGGCCGTCTACGCCATCCTCTTCTTCCTCCTCACCGTTGGCTTCACCTACTTCTACACCGCCTTCACCTTCCGGCCCGACGACACCGCCGACCAGCTTCGGAAGAACGGCGGCTTTATTCCGGGCATCCGGCCCGGCCGACCGACGGAGGAGTACCTCGGGCGCGTCGTCTTCCGGATCACCCTGGCCGGGGCCTTCTTCCTCGGCTGCGTTGCCGTCCTCCCCTACGTCATGTCGGCCCTCCTCCCCGGGCTCGGGGCGATCCAGCTCGGCGGGACGGGGCTCCTCATCGTCGTCTCCGTCGTTGTCGAGACGATGAAGCAGCTCGAGGCCCAGCTGCTCATGCGGAGCTACGAGGGCTTCATTCGATGAGGCGAGCCCGGTGAGGATCGTCGTCCTTCTCGGGCCGCCGGGAGCCGGGAAGGGGACCCAGGCCGCCGGTCTCGCCGCCGACCTCGGCCTCGTCCACGTCGCCACGGGCGACCTCTTCCGGGCCAACGTCGCCGCGGGGACGGAGCTCGGCCGGCTCGCCCAGGGCTACATGGAGCGGGGAGAGCTCGTGCCCGACGACGTCACCATCGGGATGCTCCTGGCGCGCCTCGCCGAGCCCGACGCGGAGGCCGGCGCCATCCTCGATGGCTTCCCTCGGACCCGGGCCCAGGCCGAAGCCCTCGACCGGGCCCTCGCCGAGCGGGGCGAGCGGGTCGAGGCCGCCCTCCTCATTGACGCCCCCGAGGCGGTCCTCGTCGCCCGTCTCGCCGACCGCTGGCTCTGCCAGGCCGCCGGGCACGTCTACAGCCGGAGCGCGAAGCCGCCTCGCGTGGAGGGGCGCTGCGACATCGACGGGTCGCCCCTCGTCCAGCGGGCCGACGATCGGCCCGAGACGGTCCGGGCCCGCCTCGCCCAGCAGCTCGGCCCCCTGGCCGAGGTCGTCGCCCACTACGAGCGGGCGGGCATCCTCCACCGCGTCGACGGGACCCGCTCCATCGAGGCCGTCGGGGCGGCCCTCCGGGCTGCCCTCGAGGCAGTGTCGGGGCCGGCCGGACCCGGCGGCGGCCGGCGGGCTTGACGGGCGCCATGGTCCGACGGCGAACCCGCCAGCAGATCGCGACGATGCGCCGGGCCGGCCGGATCGTGGCCGAGGTCCTCGCCCTCGTCGAGGAGCGCCTCCGGCCGGGGGTCTCGACGGCGACCCTCGACGAGCTTGCCGAGGCCCACATCCGGCGCTCGGGGGCCACCCCCTCGTTCAAGGGCTACCGCGGCTATCCAGCGACCCTCTGCATCTCCGTCGACGACGAGGTCGTCCACGGTATCCCCGGGAGGCGGACGATCCGCGAGGGCCAGGTCGTCTCCGTCGACGCCGGGGCGATCGTCGACGGCTGGCACGCCGACGGCGCCCGGACCTTCGTCGTCGGCAGCGTTCCACCGGCCGTCCGGGAGCTCGTCGAGACGACCCACCTCGCCCTCATGGCCGGGATCGCGGCTGCCGTGCCAGGGAACCGGATCGGCGACATCTCGGCGGCCATCGAGGACATCGCCCGGCCGGCCGGCTTCGGGATCGTCCGCCAGTACGTCGGCCACGGCATCGGTGAGGAGATGCACCAGGATCCCCAGATCCCGAACTACCGGACCGGGAGCCAGGGCCTCCTCCTCGAGCCTGGGATCACCCTCGCCATCGAGCCGATGCTCACTCTCGGCGGCGGCGAGGTGGCGACGCGAGCCGACGGCTGGACGGTCGTCACCGTCGACGGCTCGCTGGCGGCGCACTTCGAGCACACGATCGCCGTGACCGACGACGGCCCCCAGATCCTGACGACGATCTGAAGGGCGGGTGCTTGCCGAATGAACGAGCGATCTGGTATGCTGCGCGTTCGCGTGTCCGGCCCCTCCGGGCCGGGCATCGCTGCGAGAAGGGAACGATCAGAAGGTGGCGAAGAAGGACGCGATCGAAGTCGAAGGGACGGTCGTCGAGTCTCTACCGAACACGATGTTCGCCGTCGAGCTTGACAACGGCCACCGCGTCCTCGCCCACATCAGCGGCAAGCTCCGGATGAACTTCATCCGGATCCTGCCCGGCGATCGGGTCCGCGTCGAGCTCTCGCCCTACGACCTGACCCGAGGCCGGATCACGTACCGCCTGAAGTAACACCGACCGGCACGATCGAGGAAACGGTGAAAGTCAGAGCCTCCGTCAAGGCCCGCTGCGACAACTGCAAGATCATCCGTCGCCACGGGACCGTCATGGTCATCTGCACGAACCCGAAGCACAAGCAGCGACAGGGGTAGGGAGATGGCCCGGATCGCTGGGGTCGACATCCCGCGCGAGAAGCGTGTCGAGGTCGCCCTCACCTACATCTACGGGATCGGCCTGCCGACGGCGCAGAAGATCCTCGCCCAGACGAACATCAACCCCGACACCCGGGTCAGGGATCTGACGGAGGAGCAGATCGGTCGACTCCGGGAGGTCATCGACCGGAACTACAAGGTCGAGGGTGACCTCCGCCGCGAGGTCGCCCTGAACATCAAGCGCCTCATCGAGATCGGCTCCTACCGGGGTCTCCGCCACCGGCGGAACCTCCCGGTTCGGGGCCAGCGGACGAAGACGAACGCCCGCCAGCGCCGCGGACCGCGGAAGACGGTCGGCGCCCGCCGCAAGAAGTAGGCGGTTGCGACGGCCGGTCGCGGAGCGTCAAGAACAAGAGAGGGAACGACAGCAGGTGGCAGATCGAAAGCGAGCGACGCGCCAGCGCCGCCGGGAGCGGAAGAACGTCCCGGTCGGGCATGCCCACATCCAGGCGACGTTCAACAACACGATCATCACGATCACCGACCCCGCCGGCAACGCCGTCGCCTGGGGCTCGGCCGGGGCCGCCGGCTTCAAGGGCTCTCGAAAGAGCACGCCCTACGCAGCCGCCATGTCGGCTGATCTCGCCGCCCGGAAGGCGATGGAGCACGGGATGCGCCAGATCGAGGTCTTCGTCAAAGGGCCCGGCGCGGGTCGCGAGCAAGCCATCCGCTCCCTCCAGGCCGCCGGCCTCGAGATCACGGCCATCACCGACGTGACGCCGATCCCCCATAACGGCTGCCGGCCGCCGAAGCGGCGACGGGTCTGAGGCAGGGAAGACGATGGCTCGCTACACGGAGTCCGTCTGCCGGCTCTGCCGCCGGGAGGGGATGAAGCTCTACCTCAAGGGCAGCCGCTGCTACACGAAGAAGTGCGCCTTCGAGCGGCGCCCGACGCCGCCCGGGCAGCACGGGGTCCGACGCCGGAAGCTTGGCGACTACGGGCAGCAGCTTCGGGAGAAGCAGAAGGTCCGCCGGATCTACGGCGTCCTCGAGCGCCAGTTCAAGAACTACTTCGCCGAGGCGGCCCGACACAGCGGCGTCACCGGCGAGTACCTCCTCCGGATGCTCGAGCTTCGCCTCGACAACGTCGTCTACCGGATGGGCTTCGCCGCCTCCCGGGCTCAGGCCCGGCAGCTCGTCAGCCACGGCCACTTCGCCGTGAACGGCCGACCGACGAACATCCCGTCCTACCAGCTCAAGCCCGGCGACCGGATCGAGGTCCGCGAGTCGCGGGCGAACCGCGAGCCCTTCAAGCTCGCCCGGGAGACGCTCCGCTCGCACCAGCCGCCGGAGTGGCTCCGGGTCGATCCGGCCGCCCTCGCCGGGACGGTCGTCGAGGCCCCGCGCCGCGAGCACATGCCCCAAGAGCTCAGCGAGCAGCTCGTGGTCGAGTACTACTCGAGGTGAGTGCCCGATGATCGAACTCGAGACGCCGCAGATCGAGCCGGTCGAGGAAGCTGGAACGTACGCCAAGTACGAGGCCGGCCCCCTCCAGGCCGGTTACGGCGTCACCCTCGGCAACGCCCTCCGCCGCGTTCTCCTCTCGTCCCTCGAAGGCGCCGCGGTGACATCGATCCAGATCCGGGACGTCTACCAGGAGTTCAGCACGATCCCCGGCGTCAAGGAGGACGTCACCCAGATCGTCCTGAACGTGAAGAAGCTCCGCCTGAAGAGCTTCGCCAGCCATCCCGTCCAGCTCCGGCTCCACAAGAGCGGGGCCGGGCCCGTGACGGCCGGCGACATCATGGAGTCGGCCGACGTCTAGATCGTCAACCCGGACCTCGTCCTCATGACGATCGACTCGGACGACGTGACGATCGAGATGGACCTCACCGTCGAGCGGGGCGTCGGCTATCTCGCTGCTGACCGGACCGAGCCGCTCCCGATCGGGGTCATCGCCGTCGACGCCATCTTCACTCCGGTTCGGCGCGTCAACTACTGGGTCGAGAGCATGCGCGTCGGCCAGATGACGAACTTCGACAAGCTGACCATCGAGATCGAGACCGACGGGACGATCACCCCCGAAGAAGCCCTCTCCCGAGCGGCCCGGATCCTCATCGAGCAGTTCCAGCCCTTCGCCAACATCGGCCTCACGGTGCCGGCGGTCGAGCGGGCCGAGAGCGGGCTGCCGGCCCTCCCGCCGAACCTGCTCGACATGCCGATCGAGGAGCTCGACCTCCCGATGCGGGCCTACAACTCGCTGAAGCGGAACAACATCGTCAAGGTCGGCCAGCTCCTCCAGCTCCGCGACGAGGACCTCCTCCGGATGCGGAACTTCGGCAAGAAGTCCCTCGACGAGATGAAGGAGCGGCTCCGGATGCGGGGCTTCCTCCTGCCCGAGTCGAGCCCCGAGGCCGGGACCGAGACGGTCGGCGAGTCCGGTTCGGAGGCCTGAGCGGTGGCGCATCGGATCGACGGCCGGAAGCTCGGCCGCAAGACCGGGCCCCGGCTCTCCCTCTACAAGAACCTCGCCGTCGCCGTTCTCCGCTACGAGCGGGTCCAAACGACGGAGGCGAAGGCAAAGGTCGTCCGAGGCCGCGTCGAGCGGATGATCAGCCTCGCCAAGCGAGGCGATCTCGCCGCCCGTCGCGCCGTCGTCGCCGAGTTCCCGAACGAGCCGCTCGTCGTCAAGAAGCTCTTCGACGAGATCGCGCCGAAGTACGCCGACCGCCCCTCGGGCTTCACCCGGATCGTCCGGCTCGGAGCCCGACGGGGCGACGCGGCGGAGATCGTTCAGCTCGAGCTCGTCTGAGTTCGAGGAAGGTATCCGAGAGGGTGCCCCCGTGCGCTATCGGGCACGGGTCGAATACGATGGCACGGACTTCGCCGGGTTCCAGCTCCAACGTGGGGCCCGGACGGTCCAGGGGGTCCTCGAGGCCGCCCTCGCCGCCCTCTCTGGCGGAGTGCGGCGACCGGTCGTCGGGGCCGGCCGGACCGATGCCGGCGTCCATGCCCTCGACCAGGTGATCGCCTTCACCTACGAGGGCCGACTGACGGCACCGGAATTGGAGCGGGCGCTGAACGCCCATCTCCCGCCGGACGTCGCGATCCGTGACGTGCGACGGGCCCCGGCCGGTTGGCACCCCCGTCGCGCGGCGCGGTACCGGGAGTACCGCTACACCGTTTGGAACGGGCCGCGCAGCCCGCTTCGCGAGCGCTATGCGCTCGGGGTGCGGGACCCGCTCGACGTCGCCGCGATGGCGCGGGCCGGGTCGGTCCTCGTGGGCCGTCACGATTTCCGGGCCTTCGGGGCGGCAGACCGGCAGCCCGTCCGGACCGTCCACGCGGTTCGGGTTCGGAGGCGGGGGCCGCTCGTGACGATCGACGTCCGGGCGGACGCCTTCCTCCGGGGCATGGTCCGCCGGATCGCGGCCGTCCTCATCGAGGTCGGCCGGGGTCGCGTCGACGAGTCGGTCGTGGCGGCCGCGCTGGCCTCGGGCCGGCCGGCCCTCCACGGGGCAACGGCACCGGCGAAGGGACTCTGCCTCCGGCGGGTCGGCCTCGGCCGGCGCCACCGAGCAGCGGATCGACCGACCCGGACCGACGAACGGACGGGCAGACCGATGGAGTTGAGACGAGACGAAAACGATGAACGCGAGAACGTATAGCCCGCGAGAGGGCGAGATCGAGCGACGCTGGTACGTCGTCGACGCGACGAACGAGACGCTTGGCCGTCTCGCCTCGCGGATCGCTCGCGTCCTCGAAGGGAAGCACAAGCCGACGTACGCCCCCCACCTCGACTGCGGCGACCACGTCATCGTCCTCAACGCGTCCCGGGTCGCGGTGACCCGGGACAAGCGGGAGACGAAGATCTACTACCGCCACAGCGGGTACCCGCACGGCCTGAAGCAGGAGACCCTCGGCCAGCTCCTCGCCCGCCGACCGGAGGAGGTCATCCGTCGGGCTGTGAAGGGGATGCTTCCCCACAATCGGCTCGGCGCCCGCCAGCTCCGCAAGCTCAAGGTCTACGCCGGCCCCGACCATCCCCACCAAGCGCAGCGGCCGAAGCCGCTCGGCTGACCGCGAGGGAGTCGCGATGTCCACCCCACCCTTCTTTTATGGGACCGGGCGCCGCAAGACCGCAGTCGCTCGGGTCCGGCTCCTGCCCGGCGAGGGCGAGATCGTCGTCAATGGTCGGTCCCTCGAGGAGCACTTCGGGAACGCCGTTCCGCTCAACGACATCTTCCTCCCCTTCCGGGTGACGGGGACCGAGGGACGCTTCAATGCCATGGTCAAGGTTGAGGGCGGCGGCGTTTCCGGGCAGGCCGGAGCGATCCGACACGGGATCGCTCGGGCTCTCCTCCAGATCGACGAGGCGACCTTCCGGCCGCTCCTCCGCTCGGCCGGGCTCCTGACCCGAGATCCCCGGATGAAGGAGCGGAAGAAGTACGGCCTGAAGCGGGCTCGAAAGGCGCCCCAGTACACGAAACGGTAGCGGGCGAGGCGGGAGGCGCTTCGTCACCGGCGCCCGGGACCGCCGTGCCGCCATCGGACTTGGCAGGGCAGGGCTGGGAGCGAGCGCCGGTCCTCCCATGAGCCAGAGCGGGGAGCCGCAAGGACGACCCCGCCGAACGCCCGATGCCACCTCGCTCCTTGACGCCGGAGCGCGGGGCGGTACCCTCGGAGCCGACGTGACCGCCTCCGCTGGGACCCGATGAGCGAGTCGATCTACGAGCGCTACAAGGCCGCCCTCCGGCGGGGTCATCTCGGCGTCCTCCGTGGCCAGCTCGACGTCGCCCTCGAAGCCTACCGAGAGGCGGCGGCGATCGTCCCCGAGCGAGCCCTCCCGCACGCCAGCATCGGTGCCGTCGAGCTCCGGCGCGGGCACCCGGCGGAGGCCCTCGAGGCCTTCGATGCTGCCCTCGAACGCGCGCCGAACGACGAGGGGGCGCTCAGCGGGAGGGCGGACGCCTTGGCGGCTCTCGGCCAACGGGCAGCCGCCGCCGAGACCCTCGATCGCCTGGCCGGCGTCCTCGAAGCTGATGGGCGACTGGCCGAGGCCTGTGACGTCGTGGCCCGTGCCCTCGAGCTCGCTGAGTCACGACCCAGGCGCCAACAGATGGCACTCCTCGCCGATCGGATCCGGGCTTCTCCTCTCGACGCTGCCGCCGAGGCGGCGCTGTCGCGGGCCCTCCGGGCCCTCGGCGAGCCGGTCCTGCCGGCGGCAGGGTCGTCGGGCCCCGAGACCGCGCCCGAGGTTCCCGAGACCGCGCCCGAGTCCGCCGCCGCGATGTCCCAGACCAGCGAGCCGGATCTTCCCGTTGGCGTCCCCGAGGCAGGAACCGTCGCCGGGGTCGCGGTGGAGCTCGGCGCAAGCCCCGGTTCCGGAGCGGTGACCGCTGACGAGCCCGAAGCGGAGGCTCGGCGTCGCACTCGACCCGCGCCGATGCCGGCCGATGCAGTCGCCCGGATCGCCCTCGCGGCGGAAGAGGCCCTGGAGGCTGGTGATCGCCCGGCGGCCATCGAGCGCTTCCTCGAGGCAGCCGCCGCCCATGCCGCGAGCGGCCGGACGACGGCCGCCCTCGACGCCTGCACCCGAGTGGTCGCCGCCTACCCCGACGCCCTCGAGGCCCAGGAGGCTCTCGTCCACCTGTACCTCGAGCTCGGCTGGCGCCCTCTCGCCCTCGAGAAGGTCGCCCTCCTCGATCGCCTCACGGCCCTCGGGAACGATCCTCTGCGACGAGCCCGGGTCCTCCTCCTGGCGAAGGAACTGTCGGGCGAGCCGTCGCCGGCGGTCGAACCCGCCTGACACGCCGAGCGGACGAGCGGTCGGCGGTGGAACCGGGGCGAGCCGAGCCCTGATCGAGCGGCCGGGCGGGAATGGGCGAGCTGAGCCACTCGTCCGACTCCGCCCTCCCCGATCGGGGCGGGTACACTCAGGGGACGATGCCGCAGCCCTTTGCGTCGCTGCTCGACGACGTTCGCCCGACCGCGCTGCTGGACATCGCCATCACGGCGCTCCTCTTCTACTGGCTCTTCCTGCTCATCCGGGGAACGCGGGCGGTCCGGCTCGTCATCGGGGTGAGCGTCCTCGTCCTCGTCTACTTCGCCGCCCAGGCTCTCGAGCTCCGGCTCCTGACGCAGATCCTCCAGGCTGGTGGCCTCGTCGGCATCTTCGCCCTCGTCGTCGTCTTCCAACCCGAGCTCCGGCGAGCCCTCGAGCGGATCGGCCGGGTCGGCTCCTTCGGCTGGCTCTTCGCTCCGGCCGACCGGCGGGCCATCGACCACGTGGCGGGCGAGATCGCCCGGGCGGCCCAGGCGATCTCGGCCGAGGGTCACGGGGCCCTCATCGTCATCGAGCGCGAAACGGGCCTCGAGGAGATCGCCGAGACGGGTGTCATGCTCCACGCCGACCTCTCGGCCGAGCTCCTCCGGACGATCTTCGTCCGGGGCTCGGCCCTCCACGACGGGGCCGTCATCGTTCGCGGCGACCGGATCGTCGCGGCCGGGGCCCTCCTCCCCCTGGCCGAAACGACGGTCCAGACGGAGCGGATCGGGACCCGCCACCGGGCCGCCCTCGGGATCACCGAACAGACCGATGCCGTCAGCGTCGTCGTCTCCGAGGAGAACGGCCAGGTGAGCCTCGTCGAACGGGCGCGGATCGTCCGCAACCTGAACGAGCGCCAGCTCGAGCGGGCGCTGAAAGCGCTCCTTGAGCCGGGCCGGCCGGGCCGGCTCCACCTCGGGCCGGGGGAGCGGCGCCAACGAGCGCCAGGGCTGGGGGACCTGTCGGGCTTCGTGTCCCGGCTCACGGCCCGGGCGAGCCGGGGCGGCGTGGGGCCGCGAGCCTCGACGCCCGGGGCGACGAGCGGAGACGAGCAGCGGTGATCGGTGCCCTTCGCTTCCTCGTCCGGAACTGGCCGCTGAAGCTGGCGGCCCTCGCCCTCGCCTCGATCCTCTACGCCGGGCTCGTCCTCTCCGAGAACGTCCAGACCTGGCCGAGCTCCGTCCCCATCGTCCCCGTTCGCCTCCCCCCGAACGCCGTCCTCGTCGGCAACCTCCCCTCGGTGACCTCGATCCGTTTCATCGCTCCACCGAGCGTGGCGGCGCGATTGACCGGCGACAGCTTTCGGGCGAGCGTCGACCTCTCGACCGCCATCGTCGACCCGGAGCGCCCCTTCGTCACGGCTCGGGTTCGGCTCGAGGTCGCTGACAGTCGGGTCACGATCGTCGACTACAGCCCCCAGGAGATCCTCGTCCAGCTCGATCCGCTCATTTCGAGGTCCGTGCCCGTCGAGGTCCAGACCGGCGACGTCCCGGCCGGCCTGACGGTCGGGACGCCCGAGCTTTCGGTGTCCCAGGTGACCGTCTCGGGACCGGCATCCGTCGTCGACCTCGTCCGGGCGGCTCGGGCAACGGTCGTCATCCAGCCCTCGGGCCTCGACGTCGATGCCGACGTCCCCCTCGTCGCTGTCGACGCCCTCGGCAACACCGTCCGGCCGGTCGACATCCGCCCGGAGACGATCCGGGTCCGGATCCGGGTCGGGAGCGAGGCCCAGACGAAGACGCTTCCGGTGAATCCCGTCGCCACCGGAACGCCGGCCACCGGCTACGAGGTCGCCTCGGTCAGCGTCGAGCCGGTCCTCGTCACCATCGAGGGCGATCCCGATGCGGTGGCGCCCCTGGCCCGGGTCGACACCGAGCCGGTCTCCGTCTCCGGAGCGACGAGCGACGTCACGGCCACCGTCGGGCTCGCCCTCCCGGACGGGGTCGCGCCGATCTCGGCCGATCGCGTCCGGGTCGTCATCCGGATCCGGCCCCAGACGGCGACTCGGACCTACTCGGTCGGGCTCGTCCTCGCCGGCGCCCGCGACGACCGCCGCTACGATCTCTCGACGGACCGGGTCACCGTCACCGTCGGAGGGGCCGTCGCCGACCTCGATCGCCTCCTCGGACGGGATGTCGTCGCCACCCTCGACGTCGGCGCCCTGGGACCCGGCAGCCAGCCGGTCGAGGTTCGCGTCACGCTCCCAGCCGGTCTGAGCGTCGTTGCCGTGAGCCCGGCGGCGGTGACGGTGAGCGTCAGCCTGCCGGCGAGCCCCTCGCCGAGCCTGCCACCGACCCCCTCACCGTGAGCTTGGCTTCGGTCGGCTCCCGGGGCCGCCCCTCGACCGGTGCCACCGGTGCCCGCCCCGGAGGCCGGACCAGCGGCCGGATCGGACGCAGCAAACTGGAGGTTGCATGACTCGCCTCTTCGGCACCGACGGCATCCGCGGTGTCGCCAACCTCGACCTGAAACCGACCCTCGCCTACGCCCTCGGTCGGGCGACGGCCCACCGCCTCGTCGGCCCCGGGGGCGCCATCGTCGTCGGTCAGGACACCCGGCGCTCGGGCGACATGTTCGTCGCCGCCGTCACGGCCGGAGCAACGAGCCTCGGCGTCGACGTCCACCGGGTCGGTGTCGTCCCGACGCCGGCGCTCGCTTTCCTCGCAGCCAGCGGCCCCTTCGCCGCCGGGATCATGGTCTCGGCCTCCCACAACCCGGCCGAGGACAACGGGCTGAAGGTCCTCGACGAGCGGGGCTTGAAGCTCGACGACGCCGTCGAGGACGAACTCGAGCAGCTCATCTGGCGGGCCGACGAGCTCGGTGGCGTCTCGAACGCCGAGCTCGGCCGGGCCATCGACGCGAGCCCGCTCCTCGAGGACTACCTCGCCCACCGCGAAGCCCTCGCCCGTCTGGTCCCCGCCGCGGGGCTCCGCGTCGTCGTCGACTGTGCCCACGGTGCCGGCGGGACCACGGCGCCGCGGATCCTCGCTGCCACCGGCGCCGCCGTCGAGGTCATCCACAACGAGCCCGACGGCTCGAACATCAACGCCGCGGTGGGGGCGATCGCCCCGGAGCGGTTGGCACGGGCCGTCGTGGAGCGACGCGCCGATCTCGGCATCGCCCTCGACGGGGACGCCGACCGCTGCATCGCCGTCGACGCGGCGGGTCGGATCGTCGATGGCGACCGGGTCCTCGGCATCCTCGCCCTCGATCGGCTCGCCCGGGGGGCGCTCCCGGGGGGCGGGCTCGTCGTCTCCGTCCTCTCGAACGGTGGCCTGGCGGCGGTCGTCGAGGCGGCCGGCGGCCACGTCATTCGGACCCCCGTCGGCGACAAGTACATCCTCGAAGCGATGCTCGTCTCGGGTGCCGTCCTCGGCGGCGAGAAGAGCGGCCACGTCATCGTCCTCGAGCACACGACCTCGGGTGACGGGGTCGTCACCGCCCTCGAGCTCCTCGCCGTCATGGCTCGCGCTGAGAGACCCCTCGCTGAACTCGCCGCCGCCATCCCCCTCCTGCCCCAGGAGCAACGGACGGTCCGCGTTCGCCACAAGGAGGCCTGGGAGGGCGACCCGCCTCTCCGGTCGGCGATCCGGGTGGCGGAGGCACGGCTTGGACCGCGGGGCCGGGTCCTCGTCCGACCGTCGGGGACGGAACCGGCCCTCCGGATCATGGTCGAGGGCGAGGACGAGCGCCTCGTCGCCGAGCTCGCCGACGAGCTTGCCGGGCTGGCGAAGGCGCGCCTCGACGGACCCGAGGACGGTCGGCGGGAGGCCGACGATGGGGCGGTACACTAGCCCGGCGTTCGCGTCGGCCAGGTCGAAGGGGTGAACTGAGCGTCATGTGCGGTATCGTCGGCTACACGGGACCCCGGGAAGCCGGACCGGTCCTCCTCGAGGGCCTCGCCCGTCTCGAGTATCGAGGCTACGACTCGGCGGGGATCGCCCTCGTCGACGAGCGGGGCGATCTCTTCCTCGAGAAGCGGGCGGGCAAGCTCTCCGTCCTGCGGAGCGCCATCGCC
>JBHORA010000216.1:0-4028 GCA_042408535.1 Chloroflexota bacterium | reverse complement strand
CCGCCGGCGCGCGTCGTCGGCCCGGAGGCCCTCGCCCACCTGAGCGCGTCGGGCTCGTACCTCGTCGTCGGCGGCGCGGAGCACCTGCCGTCCTTCGTCGCCGCCCTCGAGGAGCGGGGGGTCCGGGTGGACCGGGCCGATCCGTCCATCGGGGCCGCGCTCCAGAGCCTCCTGTTCGTTCGGGGCTTCCTCCTCGCTTTCGTTGCCGGGTGCGTGATGATGGCGACCCTCGCCCTCTACTGGCTCGCGGCGCGGGCGCAGCATCGGGCGCTCCGCGTCCTCGGGGGCACCCCCGTGAGCCGGATCCAGGCCCACGACCTCGCCCGCTTGCTGATCCTCGTCGGCGTCGCCGGCCTTGCCACGTTGGGCGTCGCCGTTCTCGTCGTCGGGTCGTGGAAGGGCTCGCTCTATGTGCCGCTCTACGTCGAGTACTTCGCGTCGCTCGGCGGCCTCATGCTCGCCGTCCTCGGCGTCGCGGCGTTCGTCCTGTCCTGGGCCTCGATCCCGTCGCCCGACCTGATCGCCCGTCGCCAGCCCGCAACCCTCGGCGCTCGGCGGGCGGCCGACGCACTGAAGGGCGCTGCCTTCGTCCTCCTCCTCCTTACCATCGGGCCGGCGTGGGTGGCGCTCGACCAGGCGGTCACGAAGGCAGCGGAGCTGCGGCGCTGGGAGGCGCTGGCGGACCAGGTGACCTTGAACCTCGTCGCGTTCCGGAGCGAGGCCGATGATGAGCGGATCATGCCGTCGGTCGGCGCCGTCGTCCGGGAGGCCGAAGCCGCGGATCGGGTTGCCCTCTCGCTGCTGTTCCGGGACGAGCCCGATCCTTTTCGAGGGCCAGCGTGGGTATCGGCTGCCCTCGGGGGCCGCTGGAAGAGCTTCGCGGTCGTGAACCGTCGCTGGCTCGATCTCGTCCTCGACGAGGCCGGCCGGGGGAGCTTGGAGCGCGTCCCCGTCGAGCAGCTGCCGCAGACGTTCATCGACACCTTCGGGTTCCAGTTCAGTGCCTGGAAGCGGCCGAAGGAGCCGGCGGAGCAGCTGCTCAGGACCTTCGAGTACCTGACCCCGGTCGGTCGAGCGGTTCCGGTCGTCGGACCCGGCCCCCGGTTGCTCCTCCTCGACGACCTGCTGCTCGTCGTCGTGCCGGGGATCTGGACGACGTTCAACGACAGCACGATCCTCAGCCTCGCTTCCGGAGGAACGCTCCTCCTCAGCGGGCTCGACCAAACACTGACCCTCGTCGAGTCGCACGGTCTGACGAGGGACATCAAGGTCCGCCGGGCCGCCGAGGCGGGGATCCTGGCTGCGCAGTTCGCCTCGTTCGATGCCTGGTTGAGCAGCATCTCGATGGTCGTGCTCGGAGCGGCGCTGGTGAGCGCGGCCGGGATCAGCGCCTACCTCATGGCGCTCCTTCGGGCCCGGAACGACTTCGCTCGGCGCCTCGCCGGACAGCCCTGGTTGCGCGTCCTCCAGCGCCGCGTCCTCCTCGACGTGTTGCCCGGCCTCGGCCTCGCGGTCGTCGTCGTGGCGGCCCAGCCTCCGGAGCACACCGTGCCGGTGCTGGCCGTTGCGGTGGTTGCGGCAATCGTGTCGCCGACGGTTCACGTCCTCGCGGCCCGCGCGGTCTTCGCCGAGGTCCTGGCCCGGCGGCTGTGAGGGGGCGAGGGAGGCTGCGACCACATCGACGCCGGATGCGCAACGGGACTGATGGAGGTGGCGATGAAGATCGAGGCCGCGGACGTCGGGATCCGGTTCGACGGGCACGAAGTTCTCAAGGGTGAACGCCTGGTCTGCGAACCGGGCACGGTCACCGGCCTCGTGGGGCCGAGCGGCTGCGGAAAGACCACGCTCTTGCACTGTCTGGGGCTCCTGCTCCGTCCGGACTTCGGCCGGGTGCTGATCGACGGGCAGGACACCCACGCTTGGGGATCGGGCCGGATTCGACGCTTCTGGCGCGACCATGCCGCCTTCGTCCTTCAGGAGTACGGAATCGTGGACGACGAATCGGTGGCCTACAACGTCACGATGACCGCCGGCCTCTTCACCAACCGGGTCGTCGGGGATCGCCCGCGCTTGGAGCAGGCACTGCGGCGCACCGGGCTCGGGGGCCGAGGCGACGAGCGGGCGGCACACCTGAGCGGCGGCGAAAAGCGTCGGTTGGCGATCGCCCGGGCGATCTACAAGGACGCGGCCGTCATCTTCGTCGACGAACCGACGGCCTCACTCGACGCGGACAACCGGCGGCGCGTCATCGAGCTGCTCCTCGAACGGGCGCGGGCCGGGTGCACGGTCATCGCGGCGACCCACGACGAGGAGATGATGACAGCGTGCGGCGTGCTCCACGAGGTGGGTGCGCGCAGCTCCGTCCCGCAGGAGGTGAAGGATCGATGACTCGTCCGCGCGCCAGGCTGGCCATCGTCGTCGGTATCGCCGTGATCGTGGTCGTCGCCCTCGTGGCGACGGTGTTCGGGTTGGGGTTCTCCCTGATCCACCTACCGCCGCCCGCGACGCCCTCGCCGGCCGCATCGGTCCTCCTCCTCGGGGTGGCCCTCGTCAACCGCTGATCCGGCGCCCCGGGTGCGCCGCGGCGCCGCGCTTGCCCGGGGAGCCCCTCACTCGCCGATCGAGGTCGGCACCCCGATGGCGTGGAAGCCGGCGTCGACGTAGACGACCTCGCCGGTGACCGCGGCCCCGAGATCGGAGGCGAGCCAGACCGCGGTCCCCCCGACGTCCTCGAGGGTCACGTTCCGGCGGAGCGGGGCGATCCCGGCGAAGGCGCCATAGAGACGCCGAAAGTCCCGGATCCCCGAGGCGGCGAGCGTGCGGATCGGTCCGGCGCTGATCGCGTTCACCCGGATCCCGTCCGGACCGAGGTCGGCCGCGAGGTAGCGGACCGCCGCCTCGAGGGCCGCCTTGGCGACGCCCATGACGGTGTAGTTCGCGACGACCTTCTCGGCCCCGTAGTAGGTGAGGGTGATGATCGAGCCGCCGCGATGGAAGAGCGGGGCCGCAGCGCGGGCGAGGGCGACGAGGGAGTAGGTCGAGACGTCGAGGGCGGTCGCGAAGCCGTCCCGGCTCGTGTCGACGAAGCGGCCGGCGAGGTCCTCGCGGCGGGCGAAGGCGAGGGCGTGAACGAGGACGTCGAGGTGCCCGTAGGCGGCCCGCCATCGCTCGACGACCCGCTCGATGTCGGCGTCCGAGGCGACGTCGCACGGCTCGACGAAGGTCGCCCCGAGGGAGGCGGCGAGGAGCCGGACCCGGCGCTCGACGAGATCCGGGTGGGAGCTGAAGCCGACCGTCGCGCCGTGCTCGTGGAGGGCCCGCGCGATCCCCCAGGCGATGGAATGGTCGTTGGCGACGCCGAAGACGAGCGCCGTCTTGCCGTCGAGCAAGCCCATCGGTTCCTCCCGCTGCAGACTGCGCGGTCGAACGATCTGCGGTCGACCGAAATCGCGCCTCTACGGTATCCGGATGATGGCAATCGGGGGAGGGGAGTGCTAGCCTGGCCGAAAAGGAGCCCGCCATCCGCCATTCCGACGCCGTTGCTGCAGCGGCCAGCTGTGCAGTCGATCCCCGCCTGACCTCGAACCCTACGCCGAACGGGGTCCGTGGGGGCGCTTGCCACCGGCGAGGCCGTCGGTGACGGGCGGGCCGTCCCACGGCGAAGCGATCGCCGTCCTCCTCGTCGAGCCGCGGCCCGGCGACGGCGAGGACGTCGAGCGCGAGCTCCGGCGGGCCGGGTTCGACGCCCGCCTCGAGGCCGTCGGCTCCGGTGCCGAGCTCGAGGCCGCCCTCGCGGGCGCGAGCTTCGACGTCGTCCTCGTCTGCTACCTGGCCCCGGGCTTCAGCACCCGGGAGGCGCTCGGGATCGTCCACGCGCACGACCCCGACCTCTCCGTCGTCGTCATCGCCGATGCCGTCGGCGAGGAGGAGGCCGTCGACCTCATCCGGGCCGGCGCCCAGGACCTCGTCCTCCGCGAGCATCTCGACCGGCTCGGCCTCGTCGTCCGCCGCGAGATCGCCGACACGGC
>JBHORA010000215.1:0-3250 GCA_042408535.1 Chloroflexota bacterium | reverse complement strand
CTACGGCTTCGTGAGCGGACGCCTCCTCGGGACCGAGCGCCCCGCCCCCGGGGTCATCGTCTCGACCCTGACCGTCTGGCGCCAGCGGCCGGCGACCGTGCCGCTCGTTCCCGAGCGCCTCGAGCCCGACTGCAGCCCGGCCGCCGTCGTCCCGGTCGGAACGAGGGTCATCGGCCTCACTGCGCCCGTCGAGGTGCCGATCGAGCGCCTCAGCGTCCTCCGCCGCTTTGCCGGCGACCGCTCGGTCGTCGTTCCCCTTCGCCGGCCGACGGTGCGGGCCGGCGTCTCCTTCCTCGTTCCGCGCTCGCGGATCTGGCAACCCGGCCTCTACGCCGTCCGCCTCGAGGGCCGGGACGGGGTCCACTGGCTCGCCTTCTGTGTCGCCAGTCGGGCGGCGGGAAGCGGCGGCCCGATCCTCGATCCCGCTGCCTGGTCGCTCGAGGCGTACCTCGAAGCGAGCGGACGGGGCGGGCGGCAGGACTCGGTTGGGGTCGAGCCGACCGCCGGGCCCGGCCCGGCGCGGCCCGCCCTCGGGCGCCTCGCGCCGACGGCCCGCCGCGTGATGTGACACCTCGGATCGAGGGGCGAGCCGATGCCTGAGGTCCACGCCGTCCTCGGCTCGGTAAGCCTCGCCGTCGGCGGCGTCGCCCTCGTCGTCGCCATCGGCGACCTCATCCGCCGACGCGGCCCGAGCCGGATCCTCCTCGGCCTCCTCCTGGGCGTCTCCGCCCTCGTCGGCGTGAACGGGCTCCTCGGCCTTGCCCTCGCCGTCTCCCGCGGCGCGCCGCGGGACCCCCTCCACGTCCTCTACGGGCTCGCTGCCCTCGCGGCCGGGCCGCTCGCCATCGGCCTCGCGGCCGGCCGTCCGGCCCGACAGCAGCGCCGCATCCTCGCCGTCGCCGTCCTCGTCCTCATCGGCCTCGTCGTGCGCCTCCTCCAGACCGGGACCTGATGGCCGCCGACCCGGCCTGCCAGGTGGGACTCGGCCTACCGGACGCCGACCGACGCGCTGGCTGCCCCCGACCCGCTATCCTGACGAGGATGTCGCCCGACCTCACCCCTCATCGCGGATGACCCGCCAGCTGCCGCGGACCGTCCCCCTCGCGGAGCTCCACTGCCACCTCGGTGCGGCGGTCACGCCGGCGATCATGTGGAGCATCGCCCACGCCCAGGGGATCAAGCTCCCGACCCGCGACTACTGGGAGTTTCGGGACATGATCACCGTCAACCACCGGCGGGCGAAGAGCTTCGACGGCTACCTCCAGCTCTTCCACTGGACCGAGCTCATCCAATCGAGCCCCCTCGCCATGGAGCGCTCGGTCTACGAGGTCATCGGCGGCGCCTACCGGAAGAACAACATCACGACCATGGAGCTCCGCTTCAACCCGATGAAGCGGAACCGAGGCGGCGAGCAGGACCTCGATCACATCATCGCCGCCGCCCTGCGGGGGATGGATCGGGCCGTTCTCGAGTACCCGGTCAAGCCCGGGCTCATCTTCTGCCTCGACCGGGCCTTTCCGTACGAGCTCAACGAGATCATCGCCGAGAAGGCGATCGCCTGGCGGGACCGGGGCGTCGTCGGGATCGACATCGCCGGGCCTGAGAGCGCGACCTTCCGCGTCGCCGACTACCGGCGCCTCTTCCGGCGAGTTCGCCAGTACGGGCTCGGGCTCACCGTCCACACCGGCGAGGCCGGCCCGGTCGAGGAGGTGGCCCGAGTCGTCGAGCTCTTGGAGCCGGATCGGATCGGCCACGGGGTGAAGGCCGCCTACGATCCGCGGGCGATGGCGATGAGCCGCGAGCGGGGGATCGTCCTCGAGGTCTGCCCGAGCTCGAACCTGAACACCGGGGTCGTCTCGGGCTGGGACGAGCTGCGCTGGATCCTCGACACGTTCCGCCGCAACGGCGTCCGATTCACGATCAACACCGACGGGCCGGAGATGCTCCGAACCTACATCCGCGACGAGCTCCGAGAGCTCGGGCGACGGGGGATCCTCTCCCTCGAGGAGCAGTACCAGGTCGCGGCGACGGCGATGGCCGCCTCGTTCGTCCCCAACGTCGGCGACGTTCCCCGGCCCCGCCGGGCGCCGGCGCCGCGGCCGGTCGTCGAGCGCGAGGAGGCGTAGGTGCGTGTGTTGTCGAGGTCCTTCTGGACGTGATCGCTGGCCAGAGCCGGATTCCGGCCGCAAGGGGAGAGAGCGACCAGCGACTCGAGCCCGGCACTGCCGTTCCTGACGCCCGGCCGGAGGAAGCTCGGACTCCTCGTCTACTCCCCCGGGGGCTGCGGGGGCGGGACGAGGCGCACGGCGTCTGAGGGAGCTCGGACTCCTCGTTTTACTCACCCTGGGAGTGAGTTGGTGAAACGGGGTCCGGATTTCCACGCCGGGGACGCCGTCGGCGAGCGTGGAGGAGCCCGACGACCCGGTGGACGGATCGTCAACTTCGTCCGGGATACGCCTGGAGCGAGTGCGGCGGAAACGGAGCCTTGCAATTCACTCCCCTGGGGCGTATCCCGGCAGATTCGGACGGCTCCGGGGCTGGTGTTACGCCCCTGGGGCGTATCCCGGAAGATCCGGGCTCGAACGCGTCTCGAACCTCGGTCCCGCCGCCCGGCCCCGCCGATCAGGCCTCGGTCCGGCGGGTAATCCGATACGTGCAGGTCCGGTCGCCGGCGGCGATGTGCGTCTCCCGCTCCACGTCGGCGCCGAGGACTTCCCGGAAGAGCTCGAGCTCGGCGGCGCAGGCGGCCGGGTTCATCCGAGCCACCCGGTAGATGGCGCAGTTGTGCTCCCGGAGCCGGATGACCCCGTCGGGCCCGACGACCGCCTCGGCGAGGTAGCCCTGCTCGTCCTGGATGACGGCGAGCTCGCGGACCCGGGCGACGAGGGGCGCGGCCGACCCGACCCGTTCGTCGACCCGTCGGCGAAGCGTCGCCTCGAGCTGACGGCGCCGCGCGGCGAAGACCTCCTCGACGAGATCCGAGCCTCCGACCGCCTCGAGGGCGGCAAGGAGGCCGGCGGCGAGCCCGTCGTAGTTGGTCGGGAAGAGGTCCTGCGCCTCGGGTGCGACGTCGTAGACGTGGCGCGGCCGCCCGACCCCGTGGCGGATCGTCTCCTTCGTGACGAGGTGGGCGGCCTCGAGGGCCCGGAGCTGCTGGAGGACCCCGGTCCGACTGGCCCCGATCCGGGCGGCGTGCTGATCCGGGGTGGACGCGCCGTCCCGCCGGAGCTGGTGGAGGAGTGCCCGGCGA
>JBHORA010000214.1:0-1516 GCA_042408535.1 Chloroflexota bacterium | reverse complement strand
GGCGCAGAAGCCGCAGGCCCGGGTGCACGTGTCGCCGAGGATCATGACCGTCGCAGTCCGGTCGTTCCAGCACTCCCCGATGTTCGGGCAGCGGGCCTCCTCGCAGACGGTGTTGAGGTTCAGGCCCCGGAGGAGGCGCTTGAGGTCGTGGTAGCCGTCGCCGCCCGGCAGGCGGGCTCGGATCCAGTCGGGGTGCCGACGGGTCGGGCGCGCCGTCGTCCCGCCGAGGGCGATGGAGATCGCCTCCGGTCGCGGCGGGTGATGGGCGACCGGTCCGCTGACGACGCTGAGGGAGCGGCCGTCCCGGTCGACGACCGGGAGCTGACGGCGCTCCGAAGCAGGCCCGTCGAAGACCATCGGCCTGCTACCAGATCGGGGTCTCGGGGCCGACCGCCTCGAGCCAGGCCTTGACGTCGGCGAGGAAGGCGCCGGCCTGGGCGCCGTCGGTGGCCCGATGGTCGATGCCGAGGACCATGTTCATGACCGGCCGGATGGCGATGAGATCGCCCTCGGGCGCCTCGACGACGACCGGGCGCTTCTTGATCTGCTCCATGGTCAAGATCGCGACCTCGGGAACGTTGATGATCGGCATCGTCAGGTTCGAGCCGAACCAGCCGGTGTTGTCGACGGTAAAGGTTCCACCGCCGAAGTCGGAGACCCGGAGCTTGCCGGCTCGGGCCCGAGCGGCGACGTCGGCGATGGCGGCGTTGATGCCGTGGATCGAGAGCCGGTCGACGTCGCGGATGACCGGGACGATGAGGCCGTCTTCGACGGCGACGGCGACGCCGATGTTGATCGCTCGCTTGGCGACGAGGCCGGCCTCGGTCCAGGGGGCGTTGAAGGTCGGATGGCGGCGGAGCGCCTCGACGGCGGCTTTGACGACGAAGGGGACGTACGAGAGCGAGATCCCTTCGCGGCTCTGGTACTCGGCCTTGACCCGCTCCCGAAGGCGGACGAGGTTCGTCGCGTCGACCTCGATGGCCACGTAGGCGTGGGGGACGGCGAGGGCCCGGGTCATCTGGGCGGCGATCCCCTTCCGCATCTGGCTGAGCGGAACGAGGACCTCGTCGGCGCCCTCGGGGAAGGTGATCCGAGGGGTTGCGATGCCCCGACCAGGAGGAGGCGGCGGTGCCGAAGCAGGCGCCGGAGCGGGAGCAGGCGGCGGTGCCGAAGCAGGCGCCGGAGCGGGAGCGGCCGGACTTGGCGCCTGAGCGGGAGCCGAAGCGGGCGCCGCCGGGGCCGGAGCAGCCGCCGCAGCGGGCGCTCCCGCGACGGCCCCGGTGCGGCGTGCCTCGACGTAGGCGAGGACGTCCTCCCGAGTGATCCGGCCGCCGAGACCCGTGCCGACGATCTCGGTCGGGTCGATGCCGTGCTCGCGCAGGAGGCGGCGGACGGCCGGGGTCATCCGAGCGTCGGCCCGGCCCGGACCGGGCGCTGGCGCCTCGGCCGTGGCGGTCGCCGTCGGGCCGGCGGGAGCGACCATCGGGGCCGTCGACGGAGCGGGGGCGGCCGCGGT
>JBHORA010000212.1:0-1336 GCA_042408535.1 Chloroflexota bacterium | reverse complement strand
CGACCGAAGGCTATTACAAGCGACTGGCTTCAATGGGGCCGCACTCGTTCGAGTGCGGAAATTAACCTACCTGATCTACAGAAAAATCGTCCCAATGGAATGGACGCTTCAATGGGGCCGCACTCGTTCGAGTGCGGAAATTTGCTCACGGTGTCGTACGCGGCGATGTCGCCGATGCTTCAATGGGGCCGCACTCGTTCGAGTGCGGAAATACCGGAGGACCGGGCCGCGCGCGGTGAGGGAAGGCCAGGCTTCAATGGGGCCGCACTCGTTCGAGTGCGGAAATAAGCCCCCTTTTTGCCGGGCTTGACGCCGGCATGCACCGCTTCAATGGGGCCGCACTCGTTCGAGTGCGGAAATGGCGCTGGCGGAGCTGCGGACGATCTACACCCCGCCGCTTCAATGGGGCCGCACTCGTTCGAGTGCGGAAATTTGCGCTCGTGCAGCGCCTCGAGGTCCGGCGCCGGCAGCTTCCATGGGGCCGCACTCGTTCGAGTGCGGAAATCCGCCGCCAGCAACACGAGCCTCACCGTCTCGTGGACGCTTCAATGGGGCCGCACTCGTTCGAGTGCGGAAATCTCTTCCGCTACGCGGTCGGGGAGCCCAAGGTCGTCGAGCTTCAATGGGGCCGCACTCGTTCGAGTGCGGAAATGTCCGAAGTAGCTGAACAGATCGAGAAGCTGGTGTACGCTTCAATGGGGCCGCACTCGTTCGAGTGCGGAAATTACCGAAAGCACGTTTGGCAGCGCTTTTATCTGGATGCTTCAATGGGGCCGCACTCGTTCGAGTGCGGAAATAAGAGGAGCCGTGGTCTCTTGCCCCCTGGTGACGGCGCTTCAATGGGGCCGCACTCGTTCGAGTGCGGAAATCTCGACCGGTGCTCCCGACGGGAGCACGAGCCATTGGCTTCAATGGGGCCGCACTCGTTCGAGTGCGGAAATGGCCAGCTTGCGGGCAGCGTTGATCAAAGTCCAAGCGCTTCAATGGGGCCGCACTCGTTCGAGTGCGGAAATCGGCACGGGGACGGCGAGCGGCGGCGGGGTCGGAGGGCTTCAATGGGGCCGCACTCGTTCGAGTGCGGAAATCTGCCGGGGTGACGGGCTTGATCACGGCCGTAGCGCTCGCTTCAATGGGGCCGCACTCGTTCGAGTGCGGAAATTTGGTCCAATTAGACCGTTTGGTTCCCTATTGACAAGCTTCAATGGGGCCGCACTCGTTCGAGTGCGGAAATATGAGATCAGCGACCGACCTGGCGATCGGCCGAAGAGCTTCAATGGGGCCGCACTCGTTCGAGTGCGGAAATGACCTCATCTACGCCTCGGCCTCTGCGACGCTG
>JBHORA010000088.1:0-13611 GCA_042408535.1 Chloroflexota bacterium | reverse complement strand
GTTGTGGGGGACGGAGGCGTCCTGGTTGTCGAAGGCGATCGTGAAGGGGGTGTTCGACGGTGCGGTCAGGCTCGTCGTCCCGAAGGCGATGTTGTGGGCCACGAGGGGGATCGTCGGCCCTGCGCCGGGACCCGTGCTCGGTGAGGCGCCGACCGATGGGCTCGGGCTCGGGCTAGCACCGGACCGCTGGGCTTCGACCCAGGCCTGGAACTCCGACAAGGACACAGCCCGGATCCGGAAGCGCATGTCGGCATGGCCCGCGCCGCAGAACTCCGCGCACTGGCCGGCGTACGTGCCCGGGTCGTCGATGGTGAGATCGAACTCATTGACGGCGCCCGGGATGAGGTCTCGCTTGAAGAGGAAGGCCGGGACGAAGAAGGAGTGGATGACGTTGTCGGTCTGGAGCCGGAAGCGGATCGGCTCACCGACCGGAAGAACGAGCTCTGGCTCGGTCCCGATGCCGCTCACGTGAACGCCCTCGCCCGGGAGGTCGAAATCCCAGTACCACTGATAGCCGTGGACGTCGACGAGGAGGGGATCAGGCGCCTTTGCCTCGACCTTGCCGAGGGTCTGGAGGGAGAGACCGTAGACGCCGAGGACGATGAGGATCGGGACGACCGTCCAGAGGATCTCGAGGCCGCGATGGCCGTGGATCTGTGGCGGCAAGCTCGTGTCGCCGGGACGGCGCCGGTAGCGGAGGAGCGACCAGACGATCGTGCCCTCGACGAGGATGAAGATCGCGCCGATGACGACAAGCATGACCTGGTAGAGGGAAGCGATGTCGCGACCCTCGACCGTGGCGCTCGAACGGGTGCACCCGGCCACACTGAGGGCTACGAGGAGGCCGGCCGCTAGGGCGAGCGACCACCGCCCCCCTAGGCGGCGGAGTCGAACACCCTCATCGGGCAAGGCAGGAGGCGGAGGACGCTGGGCCGTCGGTGGGGGATCCCCCGGCGCGGCGGCTGGGCGGGAGATCCACCACCTGGCGAGGGCGAGCAGCTGAGGCGAGGATCGGTGCATGCGCTCCTCCACGCTCCTTCCGGCGGGTGCTCCGGGGTCGTTCGGTGCCTCCACGTTTCTACCTATGCGCGTCATCATATCTCAAGATCGACAGCGCCGATGGCAGCGATCGACGAAGCCGATGGCGAGCAGCAGCAGAGCACGTCCGCGAACGCCTGTCATCGAGAGTCGGGGAGACGGTTCCCTCGCGTCGACCGGCTCCACATCGAACCCGCGTCCGGGGAAAGCCCCTCCTGACGGTTTCCTGTTGTTTCTGACGATGTCCTCGGTATAATATGCGCCTCAGCCGTCGGCAGCAGCGTCCCAGGCCGGGGCGATGACCCGGACTCGGGCGGGAGGAGTGAGATGCCAGTCCAGGTCGCAGTTGGCCTCGCCTTCGTCCTCATGGCAGGTGCGCTGGTGGCGGTCTTCCTGACGGTCGCCTTCGACGCACGGACGGCCCCCGCCGAGGTCGTTACCGCCCGCGGCTACCGGCTCAGACGGGCATGGTTTCTGTTTCTCCTCGCCTTCGCCGTCGTCGCCTTCGTCGTCTCGA
Organism: Chloroflexota bacterium; assembly: GCA_042408535.1. Taxonomy (GTDB): domain Bacteria; phylum Chloroflexota; class Limnocylindria; order Limnocylindrales; family CSP1-4; genus BPIH01. The sequence continues at coordinate 12,056 of JBHORA010000088.1, read as the reverse complement.
TGTTCTGGCTGCCGTACCAGTCGCCGCGCGAGGCGGCCTACGGGAGCCCGACGACGACGATCGACGTGACGGCCCGGCAATTCGACTTCCAGCTGTCGGCAGCCGATCTGCCGGTCGGTCAGACGGTGGCCTTTCGGGTGACCTCGGCCGACGTTAATCACGGCTTCGCCATCTACGATCCGGAGGGGCGGATCGTCGGACAGGTGCAGGCGATGCCGGGCGTGACGAACGTCCTCGTCATCAAGTTCGACCGTCCCGGCCAGTACTTCATCCACTGTACGGAGCTTTGCGGTCCCTTCCACTACGGCATGGCCGGTGCCTTCACCGTCGGTGGGGGGACCGCGAGTGCCGGTGGTTGCGGCGGCGCGGGGCTCGGCTGTGGGACCGCTTCCTGCGGGGGCGGCGGCTGCGGTGGTGCGTGATGTCCGAGGGGGCTCGACTCGGTCCCGGCGGGCGCCAATGGCCCGGACCGGACGGTTGTGGGTGGCACGGCTGCCGAAGGGAGGGATGATGCGATGAGCGAAGTGATGCAGGCTGCTCAGCGCGAGCGGGCGGTCCGGCGGCTAACCCTCCTCTGGGTCGCCACCGCTTTCGTCCTTCTCCTCGTCCTCGGGCTGGCGGGCCTCCTGATGCGCGCCATCCAGTCCGGGCTCCTCGGTGGCCTCGCCCAGGACTGGTTCTACCCGATCCTCACCTTCCACGGCATCGGCATGGTGGCCCTCGTCGTCCTCACCATGCTGGCCGGGATGTGGTACCTCTTCGCCCAGCGCCTGCCGATGAGCACGACGGTCTGGGGAGCGTGCTACGTCGCGACCCTCGTGGCGGTCGTCCTCGTTGTGGCGGCCACCCTCGTGGGCAGGCTCGGCACCGGGTGGACGTTTCTCTACCCCCTCCCGTACATGAGCGCCGGGGCCTGGGAGCCGTGGGCCTTCGTCCTCTTCCTCCTGGCGGTCACGATCGTCGTTCTCGTCGTCCTCGTCGTCGATCTGGAGTTCCTGTGGCGAGGCTGGCGACACTACGGTTCCCTGGCCAGGATGTACGGCCTCGAGTACCTCCGGCATCCGCATCCTGCCGACGACGGGCGCCCGCGGACGGACCTGACGACGATCGCTATGACGACGACGGCCCTGACCTGGATTCCCGCTGCCCTCCTCGGCGCCATCCTCGTCGTCCTGGAGCTCGCCCGAGTCGCCGTCCCGAGCTTCGATTTCGGTGCCCTCGTCGCGAAGAACCTGACCTTCTTCGCTGGCCACATGCTCGTCAACATCGGGCTCTACATGGGTGCGGGGGTTCTCTACGCGATCCTGCCCGCTTATGCGGGACGACCTTGGCCGGTCGCCCGCTACGCGGTCATCGGCTGGCTGGCGACGACGATCGCCCTCTGGTTCGCCTACTACCACCACCTCTACCAGGACTTCGCCCAGCCCGACGCGGTTCAGATCATCGGCCAGATTTTCAGCTACGTGAGCGCCTTCCCGGCTCTCGTCGCGACGTTGCTCGGGGGCGTCCTCCTCGTCCGGCGCTCCGGGATCCGGTGGCGCCCGGCCCCGCTCTTCATGTACCTCGGGATGATGGGCTGGGCGGTCGGGGGCACCGGGGCGATCATGGACAGCACGATCGGGATCAACCAGTACATGCACAACACCCTCTGGGTTCCGGGCCACTTCCACGGCATCATGGCAACGGGGGTGATGTTCTTCTTCCTGGGAGCGATCTACCACCTCTTCCCGATCCTGACGGATGGTCGCCAACTCTCCGATCGACTCGGACGCTGGGCCGCCGTCTTCGTCACCGTCGGCGGCTACATCGTCGTCGGGATGTTCTTCCTGGCCGGCGTCGTGAGCGAGCCACGCCGCTACGCCATCCAGCTGCCCGGCACGGCTTGGATCGCCGGCATCGGTCTCGTCGGAGCGATCCTCGTCGGGATCGGCGGTTTGGCGGTCGGCGTCGACATCGTTCGCTCGCTCCTGCGGCCGGCGCCGGTCCAACAGGCATCGGCAGCGCCCACCCCGAGCCCGGCGGCATAGGCTGCCGTGGGCGTTTTCGGCGCGCTCCTCGGTGGCCGCTCTCGAACCGGACTCGAGCGCCGCCTCGCAGGGACGCGGGAGATCGAGGTAGCAGCCTCCCCCTGCGAACCCGCGATTGGAGCCCTGCCAGCCGAGGCCATTCCTGGGCTCGCAGCCTCTCCGTCTGGCGGGACTTCGACCGGGTTCGGGCGCTCCTGGCGCCATTGGCTGGCGCCCACTCCGGCCTGGACGAGGGTCGCAGCGTCGGCCCGGACGTACCTGGCCCTCACGAAGCCTCGAATCGTCGAGCTCCTGCTCGTGACGACGGTCCCAGCCATGGTCCTCGCCGCCCGGCGAGCAGGATCGCCTCTCGATCCGGCGTGGGTCGGGCTCGTCTGCGCCACCCTCCTCGGCGGGGCGCTCGGAGCGGGCGCGGCCAACACGCTGAACTGCGTCCTCGATCGGGACATCGACGCCGTCATGCAGCGGACTCGGCGACGGCCGATACCGAGCGGTCGGATCAGCCCGGGACGGGCAGCGGCATTCGGGATCGGGCTCGGCCTGGCGAGCTTCGTTGAGCTCGTTCTCCTCGTGAACCCCGGGGCGGCGGCCCTCACGGCCGCTGCCGGTCTCTTCTACGTCGTCGTCTACACGGCCTTCCTGAAGCGGCGCACCCCATTGAACATCGTCATCGGAGGGGCGGCAGGAGCCCTACCGCCGGTCGTCGGGTGGATGGCGGTGACCGGCTCGGTCTCAGCGACGGCCCTCCTCCTCTTCTTCATCGTCGTCTGGTGGACGCCGGTGCACTTTTGGGCTCTCTCCCTCGGCCTCGTCCGCGATTACGCCAGCGCCGGCCTGCCGATGCTCCCGGTCGTGAGCGGCGAGGCCGAGACGTACCGGCAGATCTTTCGGTACAGCCTCGGTCTCGTCGCCCTCAGCCTCGCCCTCTGGCCCGTCGCTGGGATGGGACCGCTCTACGTTCTCGTCGCGATTCTCCTCGGCGTCACCCTCGTTCAGCGGGTCCGGACCCTCCGGCGCGACGGGGGCGGCGGCCGGGCGATGCAGCTCTACCACGCCTCCATCGGCTACCTCGCCGCGCTCTTCGCCGCCATCGCCCTGGACGGGATCCTCTTCGGCGGTTGAGAAGCGGGCATCGCGGACGCCTGCAAGCCAGAGGCGTTGGCCAGCCAGAGGCGTTCGTCGACGCCAGATTGGTAGGTCCGTCGCTGGCGCCATCGTTGCGCGTGGTCGAGGGGTACAAGGCCGACTTCAGCCTACAATCGGCGTGTGAAACCCTCGGTCCGCAACCGGCGACTGCCAAGCGAGCTCCTTCGCCGTTCCGAACGCCACCGTCTCCTCAGCGATCCGACTCGGCTCTCGATCGTCGAGGCCCTCGCGGAGCGACCCCGCTCCATCGCCGAGCTGGCACGGCTTTCGGGCGTCCACCGGAACACCGTCCGCGCCCACCTGCGGCGACTCGAGGCGGAGGGGCTCATCAGTGTCGAGGCTGGCCTTGCGGCTGGCCGCGGTAGACCTCCGCTCCGGTTCCGGATCCGGGACGGTGTCGCAGAGGCGAACCCGGAGCTCCGCTTCCTCGTCGACGGTCTCGTCCGGGCTCTCCGGCGGGCGGCCGGCCCGGCCGCGGCGGAGCTCGCCGAGGCGGAAGGGCGCGCGGTCGGGGTCCGGCTCGCCGACCGGCTCCGTCACCCCTCGGTCGAGCAGGCGGTGGACCAGGTGGTTCGCGCCCTCCGGCTCCTCTCCTTCCAGCCGACGCTCGAGCGCCGGGGCGCTACCTATGTCCTCCGGCTCGCCTCCTGCCCCTTTGCGGTTCTCCGGGGGGACGAGCGCGGCGATGTCGTCTGCCCCTTCCATCGCGGCCTCATTCGAGGCATCGTGGCCGGCGTCGCGCCGTCCGAGGTCGAGAGCGTGGAGCTCCTCCCGTTCGCCCGCGACGGCGTCTGCATCGCCGAGATTCGGGCTGCCGCGGAGCCCTAGCGGTTCGCCGCCAGCCCTCGCCGAGGGCTGCGGCTCGGCCGCGATCAGGCCGCCGTCGCGCCCTGGCCCCCCAGGCGGGTCGGGGTGTCTTCGGCGTCCGTCTCGCCGAGCTGCGCTTCGAGTTCCTCGAGCTCGGCCATGGCGGCGTCCCAGTCGGGGCTGTAGGGGGCCGCGGCCCCGAGGCGGGCACGAACGACCGCCAGACGCCGGAGAAGCCGATCAGCCTGCCCGGAGCTCATGCTGTCCGCCTCGTCTCGAACCGCGGTCCACGGAAAAGGGCACGGAAACCCATCAGGAACCGCAGGGTACGGGGCGATCGGAAGGAGCGCATCCTCCAAGTGACGTATTGTGCGAGTTGACGGTCGTACCGGGCAGCGCCCCCCGCTTGGCGACGAGCGAGCGCACGGACGGCTCGGTTGCCGGTCGGCGGTCACTGCCCTGCCCGCCGACCGTTGAAGACCCCGCTCGCCAGTGGGCCCGTGGTACCCTTGACGGCGCATCCTTGGTGGCCGGTCCTGTGAGGCCGGCGAGACCGGTCCCGTGAGGCCGGAAAGGAGGTTGTCGCGTGCCGATCTCGATCGTTCGGGCGCCCGAGCCGCCGCCCGCCCTCCCGACGTCCCCGTCGTCCGTTCCGCCAGTCCCTCCGCGCCGGTGACCCTGCCGCCCCTGCCGCGGGCCAGCGCCATCGTCGATCCCCGGATCGGCGATCACGGGCCGGCACTCCTCGCCCTCGAAGACGGGCTCGTCATGCTCGGCGTCGCCTTTGGCGCCCCCACGACGGCCGGCGGCGACCTCGTCGTGAACACCGCCCAGACGGGCTACCAGGAGGTCTGCACCGACCCGTCGTACGCCGGCCAGGTCGTCGTCATGACCTACCCCCTCATCGGCAACTACGGCCGCCTCCCCGACGACGACCAGTCGGTTCGGCCATGGCTCCGCGGCCTCGTCGTCGGTCACGCCACGGCGGCCGTCCTCGACGATGCCCGCCAGCTGGCGACCCTCCTCCGGGAGGCCGCCATTCCCGCCATCGCTGGGATCGATACCCGAGCCCTCGCCCGCCACCTCCGGGCCAAGGGCTCGCTCCGCGGCCTCATCACCGCGCCCGGGGTTCTCGATCCCGAGGCGGCCGTCGCCGCTGCCCGGGCCGTCCCTCGCTGGGAGGAGGTCGACTTCGTCGGCCAGGTCTCACCGGCTGAGCGCACCGAAATCGGGACCCCCGAGGAGGGCGGCCCCCTCGTCGCCGTCGTCGACCTTGGCCTGAAGGCGAACATCGTCCGCTCCCTCCGCCGGCGGGGAGCCCGGGTCCGGATCCTGCCCCACACGGCCCGTCCCGACGAGCTCCTCGCCGCCGACGTCGCCGGGGTCGTCCTCTCGCCGGGGCCCGGCGACCCGGCCCGCCTCGGCGACCAGGTCGAGCTCGCCCGGGCGGTCATCGCCGAGGGCCGCCCCCTCCTCGGCATCTGCCTCGGCCACCAGATCGTGGCCCGGGCGGCCGGAGCCGAGACGCGCCGCCTTCGCTTCGGGCACCACGGGGCGAACCATCCCGTCTGCGACCTCGACTCGGGTGCCGTCGTCGTCACCGCCCAGAACCACGAGGTGGCCGTTGTCGCCGAGACCCTCCCCCCGGCGAGCGGCTTCGTCGTCAGCCAGGTGAACCTGAACGACGGGTCGGTGGAGGGGCTCCGCCACCGCGAGCTGCCGATCGAGACCGTCCAGTACCACCCCGAAGGCGCTCCGGGTCCGCTCGACGCCCTCGCCATCTTCGACCGCTTCGTCGCTGCCTGCCGGGCGGGTGGGGGAGCGCCCCTGCCGCGGCCGGAACCCGTGGTCCTCGAGCGGTGACGGCTCGGGAGGCGGCGCCGGCGCCGGAGGGAACGCCGGGCCCGGCGACGGCCGTCGATCCGTCACCGCCCCTGCCGCACCTGGTGGCACCGGCGGTGGGCCACCGCCCCGCGGACGAGCCGTCTCGAGATCCCCGACCCCGATCGGTTCTCATCATCGGCTCGGGACCCGTCGTCATCGGCCAGGCGGCCGAGTTCGACTATGCCGGCACCCAGGCCTGCCGGGCCCTCCGGGCGGAGGGAGTCCGGACGATCCTCGTCAACTCGAATCCGGCGACGATCATGACCGACCCCCAGGTCGCCGACGCCGTCTACCTGGAACCCCTCACCGTCGAGGCGATCGAGGCCGTCATCGCCCGCGAGCGACCCGACGGCCTCCTGGCCGGGCTCGGCGGCCAGACCGCTCTCAACCTCGCCGTCGCCCTCTCGAAGGCGGGCATCCTCGCGCGCTACGGCGTCCGCCTCCTCGGAACCCCCCTCGAGGCGATCGAGATGGCCGAGGATCGCGAGCGCTTCCGCGACCTCCTCGACCGGATCGGGCAGCCGTATCCCCCGAGCGAGATCGTCGAGGGTGCGACCGAGGCGGACCGAATGGCGGCGGCGCGTCGGGCCCTCGAACGGATCGGGCTCCCGGCGATCATCCGGCCCGCCTTCACCCTCGGTGGCACCGGCGGCGGGATCGTCGAAACCGAGGAGGGCTACTGGGAGCGGGTCCGGGCCGGTCTGCGGGCGAGCCCGATCCGGCAGGTCATCGTCGAGCGCTGCCTCGTCGGCTGGCAGGAGATCGAGTACGAGGTCATGCGCGACGCCGACGACACCTGCATCGCCGTCTGCTCGATGGAGAACGTCGATCCCCTCGGTGTCCACACCGGCGACTCGATCGTCGTGGCCCCTGTCCAGACCCTCCCCGACCCGGTCCATCAGCGGCTCCGGAGCGCTGCCCTGGCGATCATCCGGGCCCTCGGCGTGGAAGGCGGCTGCAACGTCCAGTTCGCCCTCTCGCCCGACTATCGCGACTACGCCGTCATCGAGGTCAACCCGCGGGTCAGTCGCTCGTCGGCCCTCGCCTCGAAGGCGACCGGCTACCCGATCGCCCGGGTCGCCGCCCAGATCGCCATCGGCCGGCGGCTGGCTGAGATCCCAAACGCGGTGACGAAGACGACCGTCGCCGCCTTCGAGCCGGCCCTCGACTACGTCGTCGTCAAGCTGCCCCGTTTCCCCTTCGACAAGTTCCCGACGGCCGACCGGAGCCTTGGCTCCCAGATGAAGGCGACGGGCGAGGTCATGGCCATCGACCGAACCTTCGGGGCTGCCCTCTACAAGGCCCTCCGCGGGATCGACCAGGCGGGGGCGGGCCCCCTCGCCGAGGATCCGACCTGGCGGGCGACCCTCGACTACCTGGCCGCCGTCTACGGCGGTGGGCGCGATCCGGAGGACCCGGACGCGGCGGCGGAGCCGGTTCGCTGGATCGGGGAGCGGGGTGAGGTCTGCGAATCGACCCGCCTCGCCGAGCGAACGGCCGCGCCCGTCGTCCTCCGCCGCTTTTTGGCCCCGTCGGACAGTCGCCTCTGGCGGATCCTCGCCCTCCTCCGGCGGGGCGTGCCGACAGAGCGGATCGAGGCCGCGACAGGGATCAACCCCTGGTTCCTCGCGGAGTTGGCCCGGAATGTCGGCCTCGAGCCCGACCTCCGAGCGGCGGGTCGGCGCCTCGTCGACCCGGCCGACGACGAGGCGATGCGCCTCCTGGCGACGGCAAAGCGGGCCGGCTTCGGCGATCGGGAGATCGCCGAGCTGGCGGGCGTGACGGCGGCCGAGATCCGAGCGACGCGCCTCGCCGTCGGGCTCCGGCCGGGCTACGCGATGGTCGACACCTGCGCCGCCGAGTTCGACGCCGAAACGCCCTACTTCTACTCGACCTACGCCGCCGCCGGCTCGCCGCCCGAGGCTCCGCCCGTCCCGCGGCCGGCGGCCCTCGTCATCGGTTCGGGGCCGGTCCGGATCGGGCAGGGGATCGAGTTCGATTACTGCGCCGTCCACGCCGCCGACGTCCTCCGTCGCCTCGGCTGGTCGGCGGTCATGATCAACTCGAACCCCGAAACGGTCTCGACGGACTTCGACGCCTCCTCGCGCCTCTACTTCGAATCCCTCGACCTCGAGAGCGTCCGCTCCGTCATCGACGCCGAGACGCCGTCGGGGGCCGAACCCCTTCCGGCCGTCGTCGCCTTCGGTGGCCAGACGCCGCTCAACCTCGCCGGCCCCCTCGCCGCCGACGGGGTTCCGCTCCTCGGCGCCGACCTCGAGGCCATCGACCAGTCCGAGGATCGGACCCGGTTCGCGGCCCTCCTCGATCGGCTCGGGGTGCCGCAGCCTGAGGGCGGGATGGCGACGAGCATTGAGGAGGCCCTCGCCATCGCCGAGCGGATCGGCTACCCGGTCATCGTCCGGCCGTCCTTCGTCATCGGGGGCCTCGCCATCGACTTCGCCTATTCGCCCGAGGACCTCGTCCGCCAGCTCGCTGTGGCGACGATCGTCGACCCCGACCGGCCGGTCCGGATCGACCGCTTCCTCGAGGGGATCGAGGTGGACGTCGATGCCGTCTCGGACGGGACCGACGTCCTCATCCCGGGGCTCCTCGAGCACGTCGAGCGGGCCGGCGTCCACAGCGGCGACTCGATCGCCACCTTCCCGCCGCAGACGGTGAGCGAGGCCGACCAGGCCCTCATCGTGGCCGCCATGGAGCGGATCGCCCGCGCCCTCGGGGTCCGGGGGCTCGTGAATGCCCAGTTCATCGTTCGTGAGGACGGCGTCTACTGCATCGAGGTGAACCCGAGGGCCTCGCGGACGGTCCCCTTCATGAGCAAGGTGACCGGTGTCCCGATGGTCGAGCTCGCCGTCCGGATCGCCCTCGGGGCGCGGCTGGCGGAACTTGGCTGGTCGGGTGGTCTCCTGCCACCCCCGGGGCTCGTCGCCGTAAAGGCACCGGCCTTCTCGACGGCAAAGCTCCGGGGCGTCGATCCCTCCCTCGGGCCATTCATGCAGTCGACAGGCGAGGTCATCGGCATCCACGCCGACCCGCGGGTCGCCATGGCGAAGGCGCTCGCTGGGGCGTCCCTCGTCCCGCCGCGGCCGGAGCCGGGCGAGCCCCCCTACGCCCTCCTCTCGATCGCCGACCGCGACAAGGCTGCCCTCCCCCGACTTGCTGTCGCCCTCGTCCGGGCCGGCTACCGCCTCGCCGCCACGCCGGGGACCCGGGAGGCGCTCGCTCGGGCGGGGTTGGGGGCGCGGCTTGTGGCGAAGCTCGGAGCACCCGCCGGATCGCCCGGCGAGCCGATCCTCGATGTCATCCGATCGGGTCGGGTCCGCCTCGTCGTGAACACGCCGACTCCGCGCTCGGGTCCGGTCCGCGACGCGGCGGAGATCCGCCACGCGGCGATCGGGGAGGGGATCCTCTGCCTGACGGCGATCGAGACGGCGATCGCCGCCGCCGAGGCCCTCGACCCGGCCGTCGTCGGGCGACTGGCCGAGGTCCGCGCCCTCGGCGACTGGGTGGTGGCGAAAGGGGCTGGCGTCGGGTCAGGGCGGGCTGGCGTCGGCTCAGGCCGGGCTGGCGCCGGCTCAGGGCGGGCTGGCGTCGGGGCGGCCGTCCCATCGTAGCGGCACCGCCCGTGCCGGCCCGACCCTCGGCTACCCCGTCGCGGCGCGCGGCTTCCGGAGGGCGAGACGGGCTCCCGCCGAGGTCTCGATGACGTCGAGGGTGGTCCCGTCGAGCTCGGGCACCACGTCGGCCGCGACCGCGACGACGACACCCTTTTCCTCGACGACCGTGTCGGTGCGGTCCGGTCGAGCCTGGAAGCGGCAGCGGAAACGGCCGCCCCGATGGACGATCCGGATCGTCGTCGGGCTCGCCGCTGGCTGGCCGCGGCGACGCTTGTTCACATGGGCAATGGCTGCATCGGTGAGGGTGATCCGCATGGCTACCTCCTGGGCGGTTCGATCGATCGGTCCGTCGGTCACGAGCAACCGCCCGGGGTCGCGGGCGCTCGACGGGTTCGCTCGTTCGCCTCTTCCCGGAGGGGAATGGGAGCAGAGTCCGTCGGGCTGAGGAGCGCCCGGCGTCGGCGCACCGGCCGCCGCTTCGACAAGAGACCGGCGCAACGTCGTTCGCGGCACGTCGCCAGGGTAGCCCGCGCACGGCGGTCGCGTCCAGGCTGTGAAAGCGCAGGCTGCTGCCGTGCTCGTGCCGATTCGGGACCGGGCGCTAGAGTGGAACCGATGTCGAAGTCGCCGATCGCCGATGGCTCGCAGCCGCCGTCTCCGAGCGGGCCGTACCGACCCGGCGCCTGCAACATTGGCCCGGCCGAGATCGCCCGCCGCAGGCGAGCTGGCTGGCTCGGTCTCGGGCTCGCCGTGGCCTGGGGAGCCGTGACTCTTGTCGCGGGCACTGGGCCCGTCCTCCGTTTCGGGATCCTCCTCCCCCTCGGCGGGGCCATCGTCGGCTTCCTCCAGGCGCGCCGTCGGTTCTGTGCCGCCTACGGCTTTCTCGGCCTCCGGAACTTTGGACCGCTCGGCGAAGCCGAGGCCGTCGTGGATCCCGAAGCGCGTCGGCGGGACCGAGTGGCGGCGCTCCGTCTCGTCGGCGAGGCGTTCCTCCTCGCCCTGCTCCCGAGTCTCCTCTTCGCCCTCGTGCCGCTCCCGACGGGCTGAGCATTCCGGGTTGCCGGGCAAGGCGCCCGGCCTCGGTGGCGTCGCCTGAGCGAGCGTCCTCCTCCGAGACAAAGGGGGTGGCCGACGCGGGCCGACGGCCGAGGGACCGGGGGCCGCATGCCCGGGCGCGGGGACGAGGCTCCCGGAGGGACCGAGAGGCCAACCGCAGGAGAGCCCGCCCGCAGCCCGAGGACCGGCGAGGCGAGGCCCTACAATGGCTGACGATCGACCGCGGCCGCCGCCGAACCCGCTCGGCGCCACCCCATCAGGAGGGTCGCCGCGGCCGCACCGTCGCCAGCAGGATCGTCCGTAGCCAGGAGGTCGCCGCCCGGATGCCCAGCCCGAGGCTTTCGTTCACCGACGAACGGCTGAGCAACGGCCTCCGGCTCATCCTCGCCGAGGACCACCTCGTGCCGGTCGTCGCCGTCAACCTCTGGTACGGCGTCGGGAGCAAACACGAGCCGCCCGGTCGGACGGGCTTCGCCCACCTCTTCGAGCACATCATGTTCCAGGGCTCGGCCCACGTCGGCAAGGCCGAGCACATCGCCCTCATCCAGGCTGCCGGCGGGACGATGAACGGCACGACCTGGCTCGACCGGACGAACTACTTCGAGACCCTACCTTCCCACCAGCTCGAGCTTGCCCTCTGGCTCGAGGCCGACCGGATGGGGACGCTCCTCGACGCCCTCAGCCAGGAGACCCTCGACAACCAGCGCGAGGTCGTCAAGAACGAGAAGCGCTGGAGCTACGACAACCGCCCCTACGGCTCCTGGTCGGAGAAGCTCCAGGCTCACCTCTTCCCACCGGATCATCCGTACCACCGCCCGACCATCGGCTCGATGGCCGATCTCGACGCGGCGACCCTCGAGGACGTCCGCGACTTCTTCCGGACCTGGTACGCACCGAACAATGCCGTCCTGTCCATCGTCGGCGACATCGAGCCCGACCAGGCCCGAGGTTGGGTCGAGCGGTACTTCGGCCGGATCCCGCCGAACCCGAACCTCCCGCCACCACCCGATTCCTACCTGGAGCCGATCCTCGGCTCCGAGCGCCGGGAGGTCGTCCCCGACCGGGTCCCCCTGGCCCGGATCTACGTCGGCTTCCGGGCGCCGGTCCTCGGTGACCCTCGCCTCGATGCCCTCGATCTGGCCGGCCAGATCCTCGCTGGCGGCAAGAGCAGCCGGCTCCACCGACGCCTCGTCCGCAACGAACGCCTCGCCCAGGACGTCGCCTTCTTCAGCCTCGGTTTCGTCGGTGGTGCCTCGATCACCGCTGGCTGGGTGACGGTCCGGCCGGGCGTTTCGCTCGCCCGGCTCGAGGCGGCCTTCTTCGAGGAGCTCGAGCGGATCGGCCGCGAACCGGTCACCGATGACGAACTCGGCCGGGCCAAGGCCCTCGTCGAGAGCGAGGAGCTGGGTGCCCTCTCGCGGGTCGAGGAGCGGGCGGACCGCCTCTCGATGTACGCCTGCCTCCTCGACGATCCCGATCTCGTCAACCGGATGCTCGACCG
>JBHORA010000210.1:0-17265 GCA_042408535.1 Chloroflexota bacterium | reverse complement strand
GCGACCGAGCCGGGCTCGCCCGCCGCCTCGACGAGGTCCGGACCCGTCTGGTCGACGGCGTCGGTGCCATCGCTGCTCCCGAGCTTCCCCCCGCCGGAACGATCCCGACCCGCTTCCGGAGCGGCCTCTCGCGGGCGGCCTGCGAGGCCAGGGTCGAGGCCGTCCGGGCGGCCATCGCCGCCGGCGAGATCTACCAGGCCAACCTCACCCGCCGCCTCGATGCCCCCTTCGCCGGGGACCCCTGGCCGCTCTACCGGCGCCTCCGGACCGGCGACCCTGCCCGCTTCGCCGCCTACCTCGACCTCGGACCGAGCCCCGACGGCCGGCCCCGGGCCATCGTCTCGGCCTCGCCGGAGCCGTTCCTGGCGGCGACGTCCGACGGCTCCGTCGCCAGCGACCCGATCAAGGGAACGCGCCCTCGGGGCCGAACCCCTGCCGCCGACCGGGCTCTCCTCCGGGAGCTCGTCACCTCGGCGAAGGACCGGGCCGAGAACGTCATGATCGTCGACGTCCTCCGGAACGACCTCGGCCGCGTCTGCAGCCCCGGGAGTGTCCGCGTCCCCCGCTGCTGTCGACCCGAGCGGACGGCGACGGTCTGGCACCTCGTCTCGACGGTGACTGGCCGCCTCGCGCCGGGCCGGGACGTCTTCGACCTCCTCGCCGCTGCCTTCCCGGGCGGCAGCATTACCGGCGCCCCGAAGATCCGGGCCATGGAGATCCTCGCCGAGCTCGAGCCCGTCCGGCGTGGACCCTATACCGGCGCTGCCGGCTGGATCGGGCCCGACGGGGCGATGGTGACGAGCATCCTCATCCGGACCTTCGTCGCCGACGGCCGGCGGCTGAGCCTCCACGTCGGGGGCGGGATCACCTGGCGAAGCGACCCGGCGGCCGAATGGGCCGAGACGGTGGCGAAGGCGGCGGGTCCGCTCGGGGCTCTCGGGGCGAGGGAGGTCGAGGGCGAGACCGACCCGATCGGCGCTTCAGCGGTGTCGCCGTCGAGCGTCGGAGGCCGTGCCGGGGCTGGTCCTCGGACCGAAAGCGACGAGTGAGCGAACCGATGCCGCCCTCGCCACCGGCGAGCGGGCCGGGCGCCGCAATTCGCGACGTCGTCTGGCTCGACGGTCGCCTCGTCCCGGCGGCTGGCCCGCACCTCCCGGTCAGCGACCGTGGCTTCCAGCTCGGCGACGGGGTCTTCGAGACCCTCCGGGCTCGCCGCGGCGTTCCGATCGAGTGGGAGGAGCATGCCGCCCGGCTCGCCGAGAGCGCTGCCGCCCTCGAGCTCGCCCTGCCCTTCGACGCGGCGGAGCTCCGGGCAGCGGTCGCCGAGCTCCTTCGAGCCACCGGCCTCGACGCCGCCGCGGACCCCGAGCCGGGCGACGCGGCCCTCCGGATCACGGTCTCGCGGGGCGCCGTCACGGCCCGAGGCGTCCTGCCGCCGGGCTGGCGGGAGCTCCGGGCGACGGTCGTCGTCCAGGCCTGGCCTCACCAGCCGGTCCCCGAGGCGATCCTGGCCCGCGGTCTCCGGGTTGTGACGAGTGCCATCCGCCGCGACCCGAACCATCCCCTCGCCGCTGTAAAGACGACCTCCCGGGCTGACCACGTCTACGCTCGTCTCGAGGCGGAACGAGCGGGCGTCGACGACGCCGTCTTCCTCGCCGCCGACGGGCGCCTCGCCGAGGCGACGAGCGCGAATGTCGTCCTCGTCGAGGGGCGGCGCCTCCGGACGCCGAGCCTCGGGGCGGGCATCCTCGCCGGGACCACCCGGGCCTGGCTCCTTCGGGACCCCGCCGTCCGGGAGGTCGGGCTCACCGCTGTCGAGGCGGACTGCTGGCCGGCCGACCTCGCCCAAGCGGATGAAGCCTTCCTCTGCTCGAGCGTGGCCGGGATCGTCCCCCTCGTCGAGGTCGACGGGCGGCCGATCGGCGACGGACGCCCTGGCCCGCGCACGCTCGCCCTCCGGGCCGCTCGCGAGGCCTGGATCGACGCCATGTCGAGAGCCGCATCGTCGTAAGCCGCACCGCCGACGGGGTCGCGAGCCGCACCGCCGGCCGAATCGCGAGCCGCACCGCCGGCCGAGTCGCGAGCCGCACCACCGGCCGAGTCAAGCGCCGAGCCGTAGGCGCCGGGTCGCCCGCCGAAGCGACCGCCTACACTCGCCGCGTGCGCCGAGCCGAGCTCATCGAGCGAACCCGCCAGCTCATCGAGGAGGGCGACCGCCTCGTCGCCTCGCCGTCCTTGAGCCGCCTCCGCCTGTGGCTGAAGCTCTCCGACGATCTCCTTTCGGCCGCCTGGGGAACGATGGACCGCTATCACCTCGCCTGGCTCATGGTCGGCCGCCCGAAGGAGGCCGTTCGGGGCCGACCGATGACCCCCGACGAGGAGGCTGCCTACGTCCGGGAGGTCGCCCGGGCGAAGACGGCGGCCCTCCGGATGAGCCTCGAGGCGGTCGAGCGGCTCGGCATGCCCTTCGTCGGCGAAGACCGCGACCCCGCTGGCTCCCGGTGAGCACCCCCGAGCTCGTCCCCGCCGTCGGCGGGACCCACCTCGTGCCAGCCCCTGATCCGGTCGCCGCCGAGTACATCCTCCTCGCCCTCCGCCTCGACCAGCACCGGCCCGGGATCGTCGACGCCTACGTCGGTCCGGCTGGGCTCAAGGCACGGGTCGAGACCGAGCAGCTCGTGGCGCCCGCCCGCCTCCGCGACGACGCGGCCGCGCTTCGAGAGCGGGTCGCGCGGGAGGTGGCGGCGCCCGATCGGGCGGCGTGGCTGACGGTCCAGCTGCGGGCCTTCGAGACCCTCGCCTCCCACCTGGCCGGGGCGACGATGCCGTACCCCGATTTCGTGGCCGCCCTCTTCGACCACCCCATCCGCTCGTGGGACGAAGCCGTCTTCGAGAGCGCGGCGGCCGAGCTCGAGGAACTCGTCCCGGGCGACGGTCCTCTCCTCGACCGACTCGCCGCCTGGGATGCCGGGCTGACCGTGGAGGAGGACCGGGTCGAGCCTCTCGCTCAGTGGCTGGCCGAGCGGTTCCGCGAGCGCTCGCGGGTCCTCTTCGGTTTGCCGGAGGGGGAGGCGCTTCGGTTCGGGCTCGTGCGGGGCCAGCCCTGGAGCGGCTACAACTGGTACGACGGGGCTCGTCGCTCGCGGGTCGACCTCAATCTCGATCTGCCGGTCCGGGCTCCCGATCTCGTCGGGGTCATCGCCCACGAAACGTACCCCGGCCATCACCTCGAGCATGCCTGGAAGGAGGCCGAGCTCGTCGACCGGCTCGGCCGCCTCGAAACGAGCCTCCTCTCCATCGACACCCCGGAGTGCCTCCTGAGCGAGGGCCTCGCCGAGTTCGGGCGTCTCTTCGCCGTGCCACCAGCGGACGAAGCGGCGTTCCTGGCCGAGGTCTTCGCCATCGCCGGTCTCTCGGTGGCCGCCGACCGGGTCCTCTGTCGCGAGACGGCGGAGCGAGCGGCCGCCATCGGCCGGCTCCGGCGGCGCCTCGGGGCGGCGGCGGTGAACGCGGCCCTCCTCCGTCACGCCGAGGGGCGCCCGGCCGAGGAGGTCGTGGCCTATCTCCGCGACGTCGGTCGGATGAGCGCGGAGCGGGCGGCGAAGCGGCTCGAGTTCATCGACCATCCGCTCTGGCGGCCGTACGTCTTCGTCTACGCCGAAGGCGAAGCCCTCCTCCAGCGCTGGCTCGAGCTCGTTCCGGAGGGGGAGCGGGCGGCCCGCTTCGGGCGGCTCCTCCGGGAGCAGCTCACCCCGTCGGCCATTCGGGGCGAAATCGAAGCTTCCCGAAGCTCGACGGTGCCGCTGTAGCGCTCGGCGATGCTCACCCCGTCGGCCATTCGGGGCGAGACGAAGCCTCCGGGGGTGCGACGCCGTCTCTACGGTGCGCGACGCACCTCAGCCCGCCGGCCATGTTGGAGCGGGATCGAAGCTGGAGCGTCGTGACCTCCTCAGCCTTCGGCGCCGGCTGCGTCGGTGGCGAGGTCCGCTTCCGACAGCGCGCGGCGGAAGATCGCTCGGTCTTCGCCCTCGCGCTCGTAGTCGGGATAGGCCGGAACCCCGTAGAGGGCCTGCGTGCCGGGGCCGGCGTCGGGTTCGAAGCCGAGGGCCCGGAGGAAGCGGACGGCGATCGGCTCGTCGGGGCGGATGACGATGACGAGCTCCTCCGCACGAGCGGCCCTGGCGTCGGCGGCGAAGCGCTCGACGAGGGCCCGGCCGATCCCTCGACGCCGGAGATTCGGGTTGACGGCGACGAGATGGATGACGGCTGTCCGCGGATCGTCGGGGGCGAGGAAGCCGAGGAGGATGCCGGCGATCTCGGCGCGCGTCGTTTCGGGGCGTGTCATCTCGGTGCGCGTCGCGCCGGGCGTCCTCGCCCTGGGCGTCGTCTCGGCGCGCGTCGTCTCGGCGAGCCACGAGGTGCGGCTGAAGTGGCGGAACCAAAACCGGGCGAACTGGTCGCGGACGCGACGGCCGCCGAACCAGTCGTCGACGACGTCGATGAGCCGCCGATGGTCGTTCTCGGTCGGGCGCCGGAAGGCGAGGTCCGCCGCTGATTCGGCCGACGCTGCGGCGCGTCGACCACCCTCGCCGCGCGGCCACGACTGCGAGGCCGTCATCGTCGCAAGGGCCACCAGGCGCCGATGGCCGCCAAGGCGAGCTCGGCTGGCACGAGGACTCCGTAGGTCTCCGTCAGGAAGGCAGCCAGCTCGAGGGTGCCGCCCTGGGCACGGGCCACGAGCCAGAGGCCGAGCTGCCCGACGAGGACTCCGACGAAGCCGAGGACGACGGACAGCGCGGCGAGTTGGCGGCGTCCGATCGTCGGACCGCGGGCGGGGCTGGCGGCGGTCGCGACGGCCAAGGCGGTGAAGCGGCCGACGAAGAAGGCGACGACGAGAAGGCCGGCCGACAGGGCGAGGAGGCTGCCGAGGACGGTCAGAAGGCCGGCGCCGGCGAGGGCGGTCAGCGACCCGGCGACGACGGCCGTGGTCGTGCGGCTGCTCGCCATGGGTGCTCGGCTCGGCTCCATCGGGCCGAAGGGTAGCGCGGCGAGGCTCCTGCCCGTCAGGCTTGCCGCGAGGCGAGGCTCCCGCCCGTCGGGCTTGCCGCGCCGCGCTCAGCCTCGCCCCTTTGCCGCTCTCGGGTGCCGCTGTTCCCTCTCGGGTGCCGCTGCCTGATCCCGTGCTGCCCCTCCCGAGCGCCGGCGTCCCCTCCCGAGCGCCGCTGCCCCTCCCTTGCCTCCCCCAGCCGGGTCGCCGCGAGTCCCCCCAAACTCCACAGCGGGCCGCTCACCGCCACCACGCAGAGGTCATCGATCGAAGGAAATGGGCCAAATTCTCATCCGGTGTGCGTTGCCGGCTGTTCGCCGAGCGCGCGCACGGGCGGACCTCGGACAACTCGGCCATATTCCCATGAGGTGAACGTTGACATGGCCGTCCTCGGTGTCAGGGCGGTCATCGGCCTCGGACGATGCTCGTTCGAAGCACGGATGAAGCCCGCCAAGCGCCTCTCCGCCGGTCTCCCACGGGTCGTGCGCCGGCCGTTTCGGCCACGCGTGTCACGGCGTGAACGTATGGCCGCCATAGCGGGCCGCTCGCCTCGCCCTTTGCCGTCTGGCTCGGCTTCCCACGCTCGGGAAAGGCCGGCCGCCGGACGTCGATGGCGCCGCGAGGCCGATGAGCCCTGATAACGTGCGCCTCCCGTGAATATGACCAGCTTGCGGTCGGAGGAGTCCGGTGAAGGTGAGCTGGGCACGGTGGGGGGCGGGCGCGGTGCCCGGGCCGCGTGACGACGGGCACGCCGACCCAGCGCCGGTGCCGGGCAGCAGGCGCGTGGACCCGGGCAGACCAACCCCCGAGCACGTGACCGGGTTACCTGAGCGAGGTCCGAGGACTCCGGCCACCTGACCCGGGCCCGAGGACCAGGCCGAGGACGAAACCTCGCGCCCGGGGCCCTGACAACGGCGAAGCCGGGCCCGAAGGGCCCAGAGCGGCCCCACGCGCTAGACTTGCCGTCCGTGAGTCACCCCACCCTAGGCCTACCGCCGCGGGACATGCGCGCCGGTTGGCCGCTCGCCGCCGACCAGCTGCGGGCCGCCGCGCCCGAGGTTCGCCAGCGGACCCTCGAGATCGCCCTCGCCCGAGCCCCCGAGCTTCGCGACCGCCTCGGCGAGGTCGGCCTGCGGTCTATCTACCGCGACCTGGAGATCCTCGTCGAGCTCCTCGCCCGGGTCGTCGCCTCGAACGACCCCGAGATCCTGCGCCAGTGGGCGGAGTGGGTCGTCCCCGTCTACCGACGCCGGCGAGTCGCCATGGACGACCTCGTTCTCCTCGTCGAGGCCCTCCGCGCCGCAGCGGCGGCCGTCCTCGGGGCTGAGGCCCGGGTCCCGGCCGACCGGGCGATCGACGAGGCGGCTCGCGTCTTCCGGCACCATCGGCGACTCGGCGGGGACGCGCGGCCGCGGAACCGGCTCCTGGCAGCGATCTACAAGGGCGCCTGAGATGACGATCCAGTGGGTCAAGGTCGACCCCCTCGTCCTGAACGGCGAGCCCTTCCTCTACAACTCGCGACTCACCGTTCGCCAGCTCCTCGAGCTCCGGCGGGCCGGATACGACCTGACCCGGATCCTGACCGATCATCCCGAGCTCCGGACGATGGGGATCGCCGCGGCCTACTGCTACGCCGCCGACCATCCGGAGCGCTACGGCGAGTTCCTCGAGGCCGATGGCTCCCTCGTCGGCCCCGGGTTGACCGAGGAAGAGGCGGCGATCCTGCCCGAGCAGTACCGCCGGCCGGGGGTGGTCGTGAAGCCGCCGGTGGCAACGACCCCCTGATCCCGCGCGCCCGAGCCGCCCCCGGCGACACCTCGCACGAGCCCGACTCCGCCGCACGGCGGTCAATTCCGACTTCGGTGCTATGATTTCCCCCGCACTGCACGGAGCCAGCCGATGACCGATCCCGCCACGACCCGATCCGCCGACCCGACGCCCGCCGAGGCGGCCGCCCCGCCCCAAGCGCCCGCTTCCACCCCCCCGCCCTTCGATGCCGAACGCCGGGCGATGGAGCTGGCGATCCTCGATGCCCTCCGCTCCGTCGTCGATCCCGAGATCGGGATGAACGTCGTCGAGCTCGCTCTCATCAAGCAGATCATCCTCGGCGAGGAGAGCGCCGAGATCAAGATGATCCTCACCACGCCGTTCTGCCCGTACGCAGGCTCCCTCATCGCCCAGGTCAAGGAAACTGTCGAATCCGTCGTCGAGCGGCCGGTGAAGATCACCCTCCTCGCCGAGCGCTGGGATCCCCGCGACGCGGGCCTCATGTGGTAGGCGGCGTGGGCCGACCCGTGGCGCACCGCTGGCACGGCGGGCGTCGGCACGACGGGCGCCGGCACGACGGCCCTCGGCCCGACGAGCGCCGGCACGACGGGCGCCGGCACGACGACCCTCGCCCCGACGGGCGCCGGCTCGAGGACCCTCGCCCCGGCGAGCGCCGGCACGACGACCCTCGCCCCGACGAGCGCCGGCTCGAGGCAGAACGACTGGCGCCGACCTGCCGGTGAGCCCCGTGCCCGACGAAGCCCGGAAGACCCGGCGCTCGCCCCTCGACTCCGCCGTCGCCACCGGCCGCGGCGACGACGGCACGACCGGCCTCCTCTTCGGCGGGCCCAGGGTCAGCAAGGACGACCCCCGGGTCGAGGCCTACGGGACCGTCGACGAGGCCGTCGCCGCCCTCGGCGTCGCCCGTGCCCAACTCGGCCTGAAGGCCCAGTACGGGGTCCTCCCGCCTGCCTTCGGCCGCCTTGACGAGCTCATCCTCCGCCTCCAGCGCGAGCTCTTCGTCGTCGGCGCCGAGCTGGCCACACCCCGCGAGCTCGCCGACCGACTCCGGGACGGCCAAACCCGGGTCAGCCAGGCCATGGTCGACGCCCTCGGCGACGTCCTGACTGCCCTCGAGGCGAGCGTTGCCATCCCGAAGGAGTTCGTTGTCCCCGGCGAGACGATGACGAGCGCTGCCCTCGAGGTCGCCCGGACCACGGTCCGCCGAGCGGAACGGCGGGTCGTCGCCCTCCAGCGCCTCGGCCTCCTCGGCGACGGCCTCGTCGTCCCCTACCTGAACCGCCTCGCTGACCTGCTCTGGATCCTCGCCCGGGCGGCCGAGCAGGCCGAAGCCCGCCCGGCGACCCCCGCCCGCCCGAACCGCCGGCGCGCGCCCGCGCGAGCTACCGAAGCGACGGCCGAAGCGACCCGCGAACCGACCACCGAACGAGCTCCCGAACCAGCCTCGGAGGTTTCCCCATGATCGACTACCGCTCCCCGTCCCAGCTCGGCGTTCGTCCGGCTGCCGCCCTCTCGACGGCCTTCCTCAGCCAGGCCTTCTTCTGGATGTTCCTCGGGCTCCTCGTCACGACCGCCGTTGGCGTCCTCCTCTCGGGTCTTTCGGACGTCCAGTTCGCTCGGCTCGCGGGCCTCTGGCTGCCCATCGTCCTCCTCCAGCTCGGCCTTGCCGTCACCCTGAGCCTCGCGATTCGGCGCCTGCCGGCGACGGCGGCTCTCGGCCTCTTCTTCGTCTACGCCGCGGCGATGGGCGTCACCCTCGGCGTCGTCCTCCGGGTCTATGCCCCGGGGTCGATCCTGACCGCCGGCCTCTCGGCCGCCTCCATCTTCGGTGCCGCCGCCGCCTACGGGGCTCTGACGAAGCGCGACCTCACCCGCCTCGGCGCCTACCTCTTCATGGCCCTCGTTGGGATCCTCGTCGCCATGCTCGTCAACCTCTTCGTCGGCTGGTCCCTCGTCAGCTTCGCCATCTCCGTCGTGGGTGTCGTCGTCTTCACCGGTCTGACGGCCTACGACGTCCAGCGGATCGGCCGTGGCGAGCTGGCGGCCTGGACGGAGTCGATGGAGAAGGGAGCCGTTCTCGGCGCCTTCGTCCTGTACCTCGACTTCGTCAACCTCTTCCTCATGCTCCTCCGGCTCTTCGGGAGCTCGCGCGACTGACCGAGCGCGATCGACGGGTTGGCCCTGGCATCGAAGCTCTCCTGGTCGAGCTGGTCGAGCCGACCGTCCCGGTCGAGTTGCCCGTCCCGGTCGGGCCGGCCGTCCCGGTCGAGCTGGCCGTCCCGGTCGAGCTGACCATCGCCCTCGAGCTGGCCATCGCCCTCGAGCTGACCGTCCCCGGCATGCCCGGTCCGCCGGTACCTCGGCCGACCCGCGGCAACCCCGCGGCCTCGATGAGCTGGGCGAGGCGCTCGGCGGGCACAGGGACCGACCAGAGGTAGCCCTGCCCGCGGTCGCAGCCCAGCTCGGCCAGAGCCTCGAGCTGCTCCGCCCGCTCGATCCCCTCGGCGACGACCGCCATCCCGAGGTCGTGGGCGAGCCCGATGATGGCCCGCACGATGGCGTGGGTCGCCCGATCGTCGGGCAGGCGGGCGACGAAGGTTCGGTCGATCTTGATGGCGTCGAGGGGAAGCCGGCTCAGGTAGCCGAGGGACGCGTAGCCCGTCCCGAAGTCATCGAGGACGAGCCGGACGCCGAGGCCTCGCAGGGCGCGGAGGACGCCGAGGCCCGCCCCGGTTTCGTCCATGAGGACGCTCTCGGTGAGCTCGAGCTCGAGCCGATCCGGGGCCAGGTCGGTTGCCTCGAGGCCGGCCCGGACGTGCTCGACGAGGTCGGGGTCGGCGAACTCGCGGGCCGACAGGTTGACGCCGACAAAGGGCGCTCCGCTGTCGGTGCAAGCCGCTCGCCACCGGGCTGCCTGGCGGGACGCCTCGCCCAGGACCCAGCGGCCGATGTCGGCGATGAGGCCCGTTTCCTCGGCGAGAGGGACGAAGGCGAGCGGCGGCACGAGCCCTCGTTCGGGGTGCTGCCAGCGAACGAGGGCCTCGAAACCGACGAGCCGCTCGGTCCCGAGGTCGACGATCGGCTGGTAGTGGAGACGAAGCTGGTCGCGCTCGATCGCCCGCCGGAGGTCGGCCTCCAGATCGAGGCGCTCGTGACGCCCGGCGCGCATCGGCGGTTCGAAGAGGACCTTCCGGCCGCCGCCGCTCTCCTTCGCCCGGTGGAGGGCGATGTCGGCGTCGCGGAGGAGGCTCTCGGGACTCGTTTCGGCCTCGGCCCAGACGAGCCCGATCGAGACACCGAGGAAGACGTCGTGGCCGGCGAGCCGGATCGGATCCCGGAGGGCATCGGCGATCCGGTCGGCCACGCGACGTGCCGCCTCCTGGGTAGCGAGACCCGGTAGGAAGACGGCGAACTCGTCACTCCCGACCCGGGCGGCGACATCGCTCGGCCGGCAGACGTCGCCGAGCCGACGGGCGACCGCCGCCAGGAGATCGTCGCCGGCGGCGTGGCCGAGACTCTCGTTGATGGTCGTGAAGCGGTCGAGATCGAGGAGGATGAGGGCCGCGCCGCGCCGGGGGAGTGTGGGCACGTCCTGCCACGGGTCGCCGGCGAGGGCGGCGATCTCCTCGGTGAGGGCGCGTCGGTTCAAGAGGCCGGTGACCCGGTCGAGTCGAGCCTCCCTCGCCAGCCGCGCCTCGAGACCGCGCTGCTCGCGAAGGTCGCGGATGGATGCGACCCGGGCTTGCTCGTCGCCCCAGGGGATCGGTTGGCCGACGACCCGAACCGGGAAGACGGTCCCGTCGGTCGAACGGGCCAGGAGCTCGATGCTGTCGTGCGGGTGGTGCTGCCAGTGGTCGGTGAGGGCAGGGAGCGATTCCGGGGCGACGAAGTCGAGGACGCTCCGCCCGACGGCCATCCCAGGCCCGCAGCCGAAGAGCGTCTCGAAGGCGCTGTTGGCCTGGATGATCTGCCCGTCGCGATGGATGACGAGCGGCTCGCGGGCGGCGTCGGCGAGTCGCCGGAAGCGCTCCTCGGCAGCGCGGAGCTCGGCTCGGGCCCGGGCGCGCTCGGACGCCTCACGGCGACCCCGGCTCACCGGGTCAGCGTTGTCGAGGGCGATGGCGGCGAGCTCGGCAAAGCGAGCGAGGGCGATCCGGTCGCGGATGCCGAGCCGCCGCCTCCGAGCCGGGGCGCCGATGGCGACGACCCCGCGGACCCGGCCGCGAGCGACGAGGGGCACGGCGATGGTGACGTCTCGCCGCTGCCGGAGGGTCGGCTCGCGCCCGACGCTGTCACCGGGGGAGGTGCCGCTGGCTCCGGTGGTCTGGGGGCGATCGGCGGTCTGGGGGCGATCGGTGGTCTGGGGGCGATCGGCGGCCTCGCCCTGACCCCCTCCGGCGTCCCCCTCCTCGGTCACGACCGACGCCGTCGCCCAGGCCCGCCCGACGAGCCCCTCGCCGCGCTCGATGGCTCGCCGCCAAGCACGTCGACGGCCGACGGCGGCCGCCGGCACGAGCCGGTCCGCCTCCTCGTCGACGAGGTAGAGGACGGCCTCGGTGGTACCCGCGACGGCTGCGGCCCGCTCGACGATCGTCTTCGGAAGCGAGCCCTCGTCGGGTTGTGTCATGAGGGCCGCAGCCGTCTCGACGAGCAGCGACAGCTCGGCGTCGCGCCGGTCACCGAACGAAGCGCCCGTCCTCGGCTTGGCGAGATAGAGCGCCTCGTCGGCGACGGCGACGAGCTCGTCGGGCCGGGTCCCGTCGGCGGAAAAGACGGCGATTCCGGCGCTCACACCGACCCTCGGGCCGTCGCCCTCGGTCAGGGCGAGGACGGCGGTCCGGATCCGGGCCTCGATCCGTCGGGCCTGGGCTCGGCTCGCCTTCGGCAGGATGAGGGCGAACTCGTCGCCGCCGTAGCGATAGGCCCGGTCGCTGGCCCGGATCGCCCCGCCGATGGCCGCTGCGATCCGCCGCAGGAGCTCGTCCCCGGTCGGGTGACCCCAGCGGTCGTTGTAGGCCTTGAAGCCGTCGAGGTCGAGCATGAGGAGGGCGAAGGGCGCTCCCGACCCGGCGGCCGTGGCACGGGCCAGGTCGGCCTGGAAGGCGCCGTGATTGTGGAGCCCCGTCAGGCTGTCGAGGCGAGCACGGGCTTCCGAGGCCCGATGGGCCTCGGCGTTCTGGAGGGCCATCGCGGCCTGGGCGGCGAAGAGCTGGATGAGGTCGAACTCGGCCGTCGTGAAGTGGGCCTCGGCCCCGCCGACGCGACCGACGTTCAGCGTCCCAACGACCTCGCCGCCGGCGACCAGGGGGACGACGACCATCGATTCGGGCTCGAAGGGAGTGCCGGGGATCTGCGTCGCCCGCGGGTCGAGGTGGGCATCGTTGGCGAGGACCGCCTGGCGGTGGGCGATGGCCCAGCCGGTGAGGCCGCTCTCGAGGGGGGCTTCATGGCCGAGGATGGCTGCGGCGTAGCGGTCGCGGGCGAGGACGGCCCGGCGGACGCCCTTCGACCGGTCGAGCTCGTAGACGGTCAGCGTGTCGAAGTGGACGAGCTCGGCCAGGCTGTCGGCGATCCCCTCCATGACCTCGGCCGGGTCGCGGGCGGCGACGAGGCGCTCGGTCACCTCGAGCAGCCGACGCTGCCCCTCGAGCTGGCGTTCGAGGGCCGCCTGCTGCGCGCGGAGGCGGGCGTGATGCTCGGCGTTGACGAGGGCCTGGGCGGCGTAGGCGGCGAAGATCGTCAGGAGCTGCTCGTCGTCGGCCGAGAAGCGATCGCGGCCCTCCTTGCTGACGACGACGACCCCAACGACCCGGGTCTCCGAGCGCATCGGGACGACGAGCATCGACTCGGGGCCCGTGGGGCGCCCAACAACGAGGCTCCGGGGATCGGCCGCCGCGTCGCCGAGGCGAACCGCTTCGCCATGCTCGGCCACCCAGCCCGTCAGGCCGCGCCCGATCTCGATCCGGAGGACCTCGGGGGTCGGGTTCTCGACGCCCAGGAAGCGACCCTGGAAGGCGATCGGCTCGCAGGTCCGCGTCCCCTCGTCGACCCGGTAGACGCGAACGGTGTCGACGTCGAGGAGGGTCCGGACTTCGTCCACGATCGCCTCGCCGATGGCGCGGACGTCCCGGATCCGGTCGAGGCGGAGGCCGAGGTCCTGGATCGCCCGAAGGCGGGCAGCGAGGGCCTGGACGGAGCCGTAGAGCCGACCGTTCTGGATCGCCATGGCGACGTGTTCGGCGAAGCCTTGGGCGAGGGCGCGGGCGGGCTCGGTCCAGACGTGCTCGGCGCTGTGGTAGAGGACGAGGAGGCCGAGGGGCGTTCCGTCGAGGACGACCGGAACGAAGCAGATCGTCCGGAAGCCGTTCCGCTCGTAGATGGCTCGGAGGCGCTCGTGGTAGGCGCCGGAGCGATCGATGACGAGGACCCGTCGCTCGGCGATGGCCCGCAGGCCGGGAGCAGGCTCGTGGCGCCGAAGCGCGGCGACGACGGCCTGGAGGTCGGGGTCCACGCCACGCTCGGCGGCGAGCTGGAACGGTTGTTCCGCCTCGGCCTCGAAGCGCCAGAGACCGGCGGCGTCGGCGCCGAAGAGGACGACGGCGCGGTCGACGATCTCGGCCAGGATGGCGGCCAGATCGGGCCCCGGGCTCGGCGCCGGCGGGAACCGGGTCCGACTTTCCTCCCGTTCGTGGGACTCCAGGCTGGTCACGTCTCGGAGGACTCCAGAACTCCTCGGGGGCCCTGACCCAGGTCCCCGACTGGAACCTGGCAACGACGGGCTGCCGGACAGCCGGCAGCCTGGCAGCGGCACGGTAGCCGCCGGGTTCGGCGGTCGGACATGGGCCGGGGGTACCAGCCGGGCGCCACCGTTCCGGGGATCGCGACCTACGTCAATCGCTGGCCCCGGGGTTGCCCGCTGGCGCTGCCCATCGGGGTCGGCCGCTGGCGCTGGCCCTCGGGGTCGGCCGCTGGCGCTGGCCCTCGGGGTCGGCCGCTGGCGCTGGCCCTCAGGGTTGCCCGCTGGCGCTGGCCCTCGGGGTCGGCCGCCGAGTCGCTCCGCTGCCTCTCCCCTTCTCCCGGACCCGGTTGACGCGCCCGCCGGCCCGGCTATACTCAATTCCGACGGATTTGCTCGGAATTTGCGGCGCGTTCGCGCCCGCGGCCGAGGCGATGCCGCTCACGCCGAGGGCGATGCCGCCCGCGCCCGCGGGCCCGCAGCCGCCGGGCAAGCCGTCGACATCGACGCCAATGCACGAACCACGAGCGAGGATCGAACCCTGAGCCAGCGCACGACCTACCACGGCAGCGGCGCCGTTGCCTTTTCGACGAAAGGCGAGTACGGCGTTCGCCTCATGGTCCAGCTCGGGCGCCACTACGGCTCCGGGCCAGCCTCGCTCGCGGAGATCGCGGCCGAGGAGGAGCTCCCCCGGCCGTACCTCGAGCAGCTCGCCCTCGGCCTCCGCGAGGCTGGCCTCGTCACGAGTACCCGGGGAGCGCGGGGCGGCTACGAGCTCGCTCGGCCGCCGGACCAGATCGGGATGCTCGAGATCCTCCGGGCCCTGGAGGGACCGATCGCCCCCATGATCTGCGTCACCGATGACCCTGTCGAGCACGTCTGCGGGCGGACGGCTCGCTGCACGGTCAACCTCCTCTGGCTCCGGATCCGGGACGCCGTCGCCGGAGCCCTCGAAACCCTCACCCTGGCTGACTTCCTCCCGCCCCGCCCGATTGCGGCCGAGCTCGTGGGGGCACGACGGCATGCCTCGGCGGAGGCCGGGCCCGTCCCGTTCGGGTCGTTCCCGCTCGAGCCCCTCGCCCCGGCGCACGGCTCCGCCCCCGCGGACTCCCGGCCGAACGCCCCGCCGGAGACCCTGGCCCGGGGCCGCATCGGCGGCGAACCGTGACGGCCGAGGCCGCCCGCGCCCCCGCCGCGCCCGTTCCGCCCTCAAGCCTTGGCGCCGTCCAGGCCATCGAGCTTCGACCCGAAAAGGAGCTGCAACCACCAGTGAGCAACGACGATCGAGTTCTCGTCATCCGCGGCCTCCGGGTCGCGCCGGCTGGCCACCCCGAGCGGGAGATCCTCCAGGGGATCGACCTCGAAGTGGCGAAGGGAGAGGTCCACGCCATCATGGGCCCGAACGGCTCGGGCAAGACGACCCTCGCCTACGCCCTCATGGGCCACCCGGCCTACCTGGTTACGGCTGGTGAGGTCCTCTGGAAGGGCCGGAACATCCTCGCGCTCTCGCCGGACAAGCGGGCCCGCCTCGGTCTCTTCCTCGCCTTCCAGTATCCGACGGCCATTCCCGGGCTTTCGGTGGCGAGCTTCCTTCGAGCGGCCCTGAACGCCAAGCTCCTCGGCGTCGATCGGTCCGCCGACGTCGATCCGACCGATCCGACCCGGGGCGGGATCAGCATGCTCGAGTTCCGGCGCAAGCTCCGCGAGAAGTTCGCCCTCCTGAAGATGGACGAGAGCTTCGCTGCCCGGTACGTCAACGACGGCTTCAGCGGCGGCGAAAAGAAGCGCCTCGAGATGCTCCAGATGGCGGTCCTGGAGCCCGAGATGGCGATCCTCGACGAGACCGACTCGGGCCTCGACATCGACGCCCTCCGGGTTGTCGCCCAGGGGGTGAACGCCATGCTCAACCCGAACATGGGCGTCATCCTCATCACCCACTACCAGCGACTCCTCAACTACATCACCCCGGACCGGGTCCACGTCCTAGCCGCCGGCCGGATCGTGAAGAGCGGCGGCAAGGAGCTCGCCCTCGAGCTCGAAGAGCA
This sequence comes from Chloroflexota bacterium, assembly GCA_042408535.1. GTDB lineage: Bacteria > Chloroflexota > Limnocylindria > Limnocylindrales > CSP1-4 > BPIH01. Next base: position 1,649 of record JBHORA010000210.1, on the reverse strand, counting down.
CGGCTACGGCCCGATCCTCCGCGAGGCCGGCCTCGGCCCCGACGTCCCCGACGACGCCCTTCGGGTGCCCATCGCGCCCGGGGCCGGCGACGAGGACGCCGAGGCCGAACCAGCCGGCGCTGCCCACTGAGGGCGGGCGAGGGTGCCGCCCGGCGACGGGCTGATCGGGCGACGAGGCGCGGGCGCGGATGCGGCTGGCGGGCTGAGGCGAGCAGGGATTGGAGGCGAAGGCATGGCAGTCGAAGCAAAGGCCGAGGCGGCGAAGGAGAGCCGGTCGACGGCTGAGGTCGCTCCCCTCGACCCCTACGCCCTCCGAGCCGACTTCCCGATCCTCGCCACGACCGTCCGCGGCCGACCGCTCGTCTACCTCGACTCGGCCGCCACGAGCCAGAAGCCGCGGGTCGTCCTCGAGACCCTCGATCGCTACTACCGCGAGTACAACGCCAACGTCCATCGCGGGATCTACGAGATCGCCGAACGGGCGACGGCGGCCTACGAGGCCGCCCGGGCGACCCTCGCCCGCTTCGTTGGCGCCGACGCCCGCGAGATCGTCTTCACCCGCAACACGACCGAAGCGATCAATCTCGTCGCCCACACCTGGGGTCGACAGGCGATCGGTCGCGGGGACGTCATCGTGCTCAGCGAGATGGAGCACCACTCGAACCTCGTCCCCTGGCAGCTCCTCGCCCAGGAGCGAGACGCCGACCTGGAGTTCATCCCGATCACCGATGAAGGCCGCCTTCGGCTCGACGTCTACGACGTCCTCCTCCGGCTTCGCCCGAAGCTCGTCGCCGTCACCCACGTGAGCAACACCCTCGGCACGATCAACCCGATTCGGGAGATCGTCGAGCGGGCCCACGCCGTGGGCGCCCTCGTCCTCGTCGACGGTGCCCAGGCGGCCCCGCATCTCCCCGTCGACGTCCGGGCCCTCGGCTGCGACTTCTACGCCTTCTCTGGCCACAAGATGCTCGGGCCGATGGGCTCGGGGGTCCTCTGGGCCCGCCGCGAGCTCCTCGAGGCGATGCCGCCCTTCCTCGGTGGCGGCGAGATGATCCGTGAGGTTCGCCTCCGCCGCTCGGAGTGGAACGAGGTCCCCTGGAAGTTCGAGGCTGGGACGCCGGACGTGGCGGCCGCCGTGGGCCTCGGGGCGGCGGCCGAGTACCTCATGGGGCTGGGCATGGAGCGGGTGCGAGCGCACGAGGAGCGGCTCGTCGCCTACGCCCTCGAAACGCTCCGGGGGGCCGTGCCGCCGATCGTCCTGTACGGGCCGCCGGCGGCGGAGCGGGGTGGGGTCGTCGCCTTCAACCTGCCGGGGGTCCACCCGCACGATGTCGCCCAGGTCCTCGATCGCTTCGGGATCTGTGTCCGGGCGGGCCATCACTGCACGATGCCGCTCCACGAGCGGCTCGATGTCGCGGCAACGACCCGGGCGAGCTTCTCCGTCTTCTCGACGACGGAAGATGTCGACGCCCTCGCCGCCGGGCTCCGGGAGGTGGTCGCGCTCTTCGGTGGCTGACGCCGGCCGGGGCGCGCCGGTCGGCCGCCGCGCTCCGCCAGCGCCGCTCCGCCAGCTCCCCTCGGCGGCCGCCCCGCGCTCGGCCAGGTCCCCTTTGCCAGCGCCCCTCGGCGGCCGCTCCCTTCGGCAGCTC
>JBHORA010000207.1:0-7971 GCA_042408535.1 Chloroflexota bacterium | reverse complement strand
CCGCGACCGCGGCCGCGGACCCTACAGACCCTCGGGCCGCGTGGACAGCGTCACCGAGACCGTGAGCCGCTCCGAGCCCCGGAGGATCTCGAGGTGGATCGTCTGGCCCGGCGAGAACTGCGTCAGCACCGCATCGAGCGGATGCTCCGCGTCCAGCTTCACGCCCTCGACCGAGACGATGACGTCCCCAGCCCGCAGCCCGGCCTGCGCCGCCGGACTGCCCGGCTCGACGGCTGGGAGCGTTCGGCCGGTCGCGTCGGTTCCGTCGACGAGCAGGGCACCATCCTGAACCGGCAGCTTCTCCCGCTGCGCGACCTGGTAGTCGATCGTCTCGAAGCGGACGCCGATGTACGGCCGAGCGAGGGGCTGACCGCGCAGGGCCTGCTCCATGATCGGCCGGGCGATGTTGATCGGGATGGCGAACCCGATCCCCTGGGCCGACGTAGCGATGGCCGTGTTGATGCCGATGACGTTGCCGCCGAGATCGATGAGCGGCCCACCGCTGTTGCCCGGATTGATGGCGGCATCCGTCTGGAGGAGGTTCGAAAGTCGTCCGCCGGCGACCTGGATCGTCCGCCCCTTCGCCGATAGGATCCCGGACGTCACCGAGTTCGAGTACGTGCCGAGGGGGCTACCGATAGCGATGAGCTGCTGGCCGACCTTCAGCTCGTCGGAGTTCCCGATCGGGGCGGTCGGGAGGCCGGTGGCGTCGATCTTCACGATCGCCAGATCCGTCAAGGTGTCGACCCCGTAGATCCGGCCCTGGAACTGGCGGCCGTCCTTGAGCTCGATGACGAGCTCGCTCGCGCCGGCCACGACGTGGCGATTCGTCAGGATCCAGCCGTTCGAGTCGTAGATGACCCCCGAGCCGACCCCCGTTTCCGGGATCGACAACGGATCGAAGGAGGCCGACGTCGACGTGATCCGGACGACGGCGGGCCCGACCTTCGCCGCTGCATCGATGATGGCCGAGGACTCGTCGATGACGATCGGCTGCCGAGCTCCGACCTCCGAGGCACCGGGCGAGACGACCGGTGTCGCCGCCGGCTGGCCGAGGGCCCCGACGGCGTTCAAGGCAGCGAGCGTCCCTCCCGAGGCGAGGATCGCCGACAGGAGGGACGCGGCGAGAACGACGCCGATGGAGCTGCCGCGGCGAGCGCGCCCTTCGTCTCGGGCGGCCTCCGGCGTCGGCCGTGGTTCGGTCGGCGGCATCCAGCTGGGCGGTGGCCCGGCGGGCTCGTGAGTCCAAGCCGACCGCGCCCAGTCGGTTCGGCGGGCCGGTTCGGGTGAGTAGTGGCCGGCGGGTGCCTCGAAGGGACCCGATGAGGAGCCGGCGTCGGTTGCAGGGGTTCCAGGAGTCGGTTGCTCAGTCATGGCCTCGCTCGACCTCAACGTCGGGCGCCCGCTCCTCCGGCACGAGAACCGGCGCCGAGGCGCCCAGGTGATGCGCTTCGACCATCATGCTGCGCCTCGATTCATTTCGTGACGCTGAGAAGATGAAGTTTTGGCGACCGTCCGTTGGCGTCCTTTGGAAGCGGGCGTCGCGGGCATCGAAGCCTCGAGTTCAGCTTCGCCCGCGCCTTCGGGCCGCGACCCTCGGCGAGTGGCGACGGGCGACGCTCCTCCGGGCTCCCCGCCGTCGGCGGGCACGAGGCTCGTCCGCGGGTCCCGCGGCAGCCAGACCCGGAAGGTCGATCCGACGCCGAGGCGGCTCTCGACGCTGATCCGGCCGCCGTGCATGTCGACGATCGACTTCACGATGGCGAGCCCGAGGCCGCTCCCGCTGCTTCGGGCCTCGCTCGCTCGTGTACCGCGGTAGAAGCGGTCGAAGATCCGCGGCAGCTCGGAGGCGTCGATCCCGACCCCCGTGTCGCGAACCTCGAGGAGGGCACCGTCGCGATGCGGCCCCAGTCGGACCTCGACCGAGCCGCCCCGGGGGGTGAACTTCAGCGCATTCCCAACGAGGTTGGCGACGACCTGTCCGATCCGCTGCGGGTCGTGGCGGATCCGGAGCGGATCTTCGGGCAGGTGGAGCCCGAGCTGGATCCCGCGTCGCTGCGCCGCCGCCTCGGCCTGCTCGACAGCCGACTCGACGCAGGCCCGGAGATCGTCGGGGCGGAGGTCGAGCTCGAGCAGGCCGGATTCGAGCTTCGAGAGCTCGAGGAGGTTCTGCGCCAGCCAATCGAGCCGCTCGAGTTGCCCTCGCGCCGACTCGAGGAACTCAGCTCGGGCGTCCGGATCGCCGCCGGCCGGGCCCTGGAGGAGCTCGATGAAGGTCCGCAGGGCGGCGATCGGCGTCCGCAGCTCGTGGGACACGTCGGCCAGGAAGTCGCGGCTCCGATCGCGGTCGCGGCGGATGATCTCGACGCTCTCTTCGAGCCGCGCCGCCATCGTGTTGAACTGACGGGCGAGCTCGGCGATCTCGGCGCTGCCGGCACCGGTGTAGGGCGGGGGAACCCGGCTCGAGAGATCGCCCTCGGCCAGGCGCCGGGCGGCTTCCGTGAGTCGGCGAAGCGGCGTCGCGAAGCGATCGGCTAGGACCGCCGCCACGACCACCGAGAGGCCGAGGGCAATGAAAGCGATGGCGACGAGGAGGCCGCTGACGGTGGCGATCGTCGTCTGGCGGAGCGTGTAGGGGTTCGAGAGGGTGATCTCGAGGCCGTAGGCCCACGGACCCTGCTGGACGATGTCGGCGACGGTCACCGTCGTCGACTCGCGCCGCAACCCGGGTGCCGGCTCGGCCGAGAGGCTCGCTCGGAAGGTGCCGGTGGGGGCCGGGATGACGGTGACACCGGCAGGTTCGAGCACGGCGACCCCGAGGCGGACCTCGACGTCGGCCTGGGCGATCCGGTCGGCGATGATCTGGAGGCCGAGGGTTGCCATCGCGTCTTCGACGGCCGGGTTCAGGTGGCCTTGCTCGTCGACGACCGGCGCCACTCCCGCGGCCCGGTTTACCGTGCCAACGACGACGTCCCGGACGGTTCGGGCTCGGGCGGCGAGGTCGACCTGGGCCTGGTCGCGAAAGTACTCGTCGAGGCGGTTGATGACGACGCCGGAGACGAGGAGGAGGGTCAGGGCGGTGACCCCGATGAAGCCGAGGGCGAGCCGCGCCTGGAAAGAGCGGGGAACGATCCGCCGGAGCCTGCCGAACCGACCGAGTCGGGACGACCGACGCTCGGTCATCGCCTCAGCGCTCGGCGAAGGCGTAGCCGACGCCGCGAACGGTCAGCACGAACTGGGGCGCCGAGGGATCATCCTCGATCTTGTCCCGGAGGTGGCTGACGTGGACGTTGATCGTCTTCTCGTCCTGGTCGAGGGCTTCGTAGTCGCGGAGGAGCTCGAGGAGCTCGCGACGGGTGAAGACCCGACCTGGTCGACTGGCGAGGTGGCGGAGGATCTCGAACTCCGTGGCCGTCAGGCTGATCCGCCGGTTGCCGCGCTGGACCCGCCGGCGCTCGAGGTCGATGACGAGGTCGCGATGGCGGATGACCCGCCCTCCGGCGGCGTCGGCGAGGTCACCGTAGGCGCGGCGGATGAGGGCCTTGATCCGGCTCATGAGCTCGCGGAGGCTGAACGGCTTCGTCACGTAGTCGTCGGCACCGAGTTCGAGGCCGATGACCTTGTCGAACTCGTCGTCTCGGGCGGTGAGGACGAGGACAGGGGCCTTCGAGCCTGCTGCCCGGAGCCGACGCAAGACGTCGAAGCCATCCATGCCGGGTAGCCGCAGATCGAGGACGATGACGTCGGGGGCCTGGCTCGTCGCGAACTCGAGGCCCTCCTCACCGGAGCGGGCGACGGCGACGGTGTAGCCCTCTTGCTGGAGGGCGTACTGGATGCCCCGGGCGACGGCGTGCTCGTCTTCGATGATCAGGACGGTCGCGCTCATCGGCGAAGATCGTACACCCGGAGTGGGCGATGGACGTCTCCTTCGTCGGGCGTGGCGTGGCCCTGCCCCAGCGTCCAGCGGCCAGCCCCTGACCTCCCGCGGCCAGCCCCTGACCTCCCGCGGCCAGCCCCTGACGTCCCGCGGCCAGCCCCTGACCTCCCGCGGCCAGCCCCCGGATCGCTGTGGTACGGTACTGCCCGTGAGCAGCGATCGACCCCTCCTCACCGCGAGCCATCGCGAGGTGACCGGCAAGGCGGTCGCCCGCCTCCGCCGTGCCGGTCAGCTGCCGGCCGTGGCCTACGGCCACCACGAGCCGTCGACGAATCTCGTCGTCGACGCCCACGCCTTCGAGCAGCTTCGCCGCCACGTCGGACCGAACACCCTCATCGACCTCGCTATCGACGGCGAGAAGCCGAAGCCCGCCCTCGTCCACGACGTCCAGATCCACCCGATCACCCGTCGGCCCCTTCACGTCGACTTCCTCCTCGTGACCATGACGGAGGAGCTAACCGTCGACGTGCCCCTCGTTCCGGTCGGCGAGTCTCCTGCCGTCGAACTTCACGGGGGAACCCTCCTCCAGCTCGTCGACTCGATCAAGGTGCGGGCGCGTCCCGACCATCTGCCCCAAGAGATCGCCCTGCCCGCAGAGCGCCTCGTCGACTTCGAGGCGGCTCTTCACGTCCGCGATCTCGCCGTTCCCGCTGGGGTGACGGTCCTGACGGATCCCGACGAGGTCGTGGCCAAAGTCGCCCCGCCGCGGATCGAGGCGGCGCCCGAGGTGGCAGCAGAAGTTGCGGCGCCCGAAGCGGCAGGCCCCGAGGGCGAGGCGGGCCCAGGCTCAGCCCCCGAAGCCGGCTGAAGAGCGGCCGGCCCCCTTCCCTTCGCCGCGAACTAGGCCCGCCGCCCGAAGGCGTAGACGATCGGCGCTCGCCAGACGAAGGCCTCGGCCGGGAGCGCTCGCAGCTTCGCCGCCGTGGCTTCTCGGAGACGGGTTCGCTCAGCCGCCGTCAGGCTCTCGAAGAGGTCCCACTCGTCGTAGGCCTCCAGGAACTCGAGGTACGACGCCGCGTCCCAGCGGTACTCGAGCCAGTCGGCGCGCGTCCGAACCGACCGAAAGCCCGCCCGTCGGAGCTGGGCAGCGGCAGCCGCCTCCGATGGCACGTCGCCGCTCCGGGTCGGCGTCTCCGGCGACGTTTCCTCGTCGAGCCCGAGCTCCTCGATGGCCTCGTCGAAGGCGGCCTGCGGCGGGAAGGTATCGGCCGCTTCGAGCCAGGTGACGTAGCCGAGCCAGCCGCCGTGCCGGAGGACCCGGTGGGCTTCCCGGAGGACCCGGAAGCGGTTCGGGACGAGCTGGACGACGAAGGAAGAGCCGACGAGGTCGAAGGTCCGGTCCGGAAACGGGAGCCGCTCGGCGAGACCGGTGACGAGGCGGAGCCTGGCCCGGGTCAATGGGTCGAAGCGCTCCGCCGCCGCACGCTCGGCCACCTCGAGCATCCCCGCCGAGCCGTCGAGCCCGACGATCTCGGCCATCGGCCACCGAGAGACCGCATCGAGGGCGAGCGCCCCCGTTCCGGTCCCGATGTCGAGAATGTGGCTGGCTCCGGGGGCCAGGGCGACGAGGTCGTCGAGGAGTCGACGGCCGCTCGCGGCGAGGACGGGCGCCCACCACCGTTCGTAGCGAGCAGCTGCCCGGTCATAGCGCTCGGCGATCGTGACCATGGCACCTCGTTTCTGCGGGCCGGTAGGCCACCTTCGACTGGCGCCCCGGGGTCGCGGGGTCGGGCCGCCATCGGGGGCGTGTCGATGGTGAGGATGGTGCCATACTGGTCCCACCGGCGGGGCGCTTCGGCTGCGCCAGATCCGCCCAACTTCGGTCCATTCGGCCCGGCCGAGTGCTGCGCCAGCGTCTGGACCGCCGGTCGCCGACCTGCCATCCTCGACGGCGACGAACAGCCGATCCCGCGACGCGGATCCGATCGGCCCGAGCACCGATCAGGAGGCGCCATGCGCGGCCGCATACCGACCCACCCCGAGCGGGCCCTCCGTCTGCCCCTGCCCGCCCTCGAAGCCCTCGTCGCCGGCCGGGGGGCGGTCCCTGTCCGGCAACGTGGCGAGGCGCTCCTCGCCGAGCCGCTCCTGAACAAGGACTCCGCTTTCAGCGAACCCGAGCGCGAGCAGCTCGGCCTCCGCGGTCTCCTGCCCCCCGGCATCCTGACCATCGAAGATCAGGTCGCCCTCGAGCTCGAGCACGTCCGTCGCAAGCCCGACCCCCTCGAGCAGTACATCGGGCTCGCGGCGCTCCAGGACCGGAACGAGACCCTCTTCTACCGGGTCTTGAGCGAGCACCTCGAGGAGTTCATGCCGATCGTCTACACGCCGACCGTCGGGCGGGCCTGTCAGGAGTTCAGCCACATCCTCCGTCGTCCCCGCGGGCTCTGGATCACCCCCGACGATGTCGATCGCATCCCGAGCCTCCTCCGAAATGCCGGCCGGGCCGACATCCGGCTTGTCGTCGTCACCGACAACGAGCGGATCCTCGGCCTCGGCGATCAGGGGGCGGGCGGGATGGGAATCCCGGTCGGCAAGCTCGCCCTCTACACGGCGGCCGCCGGGATCCATCCGGCCCTCACCCTGCCGGTCTCGCTCGATGTCGGCACCGATCGCCAGGAGCTCCTCGACGATCCCTACTACGTCGGTTGGCGTGGCCGGCGGCTCCGTGGCGAGGCGTACGACGCCGTCGTGGAGGCCTTCGTCGAAGCCCTCGCCGAGGTCTACCCGCGGGCCCTCGTCCAGTGGGAGGACTTCAAGCAGCAGAACGCGCTCCGTCTCCTCGACCGCTACCGCTGGCGCCGCCCCTCGTTCAACGACGATGTCCAGGGCACCGGGGCCGTCGCCCTGGCCGGGATCCTCGCCGCCCTCCGGCGTCGGGGGGGCCGGCTCGCGGACGAGCGGATCCTTCTCGTCGGGGCCGGCGCGGCGGGGATCGGGATCGCCCGCATCCTCACGGCGCGCCTCACCGTCGACGGCGTCGACCCCTCTGCTGCCCGGAAGGCGATCGTCCTCGTCGACTCCAGCGGCCTCGTCTTCGAGGGGCGCGAGGGGGTCAGTCCGGACAAGGCGCCCTTCGCACAGCCCGCTTCGCGACTGGCCGAATGGGGACTGTCCGAAGGCGAGCTCCGCGACCTGGCCGCCATCGTCCGCGCCGCCCGACCGACGGTGCTCATCGGGACGAGCGGTTGCCCCGGGACCTTCTCCGAGGCGGTCGTCCGGGAGATGGTGGCGGCGAGCCCGGAGCCGCTCGTCATGCCGCTCTCGAACCCGACGGCGAACGCCGAGGCGACCCCGGCTGACATCCTCGCCTGGTCGGAGGGGCGCGCCCTCGTCGCCACCGGCAGCCCCTTCGACCCGGTGCTCCTCGACGGTCGACTCCGTCCCATCGGGCAGGCGAACAATGTCTTCGTCTTTCCGGGGATCGGCCTCGGGGTGATCGTCGCCGAGGCCCAGGTCGTGCCGGACGCCGCCTTCCTCGTCGCCGCCGAGACCCTCGCCGGTCTTGTCTCGGCGGAACGGCTGGCCGAGGGCGCGCTCTTCCCGCCGGTCGGCGAGCTGCGGGCGGTGGCGCGGGCTATCGCCGTCGCCGTCGTGCGGCGCCTCCGAGACGATGGCTTCGGCAGGCCGATCCCGGACGAGGAGGTCGAGTCGGCCGTCGACGCTGCGATGTGGACGCCGGCCTACCTGCCCTACGTGCCGGCCTGAACCCGGTCGATCGCCGCGTCCGGCGGTCCGTGCCGGCTTCCGTTCGGGTCGACCTCCTGGCCAGCGCGCATCGGCGACGGCTCCGTTGGGGTCGACCTCCTGGCCGGCGCATCGGTGCCGGCTTCCGTTCGCGTCGACCTCCTGGCCAGCGCGCATCGGCGACCGAGGTGTGCTCGCTGTCTGCCTCGCGAGCTACTGTCAGGATGTGTGGAAAAGCTGAGTCAGCCCAGCCAGGGCAGGAAGAACGGCGTACCCTCCGGAGATCAACCCAAAAGGCACCAGGAGGTACGCCGTGCACGCAGCCTACCAGACCCCGACCGCGGGCGACA
>JBHORA010000203.1:0-5908 GCA_042408535.1 Chloroflexota bacterium | reverse complement strand
CAGGAAGATCGGCTTGTCTTCGGCCCGAGCCTTGGCAAAGGCCTCCTCGCCCCACGGGTACCAGTCGACGGGGTTGTGGGCGTGCTGGAGGAGGTAGGGGCTCGTTTCGTTCGCCAGGCGGTTCGGGGCCATCGCCCAATCCTAGCGCGATGGGCGTCATGGGTCGCTCGACGTACGATCGCGGCATGGATACCGCCCGGGTCGGCGACTTCCGGCCCTCCCACCACGGCCTCCACTTCGCCAACCGGTTCCCGCCCGGGCCGACCGTCCGCCTCGGGCCCCTCGATCCTCGCCTCCTCGGCATCGGCGACGCGAGCCAGGGTCTCTGTGGCGGCATGTGCTTCGTCGTCGGCGACCTCTGGGCGGCGGGCGTGCTGCCGCCCGACGATCGGCAGCCGCCGCCCTTCGGTTCGCCCCGCTTCCGTCGCCTCGTCCACCGGCAGGTCGAGTCCCTCGACTGGCTCCGAACGCCCCTCGCCTTCTGGCTCCGGGCGATCGTGCCCGACGAGGCGGCGGCCGGAGCATCGCGCTCCCTCTGGGCGGCAACCTGGTGGCGGCTCGGCTGGTCCTCGCTCCTACAGCGGACGATGGACGCCGACTGGCCGCCGATCCGGACGACCATCGAGGCCGGACGCCTGGCCATGGTCGCCCTCGTTCGGGGCCGCTCGGTCGATCCCTGGTCGCTCGTGACGAACCATCAGGTCGTCGCCTACGCCTACCGACTGACCGACCGTGAGCTCCGGCTCGCCGTCTACGATCCGAACCACCCGGACCGCGACGACGTCGAGCTCGTCGTCGAGTTCGAGCGAACGGGACGGCCGAGCCGGATCTTCCAGACGACCGGGGAGCCGCTCCACGGCTTCTTCGGTTGCCGGTACCAGCCCGAGCCGCCCGGACCGTGGCGTCCCCGGCGGCCGGCCGGGCCCCAGCCCGACATCGGTCAAGCGAGCTCGGGCAGCGCCTGAGCGTCGGTCTGGACGGCCGCGAAGGGATCACCGGCGGCGGCCACCCGGTCGAGGATCGTCCGGATCGTCCAGCGATCGGAGCGGAGGTCGGGATCGTCGAGCTCGGCCCAGGCGATGGGGGCCGAGACCGGCGCCCCCGGTGCCGGCCGGACAGCGTAGGGAGCGACGAGGGTCCGGATCGGGCTGTTCTGGGTGAAGTCGAGGCGGGCCCGGCCGCGGCGTTCGGCGACCGCCCACTCCCAGGAGACGAGATCGGGCACGACTGCGGCGACCGTCCGCGAGAGCCGTTCCACCCAGCGGCTCGTCTCGGCGTACGTGTAGCGGCGGACGATGGGGATCCAAATCTGGATCCCCCGTCGCCCGGTGAGCTTCGGGTAGCCGCGGACCTGGAGGTGGCGGAGGGCGTCCCGGAAGAGCCGCGCCAGGAGGAGCGTCTCCTCCCAGGTCGTCTCGGTCCCCGGATCGATGTCGACGAGGGCGAAGGTCGGGTGGACGGGGTCGTCGCAGCGGACGGTCCAGGGGTGGATCTCGAAGGCGGCCCGGTTCGCCAACCAGGCCAGGGTCGCCACCTCCTCGGCGACGAGGTGAACGTTCGGCTCGCGCCTCGAGCCCGGCGGGAGGGGCTCCGGCCAGCGACGGAGCCAGGCGGGATCGGTCGGTCGGAGGTCCTTCTGCCAGAAGCCCGGAGCGGCGGCGCCGTCGGGAAAGCGATGGAGGTTGAGGGGCCGCTCGAGCAGGTGGGGCAGGATCGTCGGGGCGATGCGCACGAAGTACTCGACGAGCTCCCGCTTCGTGATCGGCGGCTCGCCGGAGCCCGGGCGGGGGGCGAAGAGGACCTTGTCGAGGTTCGTCAGCTTCACCTCGCGGCCGGCGAGGCGCCAGACGCCCCCGACGCCCATCCGGCGAAGAGCGTCGAGTTCGGCGTCGGTGGCCGACCAGGGGCGTCCGTTCGGGCCCAGGAGGCGGCCCTCGGGGTCTCGATCGAGGGACGGGGTGGGGCTCGCCGACTGGGGCAGGGTGAGGGCGGCGGAGGTCGCCTTCCGCTTCGCCTGCCGCGGAACGACGATCGTCGGCCCACCGCCAGCGACGGACACCGCTGCGACGGGCAGCGCCTCCTCGCGGACGACCAGCCGCGGGTCGCGATCAAGCTCGAGCCCGGAGAAGCTCGCCTGACGGACGAAGCCGTCCCGCGTCCAGCCGCCGATGGCGGCCCGGACGACGAGCTCGGGTCGGACCCAGCGGGCGGCACCGAGCTTGCCGTCGGCGGGCGGCGGCGGGTCGAAGGGCGGCTCCGTCGCCGCCAGGGCGTCGAGGTGCTCCCGAAGCCGGCGGCGGTCCCGCTCGTCGAAGCCCGAGCCGATCCGACCGGCGTACCGGAGGCGCCCGCCATCGTAGACGCCGACGAGGAGGGCCCCGAGGTCGCGGGCGCTCCCCTCCCCCGGCAACCAGCCGCCGACGACGAGCTCCTGGGTCCGGCGGGCCTTCACCTTGAGCCAGTTCGGGCTCCGTCGGCCTGGTTCGTACCGGCTCCCCCGGCGCTTGGCGACGATGCCCTCGAGCCCCTGGGCCTTCGCCGCCTCGAAGAAGGCGCGGCCGTCGGCCTCGACGTGGCCGGCGTACCGGATCCGCGGCCCGTCGACGAGGACGGCCCGGAGGATGTCCTTGCGTTCCTCGAGGGGGAGATCGAGGAGGGAGTGGCCGTCGAGGCGGAGGAGGTCGAAGACCTCGTAGACGAGGGGTGCCGAGCGCGCCTCGGGATCGCCCGCGATGCGAGCCTGCAGGAGGTCGAAGTCGGGCCGACCGGCCGCGTCGAGGGCGACGACCTCGCCGTCGAGGATGGCTTCCCGGGCCCGGAGCCAGGCCGCATGGGGCGGCAGAAGGCGCGGGAAGTAGGCAGCAGCGTCGTGGCCGTTCCGGGTGTAGAGGCGGAGGGCCTGGCCGTCGACGACGGCTTCGACGCGGAAGCCGTCCCACTTCACCTCGAAGCACCAGTCGGGGTCGTCGAAGGGCTCCGCGGCGAGGGTGGCGAGCATCGGGGGCACGAAGGCCGGTGGGCCGCTCGCCGGCGTGCCGGCCGAGCGATCGACGGCGGCGCTCCGGGACGCGGCCGGGCGCTGGATCGGGGCGGGGCGCTGGGTCGGGGGCGGCTTCACCCAGCGGGCGTCGACCGCCGCCCGAACCTCGTCGTTCGTGCGACCGGTCTTCACCGACCGGGGATGCTCCTCGGGATCCCAGCCCGGCACGGCGTGCTCGTCCCGCTTCTTGATGAGGAGCCACGTCTCGCCGGTCGGCTCGTCGGGGGCGCCCTTCGAGCGGGGCAGGGCGCGATCGCCCGCGGTCCGGACGAGGACGAAGCGGCCGGCGAGCTTCTCGCCTCGAAGGCGGAACTTGAGCTCGCCGGCGGCCAGGGCCGCCGCCGGATCCGGGGTCTCGGCCTCCGGCTCCCAGGTCCCCCAGTCCCAGACGATGACGTCGCCGGCGCCGTACTCACCCTTCGGGATGACGCCCTCGAAGTCGAAGTACTCGAGGGGATGGTCTTCGACGTGGACCGCCATCCGGCGGGCGGCCGGGTCGAGGGTCGGCCCCTTCGGCACGGCCCAGGAGACGAGGACGCCGCCGATCTCGAGGCGGAGATCGTAGTGGAGGCGGGTGGCCCGGTGGCGCTGGACGACGAACCGGCCCCCCGTCGGCGTGGCGGCCTTGGCCGGGCTCGAGGCAGCCGTCGTGGTCCCAGACGGGGACGTGGTCGGGGCGGCACCGGCGGCACGGTCGGCGCCGGTCGGGGGCTCGCCCGGCGGCTCGGGGGTCTTCGTGAAGTCCCGCTTCCTCCGGTAGGCGTCGAGGGGCATGGCGGGAGTGTGCCATCGGTCGACGGGCCAGGGAGGCTGGCGCCTCTGGAGACGGGCGACGGGGTGCTCATTCCATCCGCCACGGAGGGGGCTGGGGCCATGACGGGGACCGAGCGGCCGCCCCCGCCGAGTCCGCCCACACCACGTCCGGATGTCCTCCGTCCGGAGGTCCTCCCTGTCAGGCGCTCGACGGCACGCTGCCAGATCCCGGGAGCACTGCTGGGCGTCCAGGGGGCCATCGGCGGCGGCACGCTCGGCGGACGTCGGCCGCCAGGTCGTCGCGCGCCGCCCTGACCGATCGATCTGACCGCCGGTGCCCGAGAACCCCGGACATCTTCTCGCCAGGCGCACACTATCGGCTTCGTCGACGCCCTCCAGCCCAGTGCGGGCGGCCGCGAGAGGGCGACCGAGCGTGACCGGGGCCGTCCTTGTCGTCCTCGGAGCCCTCACCGGCGCCCGGTGCTGGACATGCGCCCGAGCCACGAGCGTATGTCCATTTCGTGGCTGTCGTCGGGGTACGCGACGTGGTTACCGGGGCGTCGCAACCCACCGGCGACGCTCAGGAGGACCTCGTCCGGCGCCACGTCAGCGCCCGAGGCCGCCCTCCACGGCCCACGGCGCCCCCGTAACGGGCGCCCAGCGGGAAGATGTCCAGGTTCCGCTGGCGAAGGTGCTTGGGCCGCCAGGGGAGGTCGGCGCGGGTCAGCGTCGGGCGCGGGTCAATGTCCGGGAGGAGTCGGGTCGGTACCCGGCGCGGGTCGGTGTCCGGCTCGGGCCAATGGCCGGGAGGAGTCGGGTCGGTACCCGGCTCGGGCCAATGGCCGGGAGGAGTCGGGTCGGTGCCCGGCTCGGGCCAATGGCCGGGAGGAGTCGGGCGCAGGTGAGGCTTCGCGACGGCGACGGTGTCTCCGATCGAGGACACGACTCGGGTCGGCGCCGCGGGGCGGCCCCGGCGGCACAGGGAGAGTCAGGACTCGGACCGAAGTCGCGGGGGCGGGCGGTTGCGGTATCCGTCGGCGGCCGAGGCGTCCCCGGTCGGCCGGGTTCGGGACACCACCCGAGCCTTGATCAGGCGCTCTTGCGTCGGCGCGCCGGTCGGACCTCGGCCTCGGGTTCCTCGTCCGTGGTTCGAGCCGCAGCGCCCGAACCGGCCTTCGTCCCGGCCGTGGCTCGCCGCGGGGCGCTCGCGCCCGACGCACGGCCGCCACCCGCAACGCCCGCCCCCTTCGCTGCGACCGAGGCGGCCCCGCCCCCGCCTGCAGCGCTCCGTTCCCCGCCGGCCGCGCGCCGCCCGGCCGCCGCGCTCCGCCTGCGTCCCCCGCCCCCTGCCATGGCGAGCGGCACCGGCTCCCCTTCGGCCCGCTGTCGTCGCGCAGCGGCGACGCTCGCCTCGAGGACCTTCATGAGGTCGATGACCGCAGCCGCCGGCTCCTCCTCGGCCGCTGCCTCGGGCTCGAGACCCTCGGCCTTCGCCTGGATGATGGCCATGACGGCCTCCCGATACTCGTCCCGATAGGCGGCCGGGTCGAAGGGAGCCGTCATCGCCTCGACGAGCTGGCGCGCCATCGCCCGCTCTGCTGGCTTGATCTCGATCTCGCCATCGGGGAGATCGAGCTCGGTGACCGAGCGGATCTCGTCGGGCCAGTGGAGGGTCGAGAGGAGGAGCGCGCGGTCGAAGGGATCGATGGCTGCGAGGACCTCCCGGTCCTTGATGACGACCTTGCAAATCGCTGTCAGCCCCGCCTCGGCGAGCACCTCTCGCAGGAGGGCGAAGGCCTTTCGGCCGATCGGCTCGGGTTCGACGTAATAGGCCTGCTTGACGAAGCGGACGGCAGCCTCGGCAGCCGATCGCTCGACGAACTGCTCGATCTCGATCGCCCGAACGGTCTTGAGCGGGACCTTCGCCAGGTCCTCGTCGGTGACGATGACGTAGCGATCGGGTGCAATCTCGTAGCCGCGGACCGTCTCGCTCCGGGGGATGATCTTCTCCTCCGCGGGGCACCAAATCTTCATCTGGATCCGCGCGCCGTCGGCGGCGTGGAGGAGGTGGAAGGAGATCTGCGTCTTCGCCTCGGTCGCGAGGTAAAGCCGGAC
>JBHORA010000202.1:0-1356 GCA_042408535.1 Chloroflexota bacterium | reverse complement strand
CAGGAAGATCGGCTTGTCTTCGGCCCGAGCCTTGGCAAAGGCCTCCTCGCCCCACGGGTACCAGTCGACGGGGTTGTGGGCGTGCTGGAGGAGGTAGGGGCTCGTTTCGTTCGCCAGGCGGTTCGGGGCCATCGCCCAATCGTAGCGCGGCGGCGAGCTCCACCCCGGCGAGCCGGCCGTGCCGGCTCCGGCTCGGCCCGCCCGGTACCGGACTACGATGACGACCATGGACGCTGCCAGGGTCGGCGACTTCCAGCCTTCGCTCCACGGGCTCCACTTCGCCAACCACTTTCCGCCCGGGCCGACCCTCCGGTTCGGACCCATCGACCCGCGTTGGCTCGGCGTCGGCGATGCCAGTCAGGGACTTTGCGGCGGGATGTGCTTCGTCGTCGGCGACCTTTGGGCAGCGGGCATCCTGCCGCCCGAAGATCGCCAGCCACCGTCCTTCGACTCGCCTCGCTTCCGGCGGCTCGTCCACCGCCAGGTCGAGTCCCTCGACTGGCTCCGGACGCCCTTCGCCTTCTGGCTCCGGGCCGTCGTGCCCGACGATTTGCCGGTCGGCAGACCGGCCGATTCGTGGTCGACCGCCTGGCGACGGTTCGGCCTTCGACCGCTCCTCCGGCGCACCCTCGCCGTGGACTGGCCGCCGATCAGGGCGACCCTCGAGGCTGGGCGCCTGGCAATGGTCGGTCTCGTCCGCGTCCGCTCGATCGATCCCTGGACCCTCGTCGCGAACCATCAGGTCGTCGCCTACGGCTACCGCCGGACGGGGACCGAGCTTCGGATCGCCGTCTACGATCCGAACCACCCGGACCGTGACGACGTCGAGATCGTCGTCGAGTTCGAGGGCCCGGACCGGCCGAGCCGGATCTCCCAGACGACCGGGGAACCGCTCCGCGGGTTCTTCGGCTGCCGCTACCGACCCGAGCCGCCGGGGTCGTGGCGCCCCCGACGGCCCACCGGGCCGCAGCCGGCCTGACGCCCCTGTCCCTCGGGCACTCCTGGCGGGCCGCCGTCAGACGAGCTCGGGGAGCTCCTGGGCGTCGGTCTGGGCGCCGGCGAACGGGTCGCCGATGGCCGCCACCCGGTCGAGGATCGTCCGGATCGTCCAGCGATCGGAGCGGAGCTCGGGGTCGTCGAGCTCGGCCCACTCGATGGGGGCCGAGACCGGTGCCCCCGGGGCAGGCCGGACGGCGTAGGGAGCGACGAGGGTTCGGATCGGGCTGTTCTGGGTGAAGTCGAGCCGGGCCCGGCCACGGCGTTCGGCGACCGCCCACTCCCAGGAGACGAGCTGCGGGACGACCGCGGCGACCGTCCGGGAGAGCCGTTCCACCCAGCGGCTCGTCTCGGCGTACG
>JBHORA010000189.1:0-2550 GCA_042408535.1 Chloroflexota bacterium | reverse complement strand
GTCTGTTCAGTAACACACGACATTCGGGCCTGCGGGTGTCGAGGTGATCGCCCATGAGAGGCGACGCGCCGTGGGCGGTCGCTCAAGCCCCCAGGGAACGGAAGCATCCGATCGGGCGGCCCGTCGTGTACCGGAGCCGGCACGACCGAAGGCAACGAAGCCCGTGGTGCTGCTGGCTGCCCCGTTGACGGCCTCACCGAACAAAACGCGTCGCCCGGCCGCGAGGGCGCTGAAGATGACGGCCTGAGCGAACAGAACGCCCCTGTCGGCGGGTCGGGCCGCATCGATGACGGTCTGAGTGAACAGAACGCGGGCGACGCCGGCGGCGAGCCACGTTCTGTTCGGCTACGCCGTCAATCGGGGCCGGCGGGGCGCGCCGACCGTCGTTCTGTTCGGCTACGCCGTCAATCGGGCGCGGTGCCGCCCCGGGAGTGCCGTTCTGTTCGGCTACGCCGTCACCCCGGGGCGAGCCAAGAGGGCGGAGCAGCAAGGGGAAGGCGGGGCAAGCCGTCGAGGCCGCCCCGCTTTCCCGGACAACGAGCCTAGCCCACGATCCAGCCCGCCTGCGGCTTCACCTTCGAGAGGAGGTAATCGC
The DNA here is from genome assembly GCA_042408535.1 of Chloroflexota bacterium. Lineage (GTDB taxonomy): Bacteria > Chloroflexota > Limnocylindria > Limnocylindrales > CSP1-4 > BPIH01. The sequence goes on along the minus strand of JBHORA010000189.1, from coordinate 1,955 downwards.
GCGACGCCGCGACCAGCTGGCTCGGGCGAGCGAGATCGGCGACGAGGCGGCCGTCCCGCTTCACGACCTTGCCGTCAACGAGGACCGTCTTGACGTTCGAGACGTCGGCGGCGCAGACGACCGCCGCCGCCGGGTCGATGATGGGGTGGATGTTCACCGCCTTGCCGTCGATGACGACGAGGTCCGCCTTCTTGCCCGGCGTCAGCGACCCCGTCCGGTCGGCGACACCGGCCACCTCCGCTCCGCCGAGGGTGGCCCACTCGAGGACCTGGCGGCAGGTGATGAGCTTCGTCGGGTCCTGGTCCTCGTCCCAGGCGACCTGATTCCGCCGGGCTCGCTCCGACCCGAAGATCGCCCGCATCTGGGTAAAGAGATCGGCCGGGGCCGTCGTGCAGACGTCCGTGCTCAGCCCGATGGGAACGCCGTAGTCGAGGGCCGTCACCGCCGGGGCCCAGCCGTGGCCCATCTGGAGCTCGATCTGGGGGGCGAAGGAGACGTTGCTCCCCGAATCCCGGACGTAGCCCCACTCCTCGTCGGTCAGGTGCGAGGAGTGGATGTACGTCGTGTGCGGGTAGAGGAGGTCCATGTCGTGGAGCTGCTTCACCATCTGGAACTTGCCGGCGAGGCGGTCCATCCCGACGTGGACGGTGATGTTGAGCCCGAGCTCTCGGGCCAGCTCCCAGTCGTGGCGAACCACCTGCGGCTGGCAGAAGCCGGGGCCCCGGGTGGCGAGGGCCATGGTGATGAGTCCGTCGTCCGACGAGAAGTACTGCTTGCGGACCCGCCGCGCGTCGTCGGCCGGTGTCGTCAGCTCGCTGTTGAACCACCATGCGGCGAGGGACGTGTTCGGGAAGCCGTAGGCGAAGACGGCCCGGATGCCGCTCTCCTTCAGCCCCTGGATGGCTGCGTCGGCGTGCTCGGGCGTGTTCATGATGTGGGACCAATCGACGAGGGTCGTGATCCCGGCGTTCAGGCACTCGAGGGCGCCCCAGAGGTTGGCGGCGTAGACGTCGTCGGGTCGGTACTGGGGGGCGAACTGGTCGAGGATGCCGGCGAAGTAGTCGCTGAGCGTGTAGTCGGGGGCGCAGGTCCGGATCGAGGTCTCCCAGGTGTGGCGGTGGGTGTCGATGAAGCCCGGGATGACGATGTCCCCGCCGGCCTCGATAACCTGGGCCCCCTCGGCGGCGAGGTTCGGGCCGACGGCGGCGATCCGATCTCCTTCGATGAGGATGTCGGCGTTCGGCAGCTCGCCGAGGGCGCGGTCCTGGGTCAAGACGATTCCGCCACGGACGAGCAAGCGATCTGCCATCGAACTCTCCTCCCAATCTCTCGACTCTGGCGAACGAGGCGCCGGTCGCCGGGCTGGGCCGCCGATCGAGGGCGGGACCGGCCGGCCGGCACCGGACCTGGGGACTCGCTCCGGTCGGGTGGTGCGGGGCCCTCGCAGATGGAGCGCCAGGGCGTCACCCGGCCGGGGGGACTCGGACTCGCCTCACGCCATGCGCACCCTCCCGCTCTCCCTCGCGTCGTCAGCTACCAGGTGGACCCGCGTTTGGGCCAGCCTCGCGGAGGTACGTCGCCACCTCCGAGAAGTCGCGCTCCGGGCCGAGCGCCGCCTCGGCCGCCTGGAGCGTGTTGAGCACCGCCTCACCGAGCGGGAGGTGGGCCTCCACCTCCGCCGCCAGGCCGAGGGCGAGCCGGATGTCCTTCTCGGCCAGGGCGAGGGAGAAGGCCGGCGGTACCGAGGCCGGGTCGAGGAAGGCCGCCCGCTTGTAGTGGACGAAGGGGGCCCCGATGGCGCTCGCCTCGAAGACGGCGTAGGCCCGCTCCCGCTCGACACCGGCCCGCTCGGCGAGGACGAGGGCCTCGGCGATGGCGTTGTTCAGGGCGAGGATGACCGTGTTCACGGCGAGCTTGACGGTCGCTCCGGCCCCGTTCGATCCGAGGTGGAAGAT
>JBHORA010000187.1:0-45973 GCA_042408535.1 Chloroflexota bacterium | reverse complement strand
AGCCCAGTTCGGCCACGATTGTGGGGCGAAGTACGGAACGCAACAGGTCAATGGAACGTCATTCGATGCGTGGACGGCGGTGCCGTAGTGCAAGGGCTGTGCCGTAGTGCAGCGGAGGACGCACTGTAGGGAACGGAGCGGACAAAGATGAACGATGACCGTCGCCGACCTGCGCTCGTTGTCCTCGTCGTCGGTGCTCTCGCTGCCGGCGGTCTCTGGGCGGGGACCGCTGGCCAGTCGCACCTGCCCGTCTATCCCGCTCCGACGTTCCTTGCCGACCCCGGCTGGCGCATCGAGCCGCCCGGCGAACAGGCTGCCCTCGCCAAGGTGGGCGAGGCGGACGCGATAGCGGCAGCGACCGCGAGCGACGACCTCGGCGGCGCGACCAAGCGCCTCTCGGTACAGCTCGTCATCTTTACGGACGACCATTACGGGTCGTTCGATGCAGCCGGCACATTCCACCCGACCATCGACCACCGGCTCGTATGGCTCGTCCGAACCATCGGGACGCCGGTCTCGTGTTTGGGTCTCCCCTGCAGTCCGGATGAGCCGCTGGCGTCGGAACTCAACGTCGTGGTCGATGCCCTGACCGGCGAAGTTCTCCAGGTCGCGGGCTGGCGCTAGGCCCCCGGGTCCGAGCCGAGGGCTCGACGAAATCGTTTTGCCCGTCAACCGGCCGCACGCACCGCACCGGTAGCCCTCATTCTCTCCCTTCGGTGTTCGCCCCGCACCGAAGCGGCCGAACGGGACGATCCCTCGACCCCCGCGCCCCCGCGTTGGTGTTCTCTGCGCACGGCTGGGACGGCCGCCTGGCGGACCGGTCTGTCGCGAGCCGCGCCGACGTCGAGACCGCCGTGAACCCTAACATTTACGCTCACGTCAATGTTGTGGTAGCCTGGAACCTGCCTCCCCGTGCGTGCACGTCCGCTTCGCTCGGGTGCTGGGCGACGAACCGGGGCAGAAGGCAGCGAACAGGCAGTGACGACCCCCACGAGCGACCGAACCGAAGATCCGACCTCGAGCCGGCGGTCCTCCCGCCGACGGGGGACCGCGGGACCCTCCGACCCGGTCGCCGCCGATGCCCATCCCGAAGGGCCGACCCCGACCGGCGCTCTCCGGCGGATTCACGAGGCGGCGGCCGAGACCGGGCTAACCCCGCGGGCGATCCGCTACTACGAGGAGCTCGGCCTCCTCCGCCCGGCGGCCCGGACCGACGGCGCCTATCGCCTCTACGACGACGACGACCTCGAGCGGCTCCGCTTCATCAAGGGCCTCCGCGACGACGCCGGGTTCTCGCTCGCCGAGATCGCCCAGCTCCTCGAGGACGAGGCGGCTCGCGAGCGGAACCGGGCCCGCTTCCGGGCGAGCCACGACGCCGCCGAGCGCCGGGCGATCGTCCGCGACGCCCTTGCCCGCGCCGACCGCCAGATCGAGCTCCTCCGCCGCAAGGCGAACCGACTGGCGGAGATGATCGCCGCGGCCGAAGCGCGACGGGTCCACCTCCTCGAGCATCTCGCCGAGCTCGACGCCGACGCCGGCGCCGAGGGCGACCGGGGGCCCGCGACGGCGGAGGCGGAGCCGACGCCCGGCCGACCCGAGCCGACGGAGCTCCGATGATCGGCCGCCCCTCGACCCTGACCGTCGGTCTCCGCGCCTTCCGGCACCGCAACTACCGGCTCTTCTACGCCGGCCAGGCGATCTCCCTCGTCGGGACCTGGATGCAGTCGGTCGCCCAGGCCTGGCTCGTCCTCACCCTCACGAACGACCCCTTCTGGCTCGGCGTGGTGAGCGCCGCCCAGTTCACCCCGGTCGTCGCCTTCGGGCTCTTCGGCGGCCTCGTCGCCGACGCCCTCCCGAAGCGGCGGGCTCTCCTCGTCGTCCAGACGGCGATGATGGTCCTCGCCCTCAGCCTCTGGCTCCTGACCGTCACCGGGGTCGTGACCGTCGAGGTCGTCCTCGTCCTCGCCCTCTTCCTCGGGGTCGCGAACGCCGTCGACATGCCGGTCCGGCAGTCCTTCGTCGTCGAGATGGTCGGCCGGGACGACGTCGCGAACGCCGTCGCCCTCAACTCGGCGATGTTCAACGGCGCTCGGGTCCTTGGGCCGGCCGTCGCCGGCCTCGTCATCGGGATCGCCGGGATCGCCCCGGCCTTCCTCGTCAACGGCCTGAGCTTCCTCGCGGTCATCGCCGGGCTCCTCCTCATGCGCGACGAGGAGCTCGTCGCCGTCCGACTCGCCGAGCGGCCGCGGACGGCGGCCGAGGTCCGGGCGGCCCTCGCCGAGGGGCTCCGCTACGTCCGCGCCACCCCGTCCGTCCTCCTCGCGACGGTCGTCGTGGGGCTCGTCGCCACGGTCGCCATGAACTTCCAGGTCGTCGTCCCGGCCTTCGCCCGCGACGCCCTCGGGGTCGGGGCCGACGGCTTCGGCTTCCTCATGGCGGCGAGCGGGGTCGGCTCGGTCATCGCCGCCCTCGGGCTCGCCTTCGGTCGCCCCCGACCGTCGGTCCTCCTCGGCGGCGCCCTCGTCCTCGGGGCGGCCCAGGTCGCCCTTGCCGCGACGACGAGCTATGCCGCGTCCGCGTTCCTCCTCTTCCTCGCCGGGGCCGGCGGGATCGCGATGGCGGCGACGGCGAACACGACGATCCAGCTCGCCGTCCCCGACGGGCTCCGGGGCCGGGTCATGAGCGTGTACACGACGGTCTTCGCCGGGTCGGCGCCGGTCGGCGGCCTCTTCGTCGGGACCCTCGCCTCGGCGGCCGGAATCCGGACGGCCGTCTTCGCCGGCGGCGCCCTCGGCGTCGTCGTCGTCCTCGCGGCCGCGGCGTGGCTGGCGGCCCGTTCGGGCCCGAGCGGCCTCGTCCGGGCCCGCAGGCCGGCGGCAGCCGCCCGGGTCGGAGCCGGGGCGGTTCCGGCGACGGATTCCGGCGGGCCTGAGGCGGGGCTCGGCGAGGCGTCGAAGGTGACGACCGCTGATTGACGGAACCCGCGGCGCCCCGCGAGCCGGGTGCGATAATGCGCCGGTGAGCAGCGACGCGGAATCGCGGGCCCTGACCCGCCCGGGCCCGGTCGGCGCCTCCTGGGGCCTCGGCGAGGGCCAGGCGATCCCCTGGGAGTACGCGCCGTCCCCCGAGGCCCGCGACATCGTCACGATCCGCGAGCGGTACGGCCTCGTCATCGACGGCCGCGAGGTCCCGGCGGCCGACGGCGGCGAGTTCGTCGATGTCAACCCGGCGACGGAAGAGCCGCTCGCCGTCGTCGCCCGGGCGACCCCGGCCGACGTCGATCGGGCGGTCCGGGCGGCCCGCCGCGCCCAGCGGCGTCGCTGGGGGAACCTGCCCGGCAAGGAGCGGGCGAAGTATCTGTTCCGGATCGCCCGAATCCTCCAGGAACGGAGCCGCGAGCTCGCCGTCCTCGAAACCCTCGACACCGGCAAGCCGATCAAGGAGAGCCGGGACGTCGACATCCCGCTCGTCGCCGCCCACTTCTGGTACTACGCCGGCTGGGCCGACAAGCTCGAGTATGCCTTCCCGGGCCGGGTCGCCCGACCGCTCGGCGTCGCCGGCCAGATCATCCCCTGGAACTTCCCGCTCCTCATGCTCGCCTGGAAGATCGCCCCGGCCCTTGCCGCCGGGAACACCGTCGTTCTCAAGCCGGCGAGCACGACGCCGCTGTCCGCCCTCCGCTTCGCCGAGATCTGCCGGGAGGCCGATCTGCCGCCCGGGGTCGTGAACATCGTCCCCGGACCCGGCGAGATCGGGAGCTACCTCGCCGCCCACCCGGGCGTCGACAAGGTCGCCTTCACCGGTTCGACGGCCGTCGGGCGCCGGATCGGCCAGCTCGTCGCCGGGACGGACAAGGCGCTGACCCTCGAGCTCGGCGGCAAGGCGGCGAACATCATCTTCGAGGACGCCGCCCTCGATCAGGCGGTGGAGGGGATCGTCAACGGGATCTACTTCAACCAGGGCGAGGTCTGCTGCGCCGGGTCGCGGCTCCTCGTCCAGGAATCGGTCGTCGACGTCGTCATCGACAAGCTGAAGGACCGGCTGGCGACTCTCCGGGTCGGGGACCCTCTCGACAAGAACACCGACGTCGGGGCGATCAACAGCCGGGCCCAGCTCGAGAAGATCGAGGAGCTCGTCGCCTCGGGGGTCGCCGAGGGCGCCGAGATCTACCAGCCGGCCTGCCAGCTCCCCGAGCGCGGCTACTTCTTCCGGCCGACCCTCTTCACGAACGTCGCCCAGAGCCACCGGATCGCCCGGGAGGAGATCTTCGGGCCGGTCCTCTCGGTCCTCACCTTCCGGACCCCCGACGAGGCGATCGAGAAGGCGAACAACACCGAGTACGGCCTCTCGGCCGGGATCTGGACGGAGAAGGGGAGCCGGATCCTCGAGATGGCCCGCCGGCTCCGGGCCGGGGTCGTCTGGGCGAACACGTACAACAAGTTCGATCCGACGAGCCCCTTCGGGGGGTACAAGGAATCCGGGTTCGGGCGGGAGGGCGGTCTCCACGGCCTCCTCGCCTACGTCCGGCTCGAGGATCGCTAACGGTGGCCGAGCGAACGGGCGCTGCCGTCCCGACGGCCGCGGCCGTGGAGCCCGCCCGGATCGAGGTCCGCAAGACGTACAAGCTCTACCTCGGCGGGGCGTTCCCGCGCTCCGAATCGGGCCGCAGTTACCTCGTCGCGGCGGCCGACGGGACGCCGCTCGCGAACGCCGTCCGCGCCTCCCGGAAGGACGTCCGGGACGCCGTTCGGGCCGCCCGGGCCGCCTTTTCCGGCTGGGCCGGGCGGACGGCGATGAACCGCGGCCAGATCCTCTATCGGATCGCCGAGCTCATGGAGGGGCGCCGCGAGCAGTTCGTCGAGGAGGTCGCCGCGGCCGAAGGGGTCCGGCGCGAGCGGGCCGGGGCCCTCGTCGCCCGGGCCATCGACCGCTGGGTCTGGTACGCCGGCTGGGCCGACAAGATCAGCCAGGTCCTCGGCGCGGCAAATCCGGTCGCGGCGCCGTACTTCAACTTCACGATCCCCGAGCCGACCGGCGTCGTCGGCGTCGTCGCGCCGGAGACGAGCTCCCTCCTCGGGCTCGTCAGCCGGCTGGCCCCGGTCCTCGTCGGCGGAAACACGACGGTCGTCCTCGCCTCTGAGCGGCGCCCCCTCCCGGCGGTCACGCTGACCGAGGTCCTCGCCACCTCCGACCTCCCGGGCGGCGTCGTGAACCTCCTGACCGGCTACCGGCGCGAGCTCCTGCCCGTCCTCGCTGCCCACCTCGACGTCGACGGTCTGGATCTCTGGGGCGCTCCAGACGACCTCCGGGTCGAGGCCGAGCGCCTCGCGGCGGAGAACGTGAAGCGGCTGGCGCGGCGCCCGGTGCGGACCCGGGAGGACCGCTTCGACTGGCTCGACGATCGGGCCGCGGAGCGGCCGGAGTGGATCGCCGCCTTCCTCGAGATGAAGACGGTCTGGCACCCGTTCGGGGTCTGACCGGGACCCGACGGCGGCGCCGCGGACCCGACCGGAATCGGTGGGCGATGACCCCGGGTCTTGTTGCGCTCGTTCTCGGGGCGGCGGTCCTCCACGTCGGCTGGAACGTGCTCCTCAAACAGGCCGGCGACCCGCTCCGGACGGCGGCCGGGGCGATGGTCGCCGCCGGGATCGCCTCGATCCCGATCGGTCTCGTCCTCGGTTCGGGCGGGGTGGGGGAGGCGCCGGTCGGGGCGGCCCTCGGCACCCCCGCCGCCCGGGTCGACCCGGCGGTCGCGTTCACGGTCGTCGCCATCGCCGTCGTCTCGGGCGCCGTCGAGGCCGTCTACCTCGTCCTCCTCTCGGCGGCGTACCGACGGGGCGACCTGTCCATCGTGTACCCGACTGCGCGGGGCACGGCGCCGGTCCTCGCCGCCGTCGTGGGGTTCGGGCTCTTGGGGGAGCGGTTGGGGGCGCCGGGCGTCGTCGGCGCCGCCCTCCTCCTCGTCGGCCTTGCCGCCCTCGTCCGGCCGTGGCGGATCGTCACCGCTCGCCGCGCCGACCCCGACGCCTGGTATCGGGACCCGGCCGTCCTGGCGACGGCGACGGGCGTCGCCATCGCCACGTACACCGCCCTCGACCGGGTCGCCGTCCGCCTCGTCGACCCGTGGTCGTACGGCGCCCTCGTCTGGCCGTCGATGGCGGCCTGGACCGTCCTCGCCGAGCGGGTCGTGGCCTGGTGCCGGCGGTCCCGCGCCGCCGCGGCGCCGCCACTCGATCCGCCAGCTGGCGACGGTCCGGGCCGAGCGGTCGCCGCCGGCCTCCTCTCGTACGCAGCCTACGGCCTCGTCCTCCTCGCCCTCTCGTCGGCCCCGCTGACGGCCGTCGCTCCGCTCCGGGAATCGGCGATCGTCGTCGCCTCCGGTTGGGGTGCCTTCCGGCTGCGGGAGGGTCGCTCGCGGCGGGACGTGCTGGCCCGGGTCGGGGCGGCCATCGTCGTCGTTCTCGGAGCCGGCCTTCTCGCCCTCGACTGACCCGCCCCTCGGTCGGCCGGCGAGCGAGGCGATCGGCGGTCACCGGTCGGCCTCCGGGCCCGCTCGGCACGGCCCGCGGGCGGTACGATCGCCGTCGGTGCGTCGACTCCAGCTCGTCTTCCTTTCCTTCGGAGCCGCCCTCGGCGCCTTCTATCCGTTCGTCGCCGTCATCCTCGCCGACCGCGGCTTTACGCCGGCCGAGATCGGGCTGACGACCGCCGCGGCGTCCGTCGCCTTCAGCCTCGCCGTCCCCGCCTGGAGCCACCTCGCCGACGTCGTCGTCGGTCGAACGGGCGCCCTCCGGCTCGCCGCCGCGGGGTGCGGGCTCGCCCTCGTCGGCTTCGGGCTGCCCTGGCCGCCGCTCGTGATCGGGTTCCTCTACGTCGGCTTCATCGTCTTTGAATCGGCGATCGGACCGCTCGCCGACGCCCTGGCCGTGAACGCCCTCGCCGACCCCGCTCGGCAATACGGGCGGATCCGCCTCCTCTCGAGCATCGCCTTCGCCGTCGTAAGCGTCGCGACCGGGTTCCTCTACGACGCGACCGGCTACTGGCCGGCCGCGCTCCTCTGCGCCGGGCTCGCCGCCGCCATCGTGCCCCTCAGCGTCGGCCTCCCGGATCGGCCCCGTTTCGAGCTCCGGCGCTCGGCCGAACTCGCCGACGAGCGAGCGGGAAGCCGACGCCTCGGCGGATCGATGCGCTACGCCGTCGCCGCCGTCCCCGGCCTCCCGCGGGTCGCCCTCGCCATCGGCCTCGCCTTCGGCGGCGTCATCGCGGGCTTCACGTACCTGGGGCTGCGGATCGTCGAGCTCGGAGGCCGGCCCTCGGACGTTGCCCTCTCGGCCGCCGTGGCGGCGTTCGCCGAGATCCCGGCGATGGCGGTGGCCGGGACGGTCGCCGGGCGGTTCGGTCTCCGGGTCTTGTTCGGGGGATCGGCGCTCCTCTACGCCGTCTGCCTGGCGCTCTGGATCGTCGTCGCCGACGTCGGACTCATCGTCGCCAGTCGGGCCGCGACCGGCCTCGCCTTCGCCGGGCTCTGGATCGGCTCGGTCCTGGCGATGCGGGCGCTCCTGCCCGACCGGCTCCAGGGGACGGGGCAGGGGATCTTCCAGGTGGCGGCCTTCGGGGTCGGGGCCCTCGTCGCGAACGGGGTCGGCGGCATCGTCTACGGGTCCTTCGGCCACGGCCTGCTGTTCGGGCTCGCCGCCGCCTCGGCAGCGGCCGGGGCGGTCGTTGCCTGGCGGGCGCTTCCCGGACGGCGCGCTCCCGAGCCTCGATCGGCGGCCACGCCCTGACGGGGTCCGGCCGAGCCCCGACGGCGACGGTACCATCCCCCCGACAGCCCCCGCTCCTGCTTGAGGCCCGACCCGACCGATGCGACTCTGGGGTGGCCGCTTCAGCGGCCAGACCGATCAGCGCACTGCCGACTTTACCCGCTCCGTCGAGATCGACCGCGAGCTCGCCCTCGACGACCTCGCGGGGTCGATCGCCCACGTCCGCGGCCTCGGCCGGGCGGGTCTCCTCACCGAGGCCGAGGTCGAGGGCCTCGTCGGCGGCCTCGAAGCCCTGAAGGCCGAGATCGAGGCCGGGACGTTCGTCTGGGACCCGGAGCTCGAGGACGTCCACCTGAACCTCGAGGCCGCCCTCGCCGAGCGAATCGGGCCGCTCGCCGGGAAGCTCCACACCGGGCGGTCGCGAAACGACCAGGTGGCGACGGACCTCCGGCTCTGGACGCGGCGGGCGATCGACCGCCTCGATCGGGCCGCCGTCGACTTGGAGCGCGCCCTCGTCGACCTCGCCGAGCGGGAGGGGGAGGCCGTGCTGCCCGGGACGACCCACATCCAGCCGGCCCAGCCCGTCCTCTTCGCCCACCACCTCCTCGCCTACGTCGAGATGCTCGAGCGGGACCGGGGCCGGCTCGCCGATGCCCGGCGGCGGCTGAACGTGAGCCCCCTCGGCTCGGGCGCCCTCGCCGGGGCGGGCTATCCCTTGGACCGCGAGACGACGGCCCGCGAGCTCGGCTTCGACGGGGTCACGGCGAACTCCCTCGACGCCGTCTCGGACCGCGACTTCGTCGTCGAAGTCCTCGCCGCCGTCGCCCTGGCGATGGTCCACTGCTCGCGGCTCGCGGAAGAGATCACCTGGTGGTCGAACCCCCGCTTCGGCTTCGTCCGGGTCGCCGACGCCTTCTCGACCGGGAGCTCGATGATGCCGAACAAGCGGAACCCCGACCCGGCCGAGCTCGTCCGGGGGCGGGCGGCGACGGTCATCGGGGCGCTGGCCGGGATGCTCGCCCTGCTCAAGGGGCTGCCGCTCGCCTACCAGCGCGACCTCCAGGAGGACAAGGGGTTCCTGTTCGGGGCCGTTCGGACCCTGGAGGCGTCGCTCGGGGTCATGGCCGGGCTCGTCGAGACGCTGACCGTCGACGCCGCCCGGATGCGGGAGGCGGCCGAGGAGGGCTACACGACGGCGACCGCCGTCGCCGACGCCCTCGTCCGGCGAGGCGTGCCGTTCCGGGTCGCCCACCACATCGTCGGTTCCCTCGTCGCCCAGGCGGAGGAGGCCGGGATCGGCCTGGCGGAGGTGCCCGACGCGATGATCGGGATCGCCCTCGGTGCGGCGGGCGACCCGATCGCCGCAGCCCTTGCCAGCGAGCCCGGGATCGGCGACGTGGTCCGGGCGGCGGCCTCGATCGAGGGGGCGCTCGCCTCCTGCGACGTCGTCGGGGGCACGGCACCGAACCGGGTCCGGGCGGCCCTGGCCGCAGCCAAGGCTCGCCTGGAGGCCGAGCGAACCGGAGACGAACCCTAGTCGGGAGCGGAGCGCGCGCTACGCCCTGCCCGCCCCGGCGGCGGCCCCGTCGGTCACGCTGGTCGGGAGCGTCTCGAGGAGCGGATCCGTCCAGGTCCAGGCCGCGCCGTGGTGGGCGCCGACCGCCCCGTGGCGGGCCGCCTCGACTCGCAACGGCAGCCCGAAGATCTCGATGAAGCCGACCGCGCTCCGATGGTCGAAGGCGTCGCCCTCGTCGTACGTGGCCAGGTTCTTGTCGTAGAGGGAGAGCGGCGAGCGCCGCCCCGTCACGATCGCCTGGCCGTGGTCGAGCCGGACCCGGACCTCGCCCGAGACGACCCGCTGGGACGACATGACGTAGCCGCGGAGGTCGCGGTGGAGGGCGCTGAACCAGAGCCCGTCGTATGTGAGGCGGGCCAGCTCGTCGGCGACGAGGCGGTTGAAGCGGAGCGTGTCCTTCGTGAGCGTCAGCGACTCGAGGGCTCGATGGGCGGTGTGGAGGATCGTCGCCGCCGGCGCCTCGTAGATCTCCCGGCTCTTGATCCCGACGAGCCGGTCCTCGACGTGGTCGATCCGGCCGACCCCGTGGGCGCCGCCGAGGGCATTCAGCCGGTCGACGAGCTCGACCGGCCCGAGCTCCTGGCCGTCGAGGCTGACCGGGATCCCGCCGCCGAAGCCGATGACGACCTCGACCGGGTCCGGCGCCTGCGACGGCGGGACGGTCCAGGCGAAGGCGTCCTCGGGAGGCTCGAGCCAGGGGTCCTCGAGGATCCCCGCTTCGCAGGAGCGGCCCCAGATGTTGACGTCGATGGAGTACGGTGAGGCCTTCGTTACCGGGACCTCGATCCCGCGGGCCGCCGCGTAGTCGATCGACTGCTCCCGGGTCAGGCCCATCCCGACCCGCATCGGGGCGACGACGGTGAGCCCCGGATCGAGGGCGTGGACGGCGACGTCGAAGCGGACCTGGTCGTTGCCCTTGCCGGTGCAGCCGTGGGCGACGGCGTCGGCGCCTTCGCGCTGGGCGACCTCGACGAGGAGCTGGGCGATGAGCGGGCGGGCGAGGGCGGTCGCCAGGGGGTACGTGCCCTGATAGAGGGCGTTTGCCTGGAGGTGGGGCCAGACGAAACTCTTGACGAACCGCTCCCGGGCATCGACGACGTAGGCCCGCGAGGCGCCGGCACTCAGGGCCCGCCGCTCGACGCCCTCCTTCAGCGAGCCGCCGCCGACGTCGACGGTGAGGGTGACGACCTCGACGCCGTACTGCTCCTTCAGCCAGGCGACGGCGACCGAGGTATCGAGCCCGCCCGAATAGGCGAGGACGACCTTCTTCATCGAAGAGCCTCCGTGGTCAGGGTCGGCGACGAGGCCGCGGCGGCCTGGAGCTCCCGGAAGCGGCGGAGCCAGCGCTCGAGGCGGGCCTCGTCGGCGAAGAGGACGAGGGTTGTATTGTCGCCGGCGAGCGTCCCCTCCTGCTCCTGGAGCGAGGAATCGTCGATGGCCTGGGCGACGATGCTCGCCGTGCCCGGGGTCCCGATGAGGAGGAGGATGAGGCCGCTCCGGCGGACGGTGAGGGGGATGTCGGCGAGGATCCGGCGGAGTCGCTCGTCGGCCGCCGAGGTCCCGGCGGCCGTGCCTTGCCCGCCCTGACCGGTGAGACCGGGCCCCGTGGCCGCGGCGAGATCCTCCGGGGCGACGTAGACATGGCGTTCGCCCCGGGCGACCTTGACGAGGCCGAGCTCGGCGACGTCCCGACTGACCGTCGCCTGGGTGACCTCGAAGCCCCGCTCGGCGAGGGCCTCGGCCAGCTCGACCTGGCTCGTGATCGGGCGGCGGGCGACGATCTCCCGGATCGCCTGCTGGCGGGCCCGCTTCGCCTCGAGGGCGCCCGGTGCTCCCGGGCGGGGGAGCGTCGGCGGCCGGGGCGTGCTCACGGGGCGGCCTCCGGGGACGGGCGGGGGGCCGCGGCGGCGAGACCCGCCCCGGCGGTCCGTCGGGCCGAGATCCGGGTCCCGAACGCGGGATCCTCGAGGGCTCGGCGGAGGGCGCCCGGGACCGAGGAGTCGGCGATGATCGCCTCGGCCCCGTCCCAGACGAGGGCCGAGAGGGCGGCCCGAACCTTCGGGACCATCCCGCCCGAGATGACCCCGGCGGCGATGAGCGCCTCGGCCTCCTCGGCGGTGAGGGTCGCGATCTTCCGGCCGTCGGCGTCACGGACGCCGTCGACGTCGGTCATGAGGACGAGCTGGCGCGCCCCGAGCCCGGCGGCGATCCCGGCCGCGGCGTCGTCGGCGTTGACGTTGCAGACGATCCCCTCCTCGTCGCGGGCGAGGGGGGCGACGACCGGGACCTGGCCGGCGACGAGGAGGCTGTCGAGGAGGTCGCGGCGGAGGCCGACGACGTGGGCGACAAAGCCGACGTCGGGGACCCGCTCGGCGACGAGGAGCCCGCCGTCGACGCCCGAGAGGCCGACGGCGTCGACGCCGAGGCTCCGAAGGGCGGCGACGAGCTCGGAGTTCACGATCCCCCGGAGGACCGCCGCGGCGACCTCGACCGCCGCCTGGTCGGTGACCCGAAGGCCGCCCTCGAAGCGGGTCGCCACCCCGAGGCGGTCGAGCCACTCGGTCATCCGCTTGCCGCCGCCATGGACGACGACGATCGGCCGGTGTCGCGACACGGCAGCGACCTCGGCGAGGACGTGCTGCTGCTCGGCGAGGGTCGTGCCGCCGAGTTTGAGGACGACGATCTCGCTCACGTCGTGTACTCCGAGTTCTCGACGACGTACGCCTCGCTCAGGTCGCAGCCGAAGGCCTCGCCCCTGCCCGACCCCAGGCCGAGGTCGAGTCGGATGAGGCACTCGGGGGCAGCCATCGCCGCTCGGGCGGCGTCCCGGTCGAAGGAGAGGGGCCCGCCGGCTGCCCCATCGAAGACGCCATGGCCGGCGATGGCGATCCGGAGGCGGTCGGGCTCGACGAGGGCCGGTCGGCCGGCCCGCCGCTCGGCCTCGTCCGGCGGGAGGCCGGCGGCCTCGAGGACGACGGCCTCGGGCAGGAGGGCGTTTCCCGCCGCCGCGGCGATCCGGCCCCAGTTCGGGTCGCGGCCGTGGACGGCGGCCTTGACGAGGCTCGATGCGACGACGGCTCGGGCGACGGCGCGGGCCTCGACGTCGTCGACGGCGCCGCTGACCTGGCAGGTGATGAGGGTCGTCGCACCTTCGCCGTCGGCTGCCTGCTGACGGGCGAGGTCGCGGGCGACGGCCTCGATGGCCCGAGCGAGGGCCGCGGCCTCGGCCGTTCCCGGCCGGACCTCGGCACTCCCGGCGGCGCCCGAGGCGAGGAGGAAAACGGTGTCGTTCGTGCTCGTGTCGCCGTCGATGGTGAGCTGGTTCCAGGTGCGGGCGACGACCGGACGGAGGAGGCGGGCGAGGTCGGCCGGGGCAACGCTGGCGTCGGTCAGGAGGACGGCGAGCATCGTCGCCATTCGGGGATGGATCATGCCGACCCCCTTGGCGATCCCCGTCACCCGGACGGCTCGGGCGGCGAGTCCGTCGGGATCGGGGAGGACGAGGGTGGTCGTCGCCCACTTCGGGCGGCTATCGGTGGTCATGAGGGCCCGGGCGGCCGCGGCGAGGGCGTCGTCGTCGGCGCCCAGGGTCGGCACGAGCGCTTCGAGGCCGCGGGCGACTCGCTCGAGGGGGAGCCGCGTCCCGATGACGCCAGTGGAGAGGGTGAGGATCGTCTCGGCCCCGGTGCCGAGGTGTCCGGCGAGCCAGCTGGCGACGGTCTCCTGATCGGCGAGGCCAGCGGCCCCGGTCGCCGCGTTCGCGCAGCCGCTCGTCGATACGATCCCAGTCGTCCAGCCGTAGCGACCGGCGCCGTCGGGAGCCGTGGCGGCCAGGTGGCGGCGCGAGACGACGACCGGCGCTGCGGCGAAGCGGTTCGGGGTGAAGACGGCGGCGGCGGCGGCGGGGGCCCGGGTGGATTGTCGAGCGGGATCGGTTCGATCGGTGAGGCGGGAGGGGTGCTCGACGGTTTCCGAGGGTGCTTCGCGGCGGGGCAGGGTGGCGACGACCGCCAGGTCGGGCCGGCCGGAGGCCTTGATGCCGGCACTCGTCCCACCGGCGACGAAGCCGCCCGGCATAACCGGCCGATATTCCACCTCTGGCAGGTCCGTCGGCAGCGGGTCGAGGACGTCGCGCCGGTCCTCGGCGCGTGTGCGCCAGCCGAGGGTCATCCCTACGGAGCGAGGGGGAGCTGCTCGAGACCGGCCGTTTCGGGCAGCCCGTGGACGAGGTTGAAGGCCTGGATCGCCTGGCCGGCGGCACCCTTCACGAGGTTGTCGACGACGCCGATGGCGAGGATCCTCCCGGTCCGCCGGTCGGCGTGGACGAAGACCCGGGCGTAGTTGCTGCCGAGGACCTGCTTCGTCGTCGGCGGAGTATCGGAGACGGTCACGAAGGGCTCGCCGGCGTAGGCCTCGGCGTAGAGGGCGTCGAGCTCGGCTTGCTCGACGGGGCGGCTCGGTCGGACGTGGCAGGCGCTGAGGATGCCGCGGGTCATCGGGACGACGTGGGGCAGGAAGTCGACTGCCGCCCCTCCCGGGTTCGGCCGGCCGGCCCCTTCGCCGAGGAGGGCGAGCTCCTGCTCGATCTCGGCGACGTGGCGGTGGCCGCCGATCCCGTAGGCGCGGACGGACTCGTTCACTTCGCCGTAGAGCAGCTCAGCCTTGAGGCTCCGCCCGGCCCCCGAAACCCCGCTCTTGGCATCGACGACGAGGTCGGCGATGAGCCCGGCGCGGGCGAGGGGGGCGAGGGCGAGGAGGGTGGCCGTGGGGTAGCAGCCCGGCGAGCCGACGATGGCGGTTTCGGCTCTCTGGAGGGCGACGAGCTCGGCCCGATGAAGCTCCGGGAGGCCGTAGACAGCGGTCGCCAGGAGATCGGGTCGGGGATGCTCGAAGCCGTACCAGCGCGGGTAATCGGCCGGGTCACGGAGGCGGAAGTCCGGTCCGAGGTCGATGATCGTCGCTCCGCGCTCGACGAGCTCGGGGACGAAGCCGGCCGCAACGCCGTGGGGGATGGCGAGGAAGACGGCGTCGGCTTCCGGGAGCTCTTCGTCGACCCGCAGGCCCGTGGCCCCGAGGTGGGCGTGGATCCGTTCGATGGGCTCGTCCTTGCGATCGCGGCCGACGAGGCCGGCGATCTCGACGTTCGGGTGACGGGCGAGGAGTCGAACGAGCTCGGCCCCGACGTACCCGGTCGCGCCGACGATGGCGACACGGATGGCCCCTGCCGGACCGTGGCTCCGAGCGGAACGTGGGAGGCCGGGTTGTGGCTGCTCCAGCCGGCGGTCCGCCTCGATCCGCTCGGTCGCCTCCAGGCGCGCGCTCACGGGCACACGGGGCCGCTCACCGACGGCCGCCGAGGAGAGGTCGAGGCGATCGAGGGGACCACCGTCATGGCTGCATGACTATACACTGGCCTCGCATAAGCATGCAAGTGCGAAGTCGGTCGGGGGTTCCCTCGAGGATCGCAGGCGCCTCCAGAGCGGGGGCGGCACGCTTCTTTCGCTCCTCCCCCGGACGTGGCTTGCACACATCCGGACGGCCGCCGGTACGGGCATCGCGACGAGGGCGGGCACGAGCCCGGGGACGCGCCGGGACGAGCCCGGGGACGAGCCCGGGGACGCGCCGGGACGGGCGCCCGGACGGGCGCGCGGAGACCAGCACCGACCTGGCGGCAACGAGGGCCGCCCAATCCCGACCGGCTGGCAATAGTCGACTAGATTGGTCGGGATAGTGTAGGATGTCGTCCAGCGTCCTAGACGAGCGTCCCGCCCCAGGGAAGGAGAGCGAACCGATGCCCAGCGCCGTCCCGCGCGATGCGGCTGCCCACCTGCCACCCGCCCGTATGATCGATCCTCGCGGCCACCGCTTCGGGGCCGCCGTCTCCGGCACCATCCTCGTCGCCTCGGCGATCCTCGGCCAACCCTTCGGCGTCGCCTTCGTTCTCCTCACCATCGGGCTCAGTGCCGCCTTTGGCATGCGCTGGTCGATCTACGGGGCCCTCTGGCGGCGCCTCGTCGCCGCTCTTCGCCTCCGGGCCGTCGAGCCCGAGCACGAGTACCCACCCCGCTTCGCCCAGACCCTGGGCTCCATCGCCCTCCTCCTCGCCCTCGTCGCGTTCGGTCTCGGCGCAGGCGTCGTGGGCTGGATCTTCGCTCTCGGCGTCGCCGCTCTCCAGGCACTCCTCGCTGTGACCGGCTACTGCCTCGGCTGCCGGCTCTACTTCCTCCGGTGGTGGCTGCCGAACGCCGCGACCCGGCTCTGGTCGCGGGGCGCCGGGGCCCGGTCGGTGGGACCCGGAACGACGCTCCGCTATCGCTGACACCGCGGCCTCGGGATCGAGGGTTCGCGAGCTAGCCCCCTCAGGCGTCGGTCGCCTCGGAGCGCAGAGCGCCCCGGTGGACGAGCTCGATCACCCGCTCGGTCACGGCGCCCCCTCCGACCCTGCACCGAGACTCGATCCAGTCTCCCGACGCACTCCGGCGAGGCCTGCCGATCCCGCCGAGCCCGCCGATCCCGCCGACCCCGCCGAGCCCCTGCTTCCCTCGGGCGTCGACCCAGCCAGGAACTGCTCCCGGTAGAGTCGGGCGTAGAGGCCGCCGGCGGCCAGGAGCTCCCGGTGCGTGCCCCGCTCGACGATCCGGCCCCGATCGAAGACGAGGATCTGGTCGGCCCGCAAGATCGTCGACAGGCGGTGGGCGATGGCGATCGTCGTCCGGCCCTCCATGAGGCGCTCGAGGGCGGCCTGGATGAGCCGTTCGGAGACCGTGTCGAGGGCCGAGGTTGCCTCGTCGAGGATGAGGATTCGGGGGTTCTTCAGGAGCACCCGGGCGATGGCGAGGCGCTGCTTCTCGCCGCCCGAGAGCTTGTAACCCCGTTCGCCGACGAGGGTGTTGTAGCCCTCCGGGAGCTCCATGATCCGATCGTGGATCGCGGCCGCCCGGGCAGCCGCCTCGAGCTCGACCTGCGTCGCCTCGGGCTTCGCGTAGCGGAGGTTGTCGGCGACGCTGGCATGGAAGAGGTACGTCTCCTGGGTGACGACACCGACGATCCGACCGAGGGAGGCAAGCCGGATCCGGCGGACGTCGAGGCCGTCGATTTCCACCGCCCCGTCGCTGACGTCGTAGAGGCGGGGGATGAGGTACGTCGTCGTCGTCTTGCCGGCCCCCGACGGCCCGACGAGGGCGACGAGCTGGCCGGGCTCAACGGCGAAGTCGATCCCCTCGAGGGCGAAGGGTCGCCGTGCGGGCTCGTTTCCGTTCGCGTCGGCGGCCCCCGGCTCGCGGGGCTGCCCGAGCTCGGCCGCCCGAACCTCGCCGTTCCCCAGGGCACCGTCGGCGCCTCCGTCGAAGGCCACAGCCTCGCCGCGGTGGCGGGCCCCCGGGTAGCGGAAGAAGACGTTCCGGAACCGGATCCGCCCCTCGACCCGCCTCGGATCGAGCTCGACGGCGTCCGGGGCGTCGACGATCTCGGGCTCCATCTCGAGATACTCGAAGATCCGGTCGAAGAGGGCGAGGGCCCCGGCGATCTCGACCTGGACGTTCAGGAGCTGGCCGAGGGGGAAGAAGAGCCGGCTCTGGAGCGTCGTGAAGGCGACGATGTCGCCGATCGTCGGCGCCGTCGGGTCGCCGCCGATGGCGAGCCAGCCGGCGAGCCAGTAGACGAAGGCCGGAGTGATGGAGAAGATCGTCCCCACGATCATGAAGAACCAGCGGCCGACCATCGCCTGCCGGATCTGGAGCCGCGCGAGGCGCTCGTTCAGGGTCCGGAAGCGCTCGTTCGCCGCCGCCTCCTGGCCGAAGGTCTTGGTCAGGAGGACGCCAGAGACCGAGAGGGTCTCCTCGGTGACGGCGCTGATCTCGGCCAGCGATCGCTGTGTCTCGGCGCTCACGGCTCGGCGGACCCGCCCGACCCGGAGGGTGAGGTACATGAAGAAGGGGAGGAGGCCCAGGGACAACAGGGTCAGGCGCCAGTCGATGACGACCATGGCGACGATGGTGCTGACGGCGACGGCGAGGTTCGAGGCGACGGAGCTCGCGGTGTCGGTGACGACCCCCTGGACGCCCCCGACGTCGTTCGCCAGGCGGCTCTGGATCTCGCCGGTCTTCGTCTCGGTGAAGAAGCGGAGCGGCATCCGCTGGAGGTGGGCGTAGAGAGCGGTCCGCAGGTCGCGCATAACGCTCTGGCCGATGATGTGGTTCAGGTAGCTCTGGCCGACCCCGATGAGACCCGAGACGATCGGGACGACGATCATGAGCCCGACGTAGAGGTTGAGCTTCCCGAAGTCGAGGCTGGGAATGGCGTCGTCGATGAGGAGCTTGAGGAGGAAGGGGTTGACGAGGCCGAGGCCGCTCGTGGCGAGGATGGCGATGACGCTCACCGCGATCGGCAGCCGATAGGGCCGGAAGAAGGCGAGGATCCGGCTCGCCGTCCGTCGCCGCCGCTCCGGGGTGAGGGGCTGCTCCGGTGGTTCGGCGAGGAAGAGCCGCCCGAGGCCGCCCCGACCGCCGGTCGCCGCCCGCGCGGCGAAGCCGGTCCCGGCTGCCCCGCCGAGACGCCCCCGACCGAAGCCAGAACCGCTCATCGGCGCTTCGTCGCGCGGCTCTTCCGCCTTCCGCCTTCTCTTCGCAGGGAGTGATCGGGTCCGAGAGTGAGAGGTTCGACGCTCAGCTCCACCATCGAGGGGACGCTACCACGGCCACCGCCGTCGCGCCGCCACCCGTCGCGCCGCCACCCGTCGCGCTGTTACCAGGGCGGGGCGAAGGTCTCGACGACCCCCCGGTCCGGCATCGATCCGTCGGCGGCGAGGGGGACGAGGAGAACGTGATCGGCGCCGGCGTCGGCCATCCCTCGAAGCCGGGCCCGGATCGTCTCGGTTGTCCCCCAGGCAACGAGGGCGTCGAGGAGGCGATCGGAGCCGCCGCCGGCGAGATCGGCCTCGGCAAAGCCGCACTCCTGGAGGTTCGTTCGGTAGGCGGGCAGGGTGAGGTAGCGGGCGACGTAGCCGCGGGCGGCGTCCCGGGCCTTCGTCGGCTCCGCGGTCGCCACGACCGGCTGGGTGACGACGAGGAAGGGTCGGTCCTCACGCCCAGCCGGCGCCGCCGCGTCGAGGATCGCCCGGGCCCGGGCGACGTAGTCAACGGGGACAAGGTAGGGGAAGGCCCCGTCGGTCGCTCGCGCCGCGAGCTCGAGCATTCGACGTCGAAGGGCGGCGATGACGAGGGGCGGCTCGGTCGAGGGACGGGGCGCCCGGTAGTGGGCCTCCGCGGCTCGGTAGCCGTCCAAGTAGGCCCGCATCTCGGTGAGAGGCGGGAGGTAGTCGTGGCCCCGAACCTCCCGGATGGAGCCCGGGTGGCCGACGCCGAGCCCCATGACGAAGCGACCATGGGTCGCCTCGGCGACGGTGAGGGCTCCCGCGTAGGCAGCGAGGGGATCGCGGGCGTAGGTCTGGGCGATGCCGACCCCGAGCCAGAGCCGCTCCCTCGCCGCCGCGAGGCGCCCGAGGAGGGCGAAGGGCTCCCGGGTGCCGGCACCTTCGTTGATCCAGAAGGCGTCGTAGCCGGCCGCTTCGACGGCGGCGACGAGGCCGAGAATCGGGTCGAGGGCCAACCGGTCGAGGTTCGCCCAGACACCGAAGGGACCCGGTCGGGCCGCTGCGGCCCCCTCCGGGCGATCGGCGGTGCGTTCGATCGTCACGGTCCACCTCCGGGCTTCGAGGATGCGGTCTCGGGGCTGCCATGGTCGGTCGGCGGCCTGTCCCCGGGGGCGTCGCGCCGGGCCACCACGACGATCGTCGAGCGGCGCATCGGGAAGGGCGCTGCCAGGCGGTCGCCGATGCGGCCGAGGGTCCGGGTCAGCCGGCGCCGCCCCCAGGCCGCCGCCAGGTGGCCGACGGTGTCGAGGCTCTCGATGCTGAAGCCGGCGCCGACGAGGGTCGCCCGGAGGGCGGTTGGATCGGTGCCGGCTCCGACGAGGGGATGGGCGTCGGCGGCCCGGGCCTTGACGAGGCGCTGCAGTCGCTGGCGGAGGACGCCCGGCAGGGCGAAGTAGGCGGCCACGAAGGGATGGCGGCGGTTGACGGTGACGAGGACGAATCGACCCCCTGGTCGGAGGCTGCGGGCGATCGTCCGAAAGGCAGCCTGCGGGTCGCGGAGGTGCTCGACGGTGAAGGTCGAGACGGCGAGATCGACACTGCCCTCGGGGAGGGGGAGGCGATCGGTGCAGAGGTCGGCGACGAGGAACTCGTCGACGTCCGGCCCCGGGCCGCTCGGGGGATGGACGTCGACCCCAACGATTCGCCCGATCCGGTGGCGAACCGAGCGGAGGGTCGTTCGTTCCCCGCAGCCGGCGTCGAGGGCGACGATCGGCCGGTCCCCGGCTGCTGCCTCCGCCGCCGCGAGCGATGCCTCGATTCGCCGGCGAAGGAGGGCACCGAGGGCCGGCGCCGCTTCGGAGGGGGCACTCCGGGGGGCTGGGCCGCCGGCGGGTACCGTCCTGCTCGGCGGTTCCCTCACCACGCCGTCGCCGTCGCCGCCTCGACGATCCCGAGCGACTCCAGCCAGCGCTCGGCGTCGATGGCCGCCTTGCAGCCGTCGCCGGCCGCCGTCACCGCCTGGCGGTAGCGGTGATCGTGGACGTCCCCGGCGACGAAGACCCCCTCGATCCGGGTTCGCGTCTCGTCGTGGACGACGAGGTACCCCTTCTCGTCGACCTCGAGCCAGTCCCGGAAGATCTCGGTGTTCGGGCGGTGGCCGATGGCGACGAAGAGGCCGTCCATGGGGACCTCACGGACCTCGCCGGATCGGGTGTCCCGCAGGCGGAGCCCCTCGACCTTCGTCTCACCGAGGATGTCCTCGACGACGGTGTTCGGGTGGATGACGATCTTCGGATTTGCCTTCGCCCGCTCGATCATGATCTTGCTCGCCCGGAACTCGTCGCGGCGATGGAGGAGGTGGACTTTCGAGGCGAACTTCGTCAGGAACGTCGCCTCCTCGAAGGCCGAGTCGCCACCCCCGACGACGGCGACCTCGCGATCCTTGAAGAAGAAGCCATCGCAGGTCGCGCAAGCCGACACGCCGCGACCTCGGAGCCGCTCTTCGGCCGGCAGTCCGAGCCAGATCGCCGAAGCGCCGGTGGCGACGATGACCGCTTGGGCTCGGTACTCGATGCCGGCCGCCCAGAGCCGGAAGGGCCGCTCGCTGAAGTCGACCCGCTCGACGTCGACGTCGACGATCCGGGCACCGAAGCGTTCGGCCTGGGCCCGGAAGCGGGCCATGAGTTCGGGGCCGTCGATCCCCTCCGGGAAGCCCGGATAGTTCTCGACCTCGCTCGTGATCATGAGCTGGCCCCCGGGCGTCGAGCCAGCCAGGACGATCGGGCGCAGGTTCGCTCGGGCGGCGTAGATGGCCGCCGTCAGACCGGCGGGTCCGGAGCCGACGATGACGACGAGGGTCTCCTCGGGGCCCCGTTCGGCCACCTCGCTCGACGGACCGCCGGGGAATGGCTCGGCGACGAGGGCGATCGGGCCGTCGGCGCCGGCCGCGGTGCCCGCCGAGGCGCCCGCGGTGGCGCCGACCGTCCCTGCCGGGACGTCGACGGAGAAGTCGATCTGGAGGCCGCCGAAGGGGTCCGGTCCCGGCTCCTCGCCGGCTCGTCGTTCGATCATCGTGCTCGTTCGCCTCTGCGCTGCGGTGGACGCCCGCCTACTCTACCAGACCTAATACTCCCCTGGAGTATATGCCAGCCAGCCGTCCTTTGCCGATGGAGGCCAGGATCGGAACGGACGGCTCGATGGACGGTCGGGATCGCGGCGTCGTCCGGTACGGGGCTACGGGCTGGCGAGATAGCCGGCCAGGTTCGCCGCGACGCTGTTTCCGACGACGCCCGTGCTCCCGATGACGACGATTCGCTCAGGCTTGAGGCGGCCGAGCTCGCTCGCCGTCGGGGCGGGGATCGTGTCCCGGGTCACGAGGAGGACGGGGCCGCCCCGGAAGCCGCCGGCCGCCGCTGCGGCGAGGGCGTCGGGGAAGTTGAGGCCCGTCGCGACGTAGGCGACCGGGACGCCCGGGCCGAAGGTCGCCGCGCTCACCGCGGCCGCCGTCGCGTAGCGGTCGGGACCGCCGATCGCGACAGACCGGGCGGGGCGATGTCGACGCTGACCGTCGTCTCGCGGACGAGGGAGTGATACGAGCCTCGGATCCGGACCGCATATCGACCGGCCGGCGTGTTCCGGGGCACGGTGAGACGGAGGGTCGCTCGGGTCGCCTCGAAACCAAAGCTGCGCTTCGGATCGACCGAAGCTGTGAAGCTGGCTGGGACGTCAACGACGCCCAGGCTGACGGGCTCGAAGAACGTCGTCGAGCGGTCGATGTCGATCGGGATCTCGACCGTCCCCCCGGCCTCGGTGAGCTCGAGTGGGGCCTCGGTCGTGGCGATTTCGGGCTGGAGGGAAAACGTCCCGAGCGGTCCGATCCGCGACACGTCGAGGAGTGGATCGGGCACCCCGTCCGGATCGGTGGCGGTTGCCCAGTCGAAGGAGCCGAGATAGCGGAGGGCCTCACGGACCTCGGCCGGCGTCGCCTCGGGGCGGCTCGCCTTGTAGAGGGCGACAGCACCGGTCACGTGGGGGGCCGCCATCGACGTTCCCGAGCTGTAGCCACGGCGGCCGCCGGGAAGGCTGCTCCAGATGCACTTGCCGGGAGCGATGAGGTCGACGTCGGAGCCGTAGTTCGAGAAGTCGGCGAAGGTGTCGTCGACGTCGTAGCCGCCCCAGGACCAACAGAGGGGGCCGCCCTGCCCGCCAGGGAGCCCATCGGTGTCGGCAAGGGCGGAGACGGTGATGACCTCGTCGTAGGCGGCCGGGACCCGGGCCGCGGCACTGCTGGCGTCGTTCGCGGCCGCGGCGACGACGGTCACCCCCGAGGCGACGAGCCGGCAGATCGCCTGGTGGAGGAGGTCGTTGTTCGTGTAGCCGCAGTTCCCGTCGTCGCGGCCCCATTTGGCGACGCTCATGTTCACCGCCTCGAAGAGCGGGCGCGACGGATCGACGGGATCCCGCTGGGCGGCGATCCAGTCGAGGCCGCAGATGAACCACGAGAGGAGCCCGGCGCCGCTTGCGTCGAGGATCCGAACCGCCCAGAGTCGGGCTCCGGGGGCGACCCCGGTGAGCCCGCTCGGGCGATCGATGGCGGCCGCCGTGCCGGCCACGTGGGTCCCATGGCCGTGCTCGTCGAACCAGGCCGAGGGATCGGCGGAGCTGCAGCTGTAACCGCCGACGACGTTGAGGTCGGGGTGGGTCGGATCGATCCCGGTGTCGACGATGGCGATGTCGGCGTCGACTCGGGCGTCGTCGAGGGCGTCGATGTCGGCGGCGCTCGAGGCCGGCGCCTTCACTCGCCGAACCCCGGTCGGGACGAAGCCGGTGATCTCGATCCGCTCATCGGGCACGACGGCGGCGACGGCGGGATCGGCGGCGAGGCGCTTGCGGGTCGCCGGGTCGAGTTTCGCCGCGAAGCCCGGTAGGGCTCGGTCGAAGGTCCGCTGGGGCCGGACGCCGGCCCGGTTGGCGACCCGGCGGATGATCCGGTCTGGGTCGCCGGCGACCTCCTGGTCCCGAAGGACGACGATGTAGCGGCCGGTCGGATCCGCCCCGCCGAGCGGCGCGGTCGGGCTCACTGGGGCATGCGCCGCTCGCTCGGCCACCATAGGTTCGGCCACCACCGGTTCGGCCACCCCAGGTTTGGCCACCCCAGGTTCGGTCGCTGTGGCCGGGGTGGGAAGGAGCGCGGCGCCGAGGGCGATGGCGAGGACAACGACGAAGACCAGGCCCGTCCTCGACCCACCGTCGCGACGCGGTCTGCTCTGCGAGGTGCCCATGACGAGCCAAGGGTCGCCGACCCGGACGCCCGAGACCATGGGGCGATCGTTCGAGGCTCCGTCGGTCGATCGTCCCGGTCGCCCAGGTCGCCCCGGCCGCGCCCGTCGCGCCCCTCCGAGGGTCTGCCGGCGTGGGGCTCGATCAGTCGCCGCCGGCCGCCCGATCTGTCTGCCAGCGATCGAAGCCCGGATGCTCGGGGCCGACCGCCACGAAGCGTCCCCGACCGCTCGCCGTGACGCTCCCTTCCGGCTCGACGGTCGCCTCGACGGTGACCGACCGCTCGTCCGCCTCGACGACCCAGGCCCGGAGCCGGAGCGGGCCCCGGCTCGGGGTCGGGCGGCGGAAGCGAACGGCGAGCTCGGCCGTGACGCAGCCCGGCGGCCGATCGAGGCCGTCGCGGCGCATGAGGCGATGGACGGCCGTCCAGTTGGCGTGGCAGTCGAGGAGGGTCGAGAGGACCCCGCCGTTCACGACGCCGGCAAAGGCCTCGTGCTCGGGACGGGGCGTCCATTCGGCGACAAGGGTCTCGCCGTCGGGGGCGACGAAGCTCCGCAGCTGGAGGCCAGCCTCGTTCGCCGGGCCGCAGCCAAAGCAGCGGCTGCGCGGGGCGAGCCGCTCCTGGAGGCTCCTGACGGGAAGCTTGGGGGTCTCGGCCATACTCGCTCGCTCAGAGGCCCCGGAGCTGGGGGATGACGTCGCGCCCGACGAGCTCGAGCTTCTCGACGCGCCAGACCTCGGGGATCGAGACGATGACGTGCTGGACCCCGACGTCGGCGAGCTGGCCGAAGCGGTCGACGATGGCGCCTGGGCTCTCGCGACCGTTGCCGTCGGGAAGCGCCGGGTCGAGCCGCTGGAGGGTCGTCCGCTCGATCTCCTCGAAGGGTCGACCGACGGCTTCGCAGTGAGCTCGGAGGACTTCGAACTTGTGGTGGATCGCCTCGGGGCCGCCGAAGACGTTCGTCGCGTCGGCGTACTGGGCGACGAGCCGCAGCGTCCGGCGTTCACCCCCGCCCCCGATGAGGATTCGGGGATGCGGGCGCTGGATCGACTGGGGTGAATTCAGGAGGCGGCTCGCCCGGATCCGGCGGCCCTCGAAGGAGGCCTCGCTGCCGCGCTCGCCGCGCCACATCTCGAGGGCCAGGCGGAGGGTGTCCTCGAGGAGCTCGAAGCGCTCGGCGAGGGGCGGGAAGCCGAAGCCGAGGCCGAGAGATTCCTCCTCGTTCCAGGCGGCCCCGATGCCGAACCAGGCCCGCCCACCGGAGAGGACGTCGAGGGTCGTCGTCGCCTTCACCCAGAGACCCGGGGCCCGGTAATGGATACCGCCGACGAGGAGGCCGAGGCTCGCCCGGGAGGAGTGGGCCGCCATCCAGCCGAGGGTCGTGAGGCCCTCGAGCATCGGCTCCTCGGCGGCGCCGACGCTCCGGATCTGGAAGAAGTGGTCCATGACCCAGAGGGAGTCGAAGCCGACGTCGTCGGCCGTCCGAACGATCCGGGCCAGGGTCGGGCCGATCGCCTCGGTGCCGCCAGGCCAGGTAAAGGAGGGGATCTGGAGGCCGAGCTTCACGCCCACCGAGGGTAGCAGCGGCGAGGCGGTCGCGACGAGGCGATCGCGGCAGGTCGGTGTCGCGGCAGGTCGGTGTCGCGACAGGTCAGTGTCGGCCCAGCACCTTGGGCCCCGGTTCTCCTAGCGGAAGAGGTCGGCCTCGGCCGGCATGAGGAGATCCCGGATCGAGCCCTCTCCTCGGGGCGGGTGCGCCCCCCGGACGAGGGCGACCGGGCGGGCGGCGGTCTTCCCGAAGACGAGCTCGGCCGCCGAGGCGATTTCGTCGGCGACGGCTCGGACGGTCGTCCGCATGATCCGCCCGTCGTGGTCCGGCAGGCCGCGGAGGTCGTCGAGGGGAAGGAGCCCCGAGACGCCGATGGCGACGTCGACGATTCCCCACCGCCACGTCCGGCCGAAGCTATCGGAGATGACGACGGGGACGTCGACGCCGAAGCGGTCTCTGATCCCGGCCCGGATCCGGGCCGCCGAGGCGTCCGGATCGCGGGGCAGGAGCGTCACGACGGAGCCGCTCGCTGGGCCGACGTTCGAGGCGTCGACCCCACCGTTCGCGCAGACGAAGCCATGGCGAGTCTCGACGATGAGGACCCCACGAGCCTGGCGGACGATTCGGACGGCCTCCCGGAGGACGACCTCGACCTGGCGCGGATCCCGATCCCAGGCGGCGGCCCACTCGATCGCCTCCGGCCGCGGCTCGACGCTCGTGAGGTCGACGATCGCCCCTTCGGCCTTCGAGACGATCTTCTGGGTGACGACGAGGACGTCGTCATCGCTGAGGGGGAGGGCACCCGCCGTCCCCTCGAGGGCGTCGCCGATGAGGCCGACGAGATCGGCGCCAGGGACGACTTCGGGTATCCCGTCGAGGGCGAGGACCTCGAGCTGGGCGGGACCTGGTCGCCGAGGCAAGGTCGGCCGACGAGCGCGGCCTGCTCCGTCAGCGGCCATGGCGCGGTCCCAGGAGGAGCGGCTCGGCGAGGACGAGATCCTCGGGCGTGTCGAGGTCCATGGCGAGCGGCCCCCCGAACTCTCGAGAGGGCACGCCAGCCGCCTCGGCGAGGGCGGCGTGGGCGAGGCGACTGTCGCCACCGAAGGCGAAGTCGATGACCTCCGGCGGCCGGAGGAAGAGGGCGTTCGTCCCTCGGCCGTGACGGTCTGGCACGAGGAGGACGAGGGGGCCAGCCGTCCGCCGAGCCTCGGCGACAAGATCGTCGAGCGCCTCGGGCCCGATCCCGGGCAGATCGGTCGGCAAGACGAGGATCTCCGTCGCTCCGAGACGTCGAGCTTCGGCACGGGCTTCGCCGAGGGCCGCGTTGAGGCCGCTCGTCGTCTGCTGGAGAGGACGGGCGCCGGCCGCCGCCGCGACGCCGAGGGCGGCGGGGTCGGGACTGACGACGAGGACCCCGGCGAGGCTGCGGGCGGCGATGGCGGCTCGCACGGTCCCCTCGAGGAGGGCGACGGCGAGGTCGCGCCGCTCCTCGGCATCGAGGACCTCGCCGAGCCGGGACTTGGCCCCCTCGAGGGCGCGCACGGGGACGATGGCCCAGCAGGCAGGCGAGGCCGACGCCGATCGGGTCGCGGCGCTCATCGCGGTCGACCGCTGGCAAGGGCTCGGCCGAAGTCGAGGACGGCGCCGCCAAGGCGGGCCCGGGCGGGGTCGTCGGTCATGATCGTGTCGGTGACGAGCACCTGGAGGCCGAGGGCTTCGATCTTCGGTGCGAGGGCGCCGTCGACGGCGTCGATGACGAACCCCGTCAGAAGCTGGCCATAGACGGCGGCGACGCCGGCCGCGCTCACCTCGTGGCCGAGGGAGGCGAGCATCCGATCGGCCGGCCCCTTGAGCGCCCGCCCGGCGACGATCGGGCTGACGCCGACGATCGGCACGCCGGCTGCCCGGCGGGCGACGAGGAGATCACGGAGCCCGGGGACGGCGAGGATGGGCCCGATGGAGACGATCGGGTTCGAGGGGGCGAGGACGACGAGCTCGGCGCCATCGATGGCCGCCTCGACCTCGGGTGTCGGCCGTGCCGCCTCGATCCCCTCGAAGTGCACCGCCAAGACCGTCGGCTCCTGGCGGAGCCGGACGAAGTACTCCTGGAACTCGAGGCGGCCGGTGTCGGTGTCGACGACGGTCCGCACCGGGCTGTCGCTCATCGGCAGGATCCGGGGGCCGATCCCGAAGCGACGCTGGAGGTCGAGCGCGACCTCGGTCGGCCGGCGGCCGATCCGGAGCTGCTCGGTTCGGAGGAGGTGGGTCGCGAGGTCCCGGTCGCCGAGGCGGAACCAGGTGGGCTCGCCGAGGCGCTCGAGCTGGGCCATGACCGTCCAGGTCTCGTCGCGGAGCCCCCAGCCCCGCTCGCGATCGTCGAGGTTGGCGAGGGTGTAGAGGACGGTGTCGTGGTCGGGCCAGACGACGAGGCCGTGGCGCTCGAGGTCGTCCCCGGTGTTGACGACGACGGTGAGGTCGGGGCCGAGGTGGGCTGCCAGGCCGTGGGCGAGCTTCGCCCCACCGACACCCCCGGCGAGCTCGACGACCTTCATCCGTCGAGGTGGTCGTGGACGGCGAGGATCCGGATCCGGAACGAGACCCGCTGCTGCCGCTGAAACCGGTCGCGGATGAGGGCCTCGGCGCCGTCGGGATCGTCGGTCATGTAGCGTCGGGCGAGGTTGGCGATGTCGGCCTGGGCGATGGCCTGGTCGTCGATGATCTCGGTGACCCGCCCGGTCAGGCCGAGCCAGCGGTACGCGTCCCGGGCGTCGACGATGGCGAGGGCGACCCGGGGATCGCGGCGGAGGTTCGCCGGCCAGCGGCGGCCGACGGCGCTGTTGACGACGATCGTGTCGGGCGGATCGAAGCGAAACCAGGTCACCGCCTGGCGCGGGTACCCGTCGGGGTCGAGGGTGGCGACCGTGGCGAAGTGGGGCTGTCGGAGGAAGGCGACCACGGTCGGTCGGAGTGGGGTGGGGGATCGATCGAGGGTTTCGCTCGCCATGCCCCGATGGTATGCGACGGGGCCGCGACGACGCTCGGGGCGCGGGCTCGCCGGCGCTCGCGACAAGCCTTCGGGTCTGGCCGGGCCCGGGCTCGGAGCCCACTGGCGACTAGTCGACGATCCCGCCGGACGAACCTCCGGCCATCGCCAGCGGGCGAGGATCGGCCGGCGCCGGCCGCGGGTCGCCAACCGGAGCCGCTCGCGACCGGAACTCGGCGAGGCGGATTTGGCGCGGCCGGGTGGGCGTCGGCGCCGGTCGGCCCAGGAGGTAGCCCTGGCCGAACTCGACACCGAGGCGGCAGAGGACGGCGAGGTCGCGGCGGGTCTCGATCCCCTCCGCCACGAGCCGGGCGCCGATCCGCCGGGCGAAGGAGACGAAGGCCTCGACGAGGGCCTGCTTGGCGTCGTCGGCGGCGATGCCGCGGACGATCTGGCGGTCGACCTTGATCTGGGACGGCCGGAGGGCCGCGATGAGGGAAAAGCTCGCGTAGCCCGCCCCGGCATCGTCGACGGCGAAACCGAAGCCAGCCCGTCGAAGCGCCCGAACCCGGCGGCGAAGCGGCACGAGATCAGCAACGGCCTGCTGCTCGGTCACCTCGAAGGTGAGCTGGGTGGGTGCGAGTCCTGCCGCCCGGACCCGACCGCTGAGCCGCCGGGCGTCGAACCGCTCGTCCTGGAGAGCCCCGGGAGTGACGTTGACAGCGAAGCGGAGACGGCGAGCGCCGTTCGGCGGCAGCGCCGTCAGGGCAGCCTCGATCCGGCCGAGGACAGCGTCCAGGACGAACTCGTCGAACTCGGCGGCCCGGTTCGTGTCGACGGCCGCCTGGACGACGGCGCCGATGGAGGCCTGGACGGTCGGCATGTTCGGTCGAAAGAGGCACTCGTACTCGTGGACCGCTCCGCTCTCCAGCTCGACGATCGGTTGGAAGGCGACACTGTGGGCGTTCCGGAGGACGAAGAAGTGGTCGAGCATCTTCGTCTGGAGGACCTCCGCCGAGCGAGCCATGCCGATCCGCTCGGCGAGTCCGGAGAGCTGGACGGCGGTCGCGAAGGCAGTGAGGTAGCGCTCCGGGAGGGGGAGGGAGGCATCGACCCTCGTCAACCCGTAGTCAGGGTCGTGGGCCGAGCGCGCGACCTCGGCGGCGACGGAATCGGTCAGCTCGCCGGCGCTCGCGACAAGGCACGAGCCAGCCTCGAGCTCGATGAGGCGGCCTCCGGCCACCCGTCGCGCGAGCTGGGCGACGAAGCGAGCATCCCGCGACCAGAGGAGACGCTCTTCGTTTGGGTGCTGTCGATGGTTGCCGAAGAGGTGCACGGGTCCTCCCGGCCGCATCCCGGCGGCTCGGGATCCGACGGAGCGGCCGGCTCCGATGATCGGCGATTCGACGGGCCGGGGCGAGGGGTCGGCGGTCCCGTCGAGCGCCGGGACCTTCGTACCCGGCGCCGGCTCGGCGGCAGCTGCCGCTCGGGACCCGGCCCGGTGGCTAGCGGCCGTCGATCCGTTCGCCCGCTGGCACCTCGATGTCGAGGCGGTTGGCGGCGGGTGCCAGTGGACAGCTCCAGGCCGGATCGAAGGCGCACGAGGGCTGGTAGGCAAAGTTGAAGTCCAGGACGAGGCGACCGCTCGCCGGGTCGCCGCCGAGGTCGGCCGACTTCGCGGCGTCGAGAAGGTAGCGGCCCGCCCCGTAGGTCGTTCGACCGTTCGTGGCGTCCCCGAAGGGGAGGAAGAGCCCGCCGGCGTAGCCGTCGAGCCAATAACAGGTCAGCTGCCGCTCCCCGGCCGGGAAGGGGATTCGGAGGGTTCCGAGGACCCGGAACCGGGCCGGCTCGCCATGACTCGAGGGGAGGAGGATGCTCCGGGGGACCTCGGTGGACGTGGAGGCTCCCTCGGGGCCCGGCGAGGCCGAGGTACCGGTCGCTTCGTCGCCGGCTGACGGCTCGAGGGTCGCCGTCAGCCGATACGCTGGGTCGTACGGGTAGTGGTGCGCCCGGAAGGAGGCCCGTTCCGCCGGCGGAACCGGTGACTGGGGATGCTCGCGATAGAGAGCCTCCCGAACGGATCGCCAGAGCTCCCAAGCCGCTGGCGGATCGAGGGCGGCGAGGCGGCGAACGTCGGCGTAGAGCTCGGCGATCCGTCGGCGCCAGTCGGCGAGCTCGAGGAGGACGCGAGCCCTCTCGGTCGCGTCGTGGGTCGCTGCCATGACGGGCACGGTACGGCGGCTGGTCGGCGGGCGCAAGGGGAACCGTAGAATCGCCCCGGGCGGCGGATCCGCGTCCGGACGCAGCCGTTCCCGCGAGGTCGATCCCCCGGAACAAGGAGCGTAGCCGTGGCAGCAGATCGGGCAGAGGTCGGAGTCTTCGGCGGCTCCGGCTTCTACAGCCTCCTCGCCGACGTCCGCGAGATCAAGGTCGACACCCCCTACGGGCCGCCGTCGGACAGCATCTTCCTGGCCGAGGTCGCCGGGCGTCGGGTCGCCTTCCTCCCCCGGCACGGCCGGCGGCACACGATCCCGCCCCACAAGATCAACTACCGGGCCAACGTCTGGGCCTTCCGCTCCCTCGGCGTCAAAGCCGTCATCAGCCCTTGTGCTGCCGGCTCCCTCCAGCGCCACGTCAAGCCCGGCG
The DNA here is from genome assembly GCA_042408535.1 of Chloroflexota bacterium. GTDB lineage: Bacteria > Chloroflexota > Limnocylindria > Limnocylindrales > CSP1-4 > BPIH01. The sequence goes on along the minus strand of JBHORA010000187.1, from coordinate 15,585 downwards.
ACTTCGTCCTCTGCGACCAGTTCGTCGACCGGACCCGGAACCGGCCCCACACCTTCTTCGACGGGCCGATTGTCACCCACGTCTCGGCAGCCGAGATCTACGACCCCACGCTCCGGCGCCTCGCGGCCGAGGTCATCCGGGAGCACGGCATCCCGCTCCACGAGCGGGGCACCGTCGTCGTCATCGAGGGCCCGCGCTTCTCGACGAAGGCCGAGTCGAAGTGGTTCAGCGACGCCGGCTGGGAGGTCATCAACATGACCCAGTATCCGGAGGCCTATCTCTGCCGGGAGCTCGGGATGGCCGTCGTCAACATCAGCCTCATCACCGACTACGACGCCGGCCTCATTGAGGGGACCGAAGCCGTCGATGCCGCCACGGTCCTCGAGGTCTTCCGCAAGAACGCCGAGCGGATCCAGAGGGTCGTCCTCGACCTCATCGCCAGGCTGCCGGCCGATCTCGACGCCCTCGGGGCCCGCGAGTCCCTCGTCCCCACCCGGGGTGATGGCCACGCCGCGAGCCCGGAGGACATCCGGCTCTTCGAGACGGGCCTCTGAGCGGCCCCGTGGCTCGCACCGGGCTTCGAAGGCCGACGCCGGGGCCGGGCAAGGCCTTCCGGGTGGCGTGACACGCTGGCCATCCCTCGCCTCCGGCGACCGTCCGATCGAGCCGCGGTCCCTCGTCCTGCCGCCGGGGCGGATTCCGATCGGGGTCGCCCTCGGCTCCATCGGTGTCTCCTTCGCCTGGTGGAGCGAGAGCGCCCGTCGGCTCGAGGCGGCCGGCTACGCCGGCGTCTGGTGCTGGGATCACTTCGTGAGCCGAGGCCGGCGGTCCGACCCGGTCCTCGAGGCCTGGACGACGCTCAGCGCCGTCGGTGCTCTCACCACGACGCTCACCGTCGGTCCCTTCGTGGCGAACGTCATGAACCGCCATCCGGCCGTCCTCGCCCGGATGGCGGCCACCCTCCAGGAGGTCACCGGCGGCCGCCTCGTCCTCGGAGTGGGGATCGGCGGTCATCCCGCGGAGCACGACGCCTACGGCATCCCGTTCCCGCCGGCTCCCGAACGCGCCCTCCGCCTCCGCGAGGCGATCGCCGTCCTCCGGGCCCTGTGGACCGGTGGCCCGATCGATCGACCGAGTCCCTTCTACCCGCTCCGGGGCGCCGTCGCCCGCCCAGCGCCCGTCCCCCCGCCACCGATCATCGTCGGGGCCGCCACGGCGGCCGGCGTTCGGCTGGCGGCCGAGCTCGGCGACGGCTGGACGACCCCGGCCGAACGCTTCGACGGCCTCGTGCCCCTCTGGCGTCAGGCCACCGGGCGAGCTGGGCGGAAGGACACCGGCCTCCTCGTCCTCGTCGCCTTCGGCGGCGGACGAGCCGGGGAGCCGGCCCTCGCGGGGAGCCCGTGGATCGAGGACCCGGCGACGGAGCTCGCTCGGTGGCGAACCCGGGGTGCCGACGGGGTCATCGTCACGGCCCGGACGACGACCGACGTCGATGCCCTCGTTGCCGCCGCCGATCGGTACCGGGCGGCGACGGGGCCGTAGGGGAGTCGAGGCCGGATCTGACCGAGTGCTCGGTCCGGCTCCGGAGCCCGCCGGGTCCTTGTGGCACCATGTGGGGCGATGGAAGCCGACATCGCCCGCTCTGACCGCCGACCCGACCGTCCGCCCTTGGCGACCGTTCCGGCCTCGGCCGCGCCGCCGACCCACGGCTGCGTTCGTTGCGGTCGTCCGATCCCGATCAGCCTCGCCCTCTGCGAGGCCTGCAACCCCCTCGGTCTCGCCCAGCCCGCGGCGAGCCAGGCCCACGGAACGGTCTTTCTCGCCGTCGGCCTCGCCGTCGTCGGTCTCGCCCTCGTCGGCCGGCTCGCCCTCGCCGGCATCGGACCCTTCCAGGGGTCCGTCGTCGGCGTCGCTCCCGCGCCGGGTGGTCTCGCCGTCACCCTCGAGGTCCGGAACGAGGGTTCCCGGGCCGGCGCCACGACCTGCCGGATCTACGATCCCTCCGTTCCCGGTATCGGACCTGAGTCGGCGCAGGTCCTGAGCCCCCGGATCGAACCCGGCGCGACGGTGACCTTCACAAAGATCGTGACCGAGCTCGGCTCGGAACCGCGGCCCCTCGCGGCCGAGTGTCGGTCACGATGAGCGTCCGCGATGGGGGTCCGAGGCCGGGCCGACAGGACCCTTCAGCGGCGCTCGAGCCCGACCATCTCCTCGGGGACGGAGATCCGACGGTCGCCGTCGTTGGCCGAGTCAGCGCGCCGCCGGCGACCGTGGGCGATCGCTTCGTCGTCGAGGTGGCCTTCGCCCGCGAGGTCGCCGTCCGGGCGGGTGAGGTCCTCATGGACCGCTACGAGCGGGTCGAGCGGGTCGACTACAAGAGCGCCCGGGACATCGTGACCGAGGTCGACCACCTGTCCGAGGCGCTCATCGTCGAGGCGATCCGGACGGCGTTCCCGGCGGACGGAATCCTGGCCGAGGAGTCGGGCGTCCTCGACCGGGCCGACGGGAGCCCGGCGACGGCGCCCGTCGGGCGGACCTGGGTCGTCGATCCCCTCGACGGGACGGTGAACTACGCGAACGGGATTCCCTTCTTCTGCGTTTCCGTCGCCCTCGTCGTCGACGGTGTCCCGGCCGTCGGGGTCATCCATGACCCCTGCCGGGGGGAGACCTTCGAAGCGACCTGCGACGGGCCGGCGACCCTCGACGGGCGGCCGGTTCGGGCGAGCACGAAGGAGCGGTTGTCCGACTTCGTCGTCTCCCTCGCCCTCGGCGGCCGAGGGGTCGCCAGTCGCTTGCGGGCCCTTCGGCGGGCGATCCGCATCCCGCGCTCCATGGGCTCGGCCGCTCTCGCCCTCGCCTACGTCGGCAACGGCCGCTTCGACGCCTTCATCCAGTCCTCGGGTCTCTCGGTCTGGGACGTCGCCGCGGCCGGTCTCGTCGCCGAGCGGGGCGGCGCCCGGCTCACCACCCCCGAGGGCGGTCCCTGGTTCGAGCTCGGCGCGGGACCGAAGTCGTTCGGGCTCGTCGCCGCCCCGCCCGAGCACCACGCGGCGATCCTCGCCCTCGTCCGAGGCGAACCGCGGCCCGGGGATCGGAGCGGCTCGAGGTCGTGATCCGGCTCGGCCGCTCCAAGGGCCACCTCCCACCCAGCAGCGAAGGGGAGAGCGAGTGGGTTCCATGACGAGCTTCCTGCCGCCCTCGGTCGCGAGCGTCATGGCCGAGCTCGAAGCGATCGACCGGGCCGATCGGATGGACGGAACCCCGAAGGCGAGGCGACTCCGGGCGGTCAGCCCCGAGGTCGGACGCTTCCTCCTCACGATCGCTCTGGCGACGGGCGCCCGGACGATCGTCGAAGTCGGGACCAGCGGCGGCTACTCGACCCTCTGGCTGGCCGTCGCGGCCCGGCACCACGGCGGTCGGGTCGTGACCTTCGACGTCGATCCGGCGAAGGTTGCCATCGCCCGCCGCTCCATCGAGTGCGCCGGTCTCGCTCGAGCGTCGAGATCCGCCTCGCTGATGGCGGGGCCGGGCTCGCCGAGTTCGAGGCGACCGCCGACCTCGTCTTCCTCGACGCCGAGAAGGAAGACTACGAGCGCTTCCTGGAACCGGCGGTTCGGGCCCTCCGCCCGGGCGGGCTCCTCGTCGCCGACAACCTCCTCTCGCACTCCGAGGAACTCGCTGGCTTCCGTGAGGCGGCCCTCGGGCACCCGGCCCTGACCGGCCTCGTCGTTCCGATCGGGCGCGGCGAGCTCGTGGCGACGAAGCTCTGACCCGTGCGGCCGGCGAGGCGGAGACGCCGCCCGCTCAGTCGTCGCTCCGCCAGCGGACCAGGTCGGACGCCTCGTCCCGCCAACGGTGCGGCCGCCCCGCCAGTCGCGGCAGACCCCAGGTCTCGCAGAAGGCGAGCCACCGCTCGCGGGGCACACCCCGCCACTCGAGGTCGGCCGCGGCGACGGTGATCGGGACGTCGGTCCGGAGGCGGGCGAGCTGGCGGTAGGTGGCGAGCTCGGCCTGGTGGGCCTCGAGGGCGGCCGCGAGACGCTCGACACCGCGGAGGCCGGGAACGTCCCAGTCGTCGGCTCGGACCGGGATCGCCTCGATGGAGCCGTAGCGGGCGAGGACCGCCGTCGCCGATTTCGCTCCCCAGCCCGGGACGCCCGGGTAGCCGTCGGCGGCGTCGCCGACGAGGGCGAGCCAGTCGACGATCGCCGTCGGCAGGACGCCCCATTTGCCGGCGACGGCCGCCGCGTCGTAGGTGATGCGGCGTCGTCGATCCCGAAGGACAACGCGGTCGCCAGCCACCAGCTGGGCCAGGTCCTTGTCGGGGGTGCAGATGACGACCCGCTCGACCGAGGGATCGGCGAGCAGCTGTCGGCAGGCCGAGGCGATGGCATCGTCGGCCTCGAACTCGACCATCGGCCAGAGGACGAAGCCGAGGGCCTCGATGGCCGCCTCGGCGATCGGAAACTGGGCGAGGAGCTCGGCCGGGACGCCGGCGCTCGACTTGTAGCCGGGGTAAAGGTCGTTCCGAAAGGACTCGATGACCCGGTCCGTCGCGCAGCCGACGTGGGTCGCCCCCTCGTCGCGGGTCAGGGCAAGGAGCTGCTCGATGAGCCCGGCGACCCCGGTCAGGATCGTCCCGTCGTGGCCGCGAACGGGCGGCCGGGGTGCGAAGTGGGCCCGGAAGAGCTCGTAGGTTGCGTCGACGAGGTGGACCTCCATGGGGACGCCGGTCCTCGATCAGGTGTCGCGAGGGGTCTCGGTCGAGGCCTCGGCGAGGGCTCGGAGGCGGGCGAGATCGGCGGCGAAGACCCGGCCGAGGATCGGTCGGGCCGCCAGCCACCAGGCTCGCGGGAAGAGCGGGGCCCGGAGGACCTCCTCCCAGACGACCCGCGAGGCGCCGTCGCCAAGGGGCTCGATCGTGAATGTGCCGTGGCCGCGGAACCGCCCCCGATGCTCGACCCCGAACCTGGTCGGCGGCTCGAAGGCCGTCACCTCGACCGGATCACGGACGGTGAATCCGGCAATCCGGACCGTCCCGACGGCCCGCGTCCCGACGGCCACGGGCCCCGGCGTCTCGAGGTGAACGGCGCGAAGGTCCGTCATCCAGACCGGCTGCCGCTCGACGTCGGCGAGGAGGGACCAGACGCGTTCGGGCGGCGCCTCGATGACGGTGGTCGTTCGGAGCGGCGGTACCGATCGCCAGCCCGCGAGCCGCTCGAGGACGAGCTCGAGGAAGACGAGGGAGCCCGTCGCCGCGAGGCCGACCCTCGCCAGCCGAGCGAGCACCCGGCTACTCGGCGGCGTCCCGGGCGATCGTTGCGCCGGCCGCCCGGAGCTCGTCGAGGGCCCGCTCGCCGTCGCCCGGCTGAAGGTCGACGGCGGCGATGGCGTCGGCGAGGATCGACGTCCGGAAGCCGAGCCGGAGGGCGTCGAGGGCCGTCGCCTTCACGCAGTAGTCGGTCGCCAGGCCGCAGACGACGACGTGCTCGATGCCCCAGCTCCGGAGGAGCCCTTCGAGCTCGGTCGGGACGGTCTCGCCGCTGACCGGGTCGCGCATCGTGAAGCCCGAGTAGCCGTCCTCGCCGTTCGCTCCCTTCCGGACGACCGGTCCGTCCACGACGAGGGCCGGGTGGAAGGCGGCCCCCCAGGTTCCCTGGACACAGTGGTCCGGCCAGATTCCGCCGTCCTTTGCGAAGTGGGGCGTGTGCTCGGGGTGCCAGTCCTGGGTGTAGACGACCCGGGCCCCGGCGGCGCGGGCGGCGGCAACGTGGCGGTTCACGACCGGGATGATCGCCTCGCCGCCTTTGACGGAGAGGCTGCCGGCGGGATCGGCGAAGTCGTTCTGGACATCGACGACGACGAGGGCGGTGGTAGGGTCGTAGGTCACCATGGCCCACCAACGGTAGCGCAGCCGCGGGAGCGTGACCAGGGCCGCATGGTCCGCGCCCATCCATCCCGAGCCCGCTCGACGACGGTCTCGAGCCTGCCTGTGGCCACCCTCGGCAACACCCGGTCGGCGGCGCCTGCCGTCGGTTTCGGCTACGCTCATCCTGCCATGCCGTTCCCGCCCGACGTCCTGGCCGAACTCGCGGCCGCGGAGGAAGTCGAGATCGAGACCCGGCGACCCGACGGGCCGCCCCATCGAACCGTTCTCTGGGTCGTCGTCGAGGGTGAGGACGTCTTCGTCCGCTCGTGGCGGGGGGCGACCGCCCGCTGGTACCGCGAAGCGACCCAGAACCCCAGGGTCACCCTCCACTGCCGGGACCGCCGGATCGAAGCTCGGGTCGAGCCGGCGAGCGATCCCGACTCGGTGGCCCGCGCCTCGGCCGGCTACCGCCGGAAGTACGCCGGCGACCCCGCCACTCCGGCCATGATCCGCTCCGAGATCCTGCCGACGACCCTTCGCCTCTCGCCCATCTGACCGCCCCGGGGCCACCGGCGGCGGCCGCCACGGAGTGCCCGATGTACTTCGACCAGTTCAAGCACCAGCTGCCCGACATCGATCCGGCCGAAACCCAGGAGTGGCTCGATGCCCTCACCCAGGTCGTCGAACAGGAGGGGGAGAACCGGGCCCGCTTCCTCATCTTCAAGCTCCTGAAGCGAGCTCGCCAACTCCAGATCGGCCTGCCGCCCCTGACCCAGACCCGCTACATCAACACGATCAGCCCCGAACAGGAGCCGCCCTTCCCCGGGGACGAACAGCTCGAACGGCGGATCCGGCGCCTCATCCGCTGGAACGCGGTCGCCATGGTGCTGCGGGCGAACAACCGCTACCCGGGGATCGGCGGTCACCTGGCGACGTACGCCTCGGCGGCGAGTCTCTACGAGGTCGGCTTCAACTGGTTCTTCCGGGGCAAGGACCACCCGGGCGGCGGCGATCAGATCTTCTTCCAGGGCCACGCCGCGCCCGGCATCTATGCCCGGGCCTTCCTCGAGGGTCGCCTCACCGAGGCCCAGCTCGACAGCTTCCGGCGCGAGACCGGCGGGAACGGCCTCAGCAGCTACCCGCACCCGCGCCTCATGCCCGACTTCTGGGAGTTCCCGACGGTCTCGATGGGCCTCGGACCCCTGGCCGCCATCTACCAGGCCCGCTTCAACCGCTACCTCCACAACCGGGGCCTGAAGGACACGAGCGAGCAGCGGGTCTGGGCCTTCGTCGGTGATGGGGAGATGGACGAACCGGAGGCGATCGCCGGCCTCGCCCTCGCCGCCCGGGAGGGGCTCGACAACCTCATCTTCGTCGTGAACTGCAACCTCCAGCGCCTCGACGGGCCGGTCCGCGGGAACGGCAAGATCATCCAGGAGCTCGAGGGCCTTTTCCGGGGCGCCGGCTGGAACGTCATCAAGGTCATCTGGGGCCGGGAGTGGGACGAGCTCCTCGCCCGGGACGTCGACGGCGTCCTCGTCGAGAAGATGAACAACACCCTCGACGGTGAGTACCAGAAGTACTCGGTCGCCGGCGGGGCCTACATCCGGGAGCATTTCTTCGGCCCCGATCCGAGGCTCAGAAGGCTCGTCGAGCATCTTTCCGACGACGACCTGACGAAGCTCCGGCGGGGCGGCCACGACTACCGAAAGCTCTACGCAGCCTACAAGGCCGCGACCGAGTACCGCGGCGCGCCGACGGTCATCCTTGCCAAGACGGTCAAGGGCTGGACCCTCGGCCCGGGCGTCGAAGCCCGGAACATCACCCACCAGGCAAAGAAGCTCTCGGAGCAGGAGCTGCGGGTCTTCCGCGATCGCCTCGAGCTCCCGATCCCCGACGAGAAGCTGCCCGAGGCACCCTACTTCCATCCGGGCCCCGATTCCGAGGAGGTCCAGTACATGCTCGAGCGCCGGCGCGCTCTCGGCGGGGTTCTGCCCCGGCGGGTCGTCCGCTACCGGCCGCTCCCGTCGCCGCGGCCGGAGGTGGACGCCGAGTTCGCCTCCGGGAGCACGACTCCGGTCTCGACGACGATGGCCTTCACCCGCCTCCTGCGGAACCTGATCCGGGATCCCGAGCTCGGCCGCCGGATCGTGCCGATCATCCCCGACGAAGCCCGAACCTTCGGCATGGATCCCCTCTTCAACGAGGTTGGGATCTATGCCGCCCTCGGCCAGCGCTACGAGCCCGTCGACTCCGAGCTCATCCTCAAGTACCGGGAGGCGAAGGACGGCCAGGTCCTCGAAGAGGGGATCACCGAGGCCGGCGCCATGGCCTCCTTCCAGGCGGCCGGGACGGCCTACGCGACCCACGGCCTGGCGACGATCCCCTTCTACATCTTCTACTCGATGTTCGGCTTCCAGCGGACCGGCGACCAGGCCTGGGCCTTCGGCGACGCCCGGGGCCGCGGCTTCATGATGGGCGCGACGGCCGGCCGGACGACCCTCGCCGGCGAGGGCCTCCAACACGATGACGGGCACAGCCACCTCCTCGCCTCGGTGATCCCGAACATCCGGGCCTACGACCCGGCCTACGCCTACGAGCTGGCGGTCATCGTCCGCGAGGGGATCGAGCGGATGTACGTCCGCGGCGAGGACGTCTTCTACTACGTGACCCTCTACAACGAGAACTACCGCCAGCCGCCGAAGCCGGACCGGCCCGGGATCGACGAGGGGATCGTCCGCGGGATCTACCTCCTCCGCGAGGCGCCGGCGGTCGGGAAGCCGGTGGGGCGAGCGAGACTCGTCGGCTCGGGGGCGATCCTCGAGCAGGTCATCGCCGCACAGGGCATCCTCGCCGAGCGATACGGCGTGGCGGCCGAGGTCTACAGCGCTCCGTCCTTCCAGCTCCTCCGGCGGGACGCCCTCGAGGTCGAACGCTGGAACCGCCTCCACCCCGACCGTCCGCCGCGGGTCCCGTACGTCGCCCAGGTCCTCGGGCCGGACGGCGGGCCGATCGTCGCGGCGACGGACTGGCTGACCGCCGTCCCGGACCAGGTCAGTCGCTGGCTCCCGGCGCCGTATTTGTCCCTCGGCACCGACGGCTTCGGCCGGAGCGATACCCGCGAAGCGCTCCGAGCCTTCTTCGAGATCGATCCGCCGTCCATCGCCGCCGCCGCCCTCGTCGGCCTGACCCGCTGCGGCGGGCTGCCGCCGCGTCGGGCCGCGAAGGCGATCCGGGAGCTGGGGATCGATCCCGAGCGCGGGGCGCCCTTCGCCGTCTGAGGGCAGCGTCCGCCTCGGCCGCCCTCAGATGCTGCCCCGCCCGTCGTCGGCGCGAGCAGGTCCGCCTTTAGCGCAATGTCAAGGGGACTTGCAGATTCGGATCTGGCCGGCTAGTATCCAGGGCCGAAGACCCAAACCCCTGTGGCGTTTCGGACGAGCGCCGGGGCCCCAGACAGCGTAGGAGGTTCGAGTCCGATGGAGGTCGGTGCGTTCGGCGCCGGGTTCGTCACCGGGTTGCGCGAGGGCGTGGAGGCGGCCCTCATCGTCAGCATCATCCTCGCCTACCTGGTCCGGACGGGGAACGGTCGCCACGCCGGGCGCATCTGGCTCGGGGTCGGCTCGGCCGTCGGCGTCAGCGTCCTCGGCGGCCTCGCCCTCTACCTCAGTGTCGGCGCCTTCGAGGAGCCCTACGAGCAGATCTTCGAGGGGGTGACGATGCTCCTCGCCGCGAGCGTCGTGACCTGGATGCTCTTCTGGATGCGCCGCCAGGCGGCCTCGGTCGGGCGCGAGCTGCGGGCGGCGGTCGACCGGGCCCTTGGCGAAGGGAGCCTCTGGGGGCTGACGGCCCTCGCCTTCGTGGCCGTCATCCGGGAGGGGATCGAGACCTCGCTCTTCCTCGTCGGTCAGGCGAATGCGGCGGCGGTCGCCGGGACCTCGGGGGCGGCGAGCGTCCTCGTTGGTGCCGTCGTCGGGCTCGGTGGGGCGGTGGCGATCGGGGTGGCGATCTACGGTGGCAGTCGCCGGATCGACCTCCACGCCTTCTTCCGCTGGACCGGGGTCGCCCTCATCTTCATCGCCGCCGGCCTCGTCAGCGTCGCCGTCCACGAGTTCATCGAGGCCGGGCTCATCGGGATCGGTACGGCCGTCGCCTTCGATATCAGCGCCATCCTGCCCCACGACGCCCAGTCGGGGAACATCGTCGGCATCCTCCTCCGGGCGATGTTCGGCTACACCTCCCAGCCGGAGCAGGCGACGCTCCTGGCCTGGCTCGCCTACCTCGTCCTCGTCCTGCCTGCTTACCTGCGGCCGACCCGTCCCGCGCCGCCCCCGGCGCCGACGTCGGTCCCGGAGCCGTCCCGATCCTAGGCCGGCGACGTCGTCCGCTCGCCGCTCAGCGGTCCAGGGCGGCGGTGATGCGCCAGAGGGACCCGGCGGCGAGGTCGGTGAGGTAGAGCTCGCCCGCGTCGTCCTCGCCGAAGGAGGAGATCGTCCGCCCGGTCTCGGCGAGGAGGACCGGATCCTGCTCGTCGGGTCCGCCGGAGGCGACGCCCCAGAGCCGCCCCGAGCAGTAGTCGCCGAAGAGGTAGACGCCGGCGAGGGTCGGGAAGGCGGCGCCGCGGTAGACGAAGCCGCCGGTGATGCTGCAGCCGAGGCGGTGGTCGTACTCGGCGAGCGGGAGGACGAACCCGGGCCGGGCACAACCGTCACCGGACGGATAGCAGTGCCGGCCCTCCATCCGGGCCCAGCCGTAGTTCGCGCCGCGACCGAGGCCGTCGGGCGCCCGATCCACCTCTTCGTAGCGATCCTGGCCGACGTCGGCGATCCAGAGCTGGCCCGTCGTCCTGTCGAAGGAGAACCGCCAGGGGTTCCGGAGGCCGTAGGCCCAGATCTCGCCTCGGGCGCCCGCCCGGCCGACGAAGGGATTGTCGGACGGCACCCCGTAGGGCCCGCTCGGGCTCGGCTCGGGGTCGATCCGGAGGAGCTTGCCGAGGAGGGTGTCGAGGCGCTGCCCGGCGTCGAGGGGGTCGCCGGCAGAGCCGCCGTCGCCCGTTCCGATGAAGAGGCGACCGTCCGGTCCGAAGGCGAGCATGCCGCCGTTGTGGTTCGGGAAGGGCTGGTCGATCCGGAGGAGGATTCGCTCGGACGCCGGATCGGCCCGGTCGGGGTCGGCCGAGGACCGGTACTCGGCGACGACGGTGTCCCCCGAGCGATCCGTGTAGTTCACGTAGAAGCGGTTCTCGGCGGCACCGTACCCGGGGTGGAAGGCGAGGCCGAGGAGGCCCTGCTCGCCCCCTGCTCGGACCCGGTCGCTGATGTCGAGAAAGGGCTCGGGGAGGAGTCGGCCGTCGCGGACGATCCGGATCCTGCCGCCCTGCTCGACGACGAAGAGGCGCCCCGACCCGTCGCCGGCACCGGTCGCGAAGAGCGGCGCCGCGAGACCCTCGACGACGAGCTCGAGGTCGATCTGGCTGGCTTCCGGATCGCCGGGGGCGATGGTGGCCGGCGCCGATGCCGACGGGGAGGGTTCGACGGGGCTTCCTGACGAAGCTGGGTTCGGCGTCGGCGAGGGCGTCGGGGCGGTCGCTGTCGGCGTTGGATGCGGTCGGCTGGCCTCCGGTGAGGGGCTCGAACGGGTCGTGACCGGCCCCGAGCCGCAGCCGACGACGAGGGCGACGGCAGCGGCGAGGCCGACGAACCGGACGCCGGGCCTCGGCCCGGGGCCGGGTCCGATCAGCACGAAGGGCTGGATCCTCGCGAGGTTCGGCAGCCCTCGGCCGGGCCGGGCGCGGCGTCGGCTCCGGGGCAGGCTCGGCGGGCGACGGCCCCCAGGGCGCGCTCGATGGTCGGCAGGTCGTCCGGGGCGACGGCCGAGACGAAGTACCGTTCGATCCCGGCCAGATGGGTCCGTGCCGCCTGGCGGAGGCGCTCGAGACCCGCTTCGGTGAGGACGGCCTCGGCGCCCCGGGCATCGGTCGGGCAGCTCGTCCGCTCGACGAGCCCGGCCGCCTCGAGGCGGTCGACGAGGCGGGTGATGCCGCTCCGGCTGAGGATGACCCGGTCGGCGAGCTGGTTCATCCGGAGCCGCCGACCGGGAGCTCGAGCGAGCTGGAGGAGGGCGTCGTACTCGGCGAGGGAGATCCCGTGGCCGGCCCGGAGCTCGTCGTCGAGGCGCCGGGCGAGGCGGGCGTGGGCTTCCAGGAACGAGCGCCAGGCGCCGAGGCGTGGATCCTCGGGCGTGAGTCCCGCTCCTGCCCGCTCGCCCGCGCCTGGACCCCGGCCCGTCGTCGCGTCCGGCACAGGCGTGACCTCCTCGCGAACGGCATCCGTGGGAGCCATAACGGGCCGATCATACCTCGGGTCGAAGTGGTTGACGCCGCAAGGCCCCCCGCATATAGTTGCGCACGCAACGATCCATCGGCGGTCTCCAGCCGCCGAGGTCCCCCTTCATCGGTTCCGCATCGGGAGGTGCTTCCATGCCGACGACGACCTGGGCCATCGATCCGGCCCACACCGACATCCTCTTCTCGGCGACCCACATGATGGTGACCCGGGTCCGGGGCAAGTTCACCCAGGTCGCCGGTCGGCTGGAGCTCGACGAAGACGACCCGACCCGCTCGAAGGCGGAGGTGACGATCCAGGCGGCGAGCATCGACACCGGGTGGCGGCCCGCGACGAACACCTCCGGTCGGCTGACTTCTTCGACGTGGCGAACCACCCGGACATCACGTTCCGCTCGACGGGGATCGAGCGTCGAGGGGAGTCGACCTACCGGATCAGGGGCGATCTCGCGATCAAAGGCGTCAGCCGGCCCGTCGAGCTCGAGGTCGACGTCCTCGGGTTCTACCGGTCGATGCAGGGTGCCCGGCGGGTCGGCTTCTCGGGCAAGACGACGATCAACCGCGAGGACTGGGGCCTGACCTGGAACGTCGCCCTCGAGGCGGGTGGTTGGCTCGTCGGCAAGGAGATCCGGGTCGAGTTCGAGGTGGCGGCCGAAGAGCAGGCGGGCGAGGCGAGCGCGGCGGCCTGATCGACCGGCTACCGTCGGTGGGCCGGGCGGCGGACCGAGGATCGGCGATCGGGCATCATGTTCGGCAGTCGCCCCGCCGAAGGGCGAGATCGAGAGGAGAGCCGAGCCATGCCCCTTGACGTCGCCGCCGTCCGCGCCCGCTTCCCGTCGTTGCGCCGCGAGCACGACGGTCGCCCCTTGGTCTTCCTCGACGGGCCCGGGGGGACCCAGGTCCCCGACGCCGTCGTCGAGGCCGTCGTCGACTACTACCGGACGGCGAACGCGAACAGCGGCGGCGCCTTCCCGACGAGCGAGCGGAACGACGCCCTCGTCGGGAAGGCCCGAGCCGCCCTGGCGGACTTCCTCGGGGCGCCCTCTCCCGAGACGATCAAGTTCGGGCCGAACATGACGACCCTGACCTTCCACGTCAGCCGGTCGATCGCAGCGAGCCTCCGACCGGGCGACGAGGTCGTCGTCACCGTCCTCGACCACGAAGCGAACGTCTCGCCCTGGCGGCTCGCCGCCGCCGACCGCGGCCTCGTCGTCCGGACCGTCGACATCCATCCCGAGGATGGCACCCTCGACCTGGAGAGCCTCGACGCCGCCCTCGGGGAGCGGACTCGGCTCGTCGCGGTCGGCTACGCGAGCAACGCCATCGGAACCGTGAACCCCGTCGCCGAGATCGTCCGTCGGGCCCACGACGTCGGGGCGATGGCCTATATCGATGCCGTCCACTGGGCGCCTCACGGCCCGATCGACGTCCTCGACCTCGACGCCGATTTCCTCGTCTGCTCGGCCTACAAGTTCTTCGGGCCCCACGTCGGGGTCCTCTACGGCAAGCTCGAGCACCTCGAGCGCCTCCCCGCCTACAAGGTCCGGCCAGCCCACGACCGCTGGGAGACGGGCACCGGGAACTTCGAGGGGATCGTCGGGGCTGGCGCGGCCGTCGAGTACCTCGCCTGGCTCGGTCGGACCTTCGGCGATCCGGCCCCGAGCGGGGCAACGGGTGGTGGGACGCCTGCCCGGGAGCGGCGCCGCGACATCCTCGCCGGGATGCGAGCCATCCGGGCCTACGAGTCGAGCCTCTTCGGTCTGCTCCTCGAGGGGCTCCTCGCCATCCCCGGCGTGAGGATCGTCGGCATCGCCGATCCGGCCCGGATCGCCGAGCGGGCCCCGACGGCGGCTCTCACCATCGCCGGCGTCCATCCCCGGGCCGCGGCCGAAGCCCTCGGGCGAGAGGGGATCGCCACCTGGGACGGGGATTTCTATGCCCGGGCCCTCATCGAGCGGCTCGGTCTCGCCGAGGGCGGCGGCGTCCTCCGGGCGGGGCTCGTCCACTACAACACGGCGGCCGAGGTCGATCGGTTCCTGGCGGCGATCGAGCGGTTGGCCCGGGCTGCCTGACCGGATCGCGAGCGTCGGGCCGGATCGCGCGGACGGCTCGTCGTCGGTCGTCGTCGGCGAAGCCGCCGGGCCGGGCGTTCCAGGGGCTGCAGGAGCGGCTATCATGCCGGGCAACCGAACGGCGCCGCCTCGCTTCCGGGCCGTTCGAGGTGGAGGAGTGGCATGTGTCCGAGAACGCCCGTTTCGTTGGGGGGAGCGGTGGGTCGGCGGCGGCTCGCACGGGGGCGGGGTGCCATCGTCGCCGCCTGCGTCGCCGTCGTCCTCGCTGCCTGTGGCGGCAACGCCGCTGGTAGTGGCGGCGGTGGCGGTGGCCCGAACTGGGACGCCATCATCGCCGAGACCCAGGAGGCCTTCGGGACCTCGATGGTGAGCGGCACGGTCGAGGGCGACACCCTGAAGATCACCCTCGTCAAGGGTTTCGGCCCCGGTGGGGCGAAGCTCTTCATGTGCGCCAACGTCAAGCAGATCCTCGCCAAGTACGGGGCAACGGGGGTGAACGTCGTCATGGTCGACACGGACGGAACCCAGCTGTCGACCATGGCCGACTGCCAGCGCTGACCTCGTGGCCGCCCCCGACGTCGTCGTCATCGGCGGCGGCATCGTTGGAACCGCCGCGGCCGCCTTCCTCGCCGAGGCTGGGGCGTCGGTCCTCCTCGTCGAGCGCGACGCGGTCGCGGCCGGCGCCTCCGGCCGGAACTCCGGGGTCGTCCAGCAGCCCTTCGACCGGGTGCTCGCCTCCCTCTACCGGGACACGGTCCGGGAGTATCGCCTCCTCGCCCAGGCCGATGTCGACTTCGCCTGGGCCGACGAGCCGGCGGGTCTCCTCCTCGTCTCCCGCGAGGCGGCGATCGTCGAAGCCGAGGCGGCTGCCATCCGAAAGAGCCAGCCTCGACTCGGGCTCGAGGTCCTCGACCCCGAGGCGACCCGACGCCTGGAGCCAACCCTCGCCCGCGGCGTCTGGGCCTGCCGGATCGCCACCGGCCATCCCGTGCCGCCGGCTGCGGCAACCCGGGCCTTCGCCCGACTCGCCGAGCGGCGAGGCGTCAGGGTCGCCGTTGGCCTGGCCGCCCGGCCGTGGTTCGACCCGCGGGGTGAGCGACTCCTCGGGGTCGCCCTCGCCGACGTCGGGCGGATCGCCTGCGGCAGCGTCCTCGTCGCCGGTGGGCCGCTGTCGTCGACCCTCGTCGACCCGACCGGGCGGTGGCGGCCGATCCGGTCGGTCTGGGGGGTCGTCCTCGAGGTCGAGCTGCCGCGCCGGCCGAGTCACGTCACGAGGAGGCGGCGATCGGTGGCGTGACCGCGGC
>JBHORA010000184.1:0-2765 GCA_042408535.1 Chloroflexota bacterium | reverse complement strand
CGTGAGCTCGGCGGTTTGCATGATCGGGAGCGTAGCCGGTCGGGACGGACGCTGCAGATCGATGGAGGAGCGGGCCGCGCTACGATGGTGGCGGGCCGAAGTGGCGGAACCGGTAGACGCGGCGGTCTCAAACACCGCTGGGGGCGACCCCGTGCGAGTTCGAATCTCGCCTTCGGCACCAGCCCGGAACGGGCTTGCGAGGCTCGTCGGAGCGCCTCCCTTCGCCGACGCCATCGACGACGTCCGAGCAACCGAGCGGCTGACCGACGCCTGCGCCACCCGGAGCGAAATGGTCACCGGGATGCCCCGGCAGCCGCGGCGACCTCACCGATGATCCGGGCGAGCTCTGCCGGCTTCGACCACATCGGCCAGTGACTCGTCGGCAGGTCGATCCAGGTCGCGTTGCGCAGCTCGGACAGCCCGGCCAGCCAGGTCCACTCCGGGTGCTCGGCCGCGGCCTTCTGGTACGCGTCGGAGGGAACGCTCGTCGCGATGAGCGTGCTCGGGATGTCGCGCCGGGCGTCGTTCGACAGCGGGACGTGGTTGCGGATGACACCGCCGGGCACCGGCAGGGCGCGCTGGCGGAACGCCTCCTTGTGCTCGTCGGTCAGCCCGTCGAGGTTCTCCGACGCCTCGATCTCCGACCACACGAGCGGCTTCTCCGGGTCCCTGAAGCTCGGGTCCATCGGGCCGATGCCGGGCGCGGTGTCGACGTAGACCATCGCGGCGATCCGGTCAGGGACGCGGTCGCTGGCGGCGTAGCCCGTGAACCCGGACGCGCTGTGGACCACGAGCACGACCGGCGCGGGCGCGGCGCGGACAGCCTCGACGATGGCGACGACGTGGTCCTCGGCCGTGATCGACGAGCGGTCCGCCTGGGGCGACTCGTATCCGGGCAGCGTGAGTGCGGTCACGTCGTGACCACCGGCACGGAGCAGGGCGGCGACCTCGTCCCAGGCCCATGCACCGAGCCAGAACCCGGGGACGAGGATGATCCGGGCGGGGCGGTTCTCGGCCATGTCGCACCTCGCTCTGGTGGCGCTTGCGCCCGTCCGCGATGATGCGGCATCGACCGACGAGCGTCGACGGATGGAGAAGGTTAGAACGTGCCACGGACATGGAGCAATGCCCAGATCCCGGACGACGACTCGGCCGACCGATCGAGCTCGCCTCCGATCCGACCGACCATCCCGTTTTGCCGGACCCCGAACCCGCCAACGGCGCTGATGCGGCCACTCGAACCTGGCACAAGGTGGCAGGATCGGCGACGATGGTCGAGCACATGACCGCGCCTTCGATCCGGGCGGCCTTCCCGAGCTGGCCGCGCTGGCCGATGGTCGCCCACGGCGGCCAGCGGCCCGGCCCGTGCTGGATCGCCAGCTGCCCGAATCCCGAGTGGGTCGTTGGACTTCTCGGGCAGCCCAGCGCCCTTGCCCGCCTTGCGCGGGCGGATGCGAACCGGAAGGGATCGCGGCGGGGCGGGCGGCTGCTTCGACTCGTCGCCAACCGGCCGACCGGTATCCTCGGTGCGGTGAGCGGGCTTCGGCCCCGACGGAACATCTCGTCGCTCGGCCCCGTTGTGCGGGGCGTCGGCGCGCGGTCGGGAGCCGGGTCTCGCGCTCTCGCCATGTGGAGGTGTCGAACGAGGGTGGCTGAGCGATCCCCGTCACCGAGCGAGGGGCCGCCGACGGAGGCCGGGGTGCAGGCCGTCGATGCCCTCGAGACCCTGCCGGCGTCGTCGTCCGGGCCACTGCCGGCGGCGTCGTCGGACGGAGCCGGTCCGCTCTCGAGTCCGCCGGAGCGCGAAGGCCCCGCCTCGACCGCCGCGGAGCGATCGGCGGGCCCGAAGGAGGACCTCGTCGCCCGCCGCGACCGGATCCTCGTCGAGCGGGCCCGGGACGGCGACCTCGACGCCTTCAACGAGCTCGTCGCTGCGTACCAAGATCAGCTGTGGGCCCTCGTCGTCCGCCTCGTCCCCGATCCCGACCAGGCAACCGACGCCGTCCAGGAGGCGTTCTTCTCGGCCTACCGGAACCTCTCGACGTACCGGGGCGGGAGCGTCCGGAGCTGGCTGAGCCGGATGGCGATCAATGCCGCCATGGACCTCCAGCGGGCCCGGCGTCGCCGTCCCGCCAGTCCGTACCCCGAGCTCGAGGACGAGGACTGGCAGCCGCCGGCGGGCCCGGCGAGCGACCCCGAGGCGACGGCCCTCGCGGCCGAGCGATCGCGGGCCCTCGCCGAGGCCCTCGCCCGGATCACGCCGGAGCAACGGACGGCGATCGTCCTCTACGACGTCGAGGGCTACGACTACGCCGAGATCGCCGAGCTGACCGGCGTCTCCCTGGGGACCGTGAAGTCGCGGATCCATCGCGGTCGACTCGCCCTCCGCGAGCTCCTCGCCGAGAAGCTCGAGTCGTTCCGAGGCGGGCGGTGATGACGCGTCCACAGATGCCGTCGATTCCGGCGGAGCGACACCCGACGGGAACCGCTGCTCTGCCTCGACCGTCAGGGAACCGATGAGCTCCGAACCTCGACCGACCCCCCACCGCGACCACGACCGCTTCCTCGTGGCGAGCCTCCTCGATCCGGACCTCCCGACGGAGGCCCGTGCCCGGGGCGAGGCCCTCGTGGCGAGCTGCCCGGCCTGCGCCGAGCTCCTCGCCGACCTGCGGGCGATCGCCGCGGCGACGGCGGCGCTCCCGATCCCGCCGCGGCCGCGCGACTACCGCCTGACCGCCGAGGACGCCGCCCGGCTCCGGCCGCGG
>JBHORA010000182.1:0-28483 GCA_042408535.1 Chloroflexota bacterium | reverse complement strand
GTCCCTGCCGGCGCGGCGGGGGGCGCTGCCGGCGCGGCGGGGGGTGCTGCCGGCGCGGCGGGATCGGGCAGAGGTCCCTCGGTGCCCGCAGCCGTTCGGGCGTCGGTCGACGTGGCGCCTCGGGCGGCGTGGCCCGTCTCGATAGCCCTCATCGGTCTCTGCACCCCGATCTCGTATCCGGTACGAGCGCGGCCTCTGCCAACACGGTTCGCTGCGGTCGGCCGATCGTACCACGCCCACGGCCCCTCGCCTTCCTGGGCTACCGGAGGCTTCCCCGCCGGGCTCCTTGGGGCTGCTCGCGCCTCGAGGACGCCCTAGCCGAACAGCACGCGCCCGGACCCGATCCGCGGTCTTCGATGGCGCCCTGGTCGGACAAGACGCGCCTGCCCCCGACGCTTGCGCCCCGAATGACACGCACACCGAACACAACGCGCCCCCCTGGGCGGCACCCCAGCCAGGCTGACGCTGTGAGCGAACAGAACGAGCCCCGGATCCGATCCGCGGTCTTCGGTGACGCCCAGGCCGAACACAACGCGCCCCCTGGGCGGCGCGGGGGCCGTAGTGACAGTGTGGCCGAACAACACGCGATCGGTGGGGGCGGCGAGCCCCGTTCTGTTCGCTCCTGCCGTCACCCCGAGCGACGAGGGGCCCGAGGGTCGACATGGCGGCGTCGGAGCGACCGCCGCGCCCAGACCTTCAGGCCGCTGGCGGAGGCGGCGAGCCGACCGCGGTCTGGTAGAACGGCGTCCTCAGGTGGTCCCGCGACGCCGCGCGCAGTCCTCGCACGGACACGCGTCGCGGAGCAGGGCGAAGGTGTAGAAACCCGTGTCGTGGCCATCCCCCCAGGTCGGCTTCAGCGCGTACTGCCCGACGAGGGAGACGTCGACGAGCTGAAGCTGGGCTGCGCTGAGGGCAGGGTTCGAGTCGAGCCAACCGGGGAGGCCGGCCTCGCCGCGGCAGTAGGCGCACGGGCAGAGTCGTCGGAGCGTCTCGGCGTCGTAGGTCGTGCCGTGGCCGTCCGCCCAGACGATGGCGAGCGTCCCCGTCGCGCGGTCGGCGTGGATTCGGAGGGGACGCGCCGCTTCGACGGACGAGGCGCCCGTGGCTCGAGCGGACGCGGCTCGATCGGACGCGGCTCCCGCCGCGCTGGAAGGAGGACCGCTGGAAGGAGGACCGCTGGAAGGGGGACCGGCACCCCGATCGGACATGGTCGCATTCTAGGTCGTGCCGGGCGGAGGCCGACGCGGGATCCACGAGCGGCACGACCGAGCGCTCGAGGCACGGGATCCGGACCCCCGATCCGGACCACGGACCCGGACCATCGTCCGGTGGCCCCCCAAGAAGGGAGCGGTATCCTGCCCCGCGTGAGCCTCGTCCTCGACGACCTCCGGAAACGCTTCGGGCCTGTCGTGGCCCTCGACGGCCTGACCTTCGAGGTCCCGAAAGGCGCCCTCTTCGGCTTCCTCGGCTCGAACGGGGCCGGGAAGACGACGACGATGCGGATCATTCTCGGTGTCCTGCGGGCCGACGAAGGCCGCGTCCTCTGGGACGGCCGCTCCGCAACGAGCCTCCCCCGCCGAACCTGGGGCTACCTCCCCGAGGAGCGCGGTCTCTACCCGAAGATGACCGTCCTCGACCAACTCGTCTACTTCGGTCGCCTCCACGGTCTGCCAACCGACCGAGCCCGCCGGGAGGCGCTGGCCTGGCTGACCCGCTTCCGGATCGCCGACCTCGCCGGTCGGGCCGCCGAGGAGCTCTCGAAGGGCAACCAGCAGAAGGTCCAGCTCGTCGCCGCCATCCTCCACGACCCGCCCGTCCTCCTCCTCGACGAGCCTTTCACCGGCCTCGACCCGGTCAACGTCGTCCTCCTCCGCCAGGCGATCCTCGAGCTTCGAGAGCGAGGCAAGACGATCGTCTTCTCGACCCACCAGCTCGAAACCGTCGAGACCCTCTGCGAGGCCGTCGCGATCATCGATCGGGGACGGCTCGTCGTCGGCGGCCCGATCCGGGAGGTGAAGCGGTCGATCGGCCGGCGGACCGTCCGCCTCGGTTTCGAGGCGGGGCTTCTCGACGGAGCGGCGAGCGACCGACCGAGCGACCGACGGAGCGACCGACGGAGCGACCGACCGAGCGACAGCGCGTCAGAAGGAGCAGTCGACCGAAGGACCCAACGCGCGGGCGAGGACGGCCGGGGTGACGGTGCCACCGCTGGACCACCCGTGAGCCCGGCCGGGCGACCCCGACCCGACGACCCGGCCCCGGCCGCCGAGGAGCGAGGAGCTGACGGCCCGCTCGAAGGCCACCTCGACCGACGCTTCGCCTGGCTGGCTGCCGTCCCCGGTGCGCGCCTCGTTCGGCCGGGCTTCGACCAGGTCGACATCGAAGTCGCCACCGACGCCGACGCCGACGCCGTCCTCGCCGCCGCCCTCGCCCACGGCCTCCGAATCCGTCACTTCGAGCTTACCGAGGCGTCCCTCGAAGCCGTCTTCATCCACCACGTCGGCCACCCCGTCGATGTCGAGCCCGGGACGGCGAGGGGGAGTCTCGGAGCCGCCGCTGCCCCCGGTCAGCCTGGCGGCGGTCGGCCTGCCAGCGGGGCCGCGACGGTTGGCGAGTGGCCGGTGCGGAGCCCATGAGCGGAAATCGAATCGACATGCCGGCTTCCCCGGAGCCGGAACGCGCCGAGCCGCTCTTCCCGAAGGCGGTCGTCGTCGCCGGTCGAGAGTTCCGGGAACGGGTTCGAAGTCGCCTCTTCTTCCTGTCGACCCTCCTCCTCGCCTCCCTGGCCGTCCTCGTCGCCTTCACGCCCGTCTTCGTCCGGGCGGTCGATCGTGGTTCCTCGCTCCGGGTCGCCATCGTCACCGCCGACGACGATCTCGCCAGCCAGGCGGAGGCGGTCCTCGACGGCGTCCTCAACGGCGGGCTCGCCGGGCCGCGGGGCGAGACGCCTGCCTACGCCTTCGTCCGCCGGACCGACCCGACGGCGACGAAGGCCGAGGTCGAGAATCTCCTCCTCGATGCCGCCCTCGTCGTCGATCGGGAGCCGAACGGACGCCTCTCGTTCACCTTCTATGCCGGCGAGACAGTCGGAGCCGACCGGGCTCAGCTCGTCGGCGTCGGTGCCCTCGCCGTCGCGATCCTCGATTGGACCGCGAACCTCCGCCCGACCGGGGGGCCCACCTTCCAGATGCCGCGCCTCGATCTGGTCGCCGCCGGAGGGCCGTCGGCGGGCGGCGTCCCCCTCGGCGGAGCCGAGTTCGCCAGCCGCCGGATCCTCGGGATTGTCTTCGTCGTCCTCGTCTTCATCACGACCATCATCTACGGGATGTGGGTCGCGGCAGGGGTCGTGGCCGAGAAGTCGGGTCGGGTCATGGAGCTCCTCCTCGGGGCGGCGTCACCGGCCCAGCTCGTCGTCGGCAAGGTCGTCGGGATCGGCCTCGCCGGAGCCCTCCAGTTCGTCGTCGTCCTCGCCCCGGCCCTCGTCGCGCTCGTCGCGCAGGAGCGATTGGGGGAGGCGCTCTTTGGGCCCGGGGGTTCCCTCGCCGGTTCCCTCGTGGCCTCGTCGCCGGGACTCCTCGCCGCCTTCGCTGTCTTCTTCGTCCTCGGCTTCGCCCTCTACGCCCTCGTCTACGCTGGGGTCGGTTCCCTCGTCAGCCGGCCGGAGGATCTCCAGGTCATCTCGCTGCCCTTGAGCCTCATCGCCATCGCCGGCTACTTGCAGGCTGTCCTGGCGCTCACCGGGGGGACGGCCGGCTTCATCCGGTTGGCGTCGTATGTCCCCGTCTGGAGTCCCTTCGTCATGCTCACCCGGCTCGCGGTCGGGCGGGTCGAAGCCTGGGAGCTGGCGCTCTCCGTGGGGCTCCTCCTCGTCACCATCCCGCTCGTGGCCGTTGCCGCCGTTCGGGTCTACTCGACGGGGGTCCTCCTCTACGGGCAGCGGCCATCGATCGGCGCCTTCGTTCGGGTCGCGGTCCGGCGGGGGGACTGACGAACGGTCGGGCGTTCTCCCCGACGACGGTGCCCCGACGGCTCCCACGGCCGATCATTTCGACGGTTGGTTATTTCGACGGTTGGTTCTTTCGACGGTCGATCGCCGTCACGCCCCCACCGTGTAGAGTCGATCGGCCCGGCGGCGAGAACCAATCGCTTCGATCAGGAGGCAACCCATGGCCGTCACCTTCGTGCATCAACCCCATCCACGGATCGCCGAGCGGAAGAAGGTGGGCCCGCCACGAGTCCGCGACGAACACCTCGGTCTCAACGGGCGTATCGCCCTCGCCGTCACCTCGGCCGTCGGGAGCATGTGGTGCGCCTACGCCTTCGCCCTTCTCGCCCTCGTCGCCTTGCCTCAAGCCCTGAGCGGTGGTCTCCTCAGCTTCATCCAGTGGCTGAGCCAAACCTTCATCCAGCTCGTTATGTTGTCGGTCATCATGGTCGGCCAGAACATCCTCGGTCGGGCCTCGGACAAGCGGGCCGAGATGACGTACCGCGACGCCGAGGCGACCTTCCACGAGGCCGAGCAGATCCAGGCCCATCTCGCCGTCCAGGATCGGGCGCTCGGTGAGCTCCTCGACCGGATCGAGCGGCTCGAAGGGGCTCTCCGGGCCGGACCCGGGAGCGGAGGGTAGCGTCGACCCGCGGGGTGGCGCCGGACTGCAGAGTGGCGCCGGACTGCAGAGTGGCGCCGAGACGAGGGGTGGCGCCGGACTGCAGGGTGGCGCCGGACTGCAGAGTGGCGCCGAGACGAGGGGTGGCGCCGGACTGCAGGGTGGCGCCGGCGGCACCGGCGGCAGCGGCGGCAGCGGCGGCAGCGGCGGCGATCGACCTACGGCTCCCCCAGCGGCAGGCGAGAGATGACGGCGAGGATCGGACCGGTGGACACCGGACCCCCCGGGGCAGCATCGGCTGCTCCCGGTTCGCCAGTCCGCCCGCCGACGAGCTGATCCACACCAGCCTGAGCTTCGGTCTCGACGGTCGGAGCGGGACCGGCGGGCACGAACCGCCAGAGCCGGCTCCGAACGCCGGGAAGGTAGGGGCTCGATCGGAGGCGAGCGAGGACGCCGGCCAGCCCCTGGGCGCTCACGGCGGCATGGAGGGCACGGCCGTCGCCTTCGATCCCCGGCAGGACGAGGAGCGGTCCCCCGGGGCCCACGACGCGCCGGAGAAGGTCCCGGCGGCGATGCAGGGGCGTGCCGAGGAGCGACCGGCCGTCGAGGTGAAGGAGATCGAAGGCGAGGAGGAGCGCTGGTCGGAGCGTCCCACCGGCAAGACGACTCGCCAGGGCTGCTTCATCGAGCCGGCCGAAGCGGTCGACGACGACGAGCTCGCCGTCGAGCACGGCCGAGCGCGCCTCGACCTGATCGGCGAGCGTCGCGAGATCGGGGAAGCGAGCCTTTCGGTCGACGCCGTCGCCGCCGACGACGCAGAGGAGCGGCGTGCCGGATGTCGAACGGGCTGCTCCTCGGGCGATGGAGACGAGGACCCGGAGCCCACCCCAGAGCGGCTGGAAGACGTGATCCGGGGAGTCGAAGGGGACCGCCAGGAAGCGCGGCTCCATCGGTCGCAGTCCGGTCGGGAGGGCCGGGAGCTCGGCCGGGAGCTGGAGGGAGAGCTGGTCGGGCATGGTGGGGACGATGGTAGGCCGGCGGCTCCTATACTCGCTCGCAGCGTCCCGTTGCCCCCGTGCATCGCCCGCCCGGCTGGCGTCAGCGGGCGAGGCCCGAGCCGCTCCCGATACTCCAATTGGTCCAGCGTCGCGTTGCCGAGCCCGTCCCGGTGGGGGCCTCGACCGCCGCTGCTCGGGGGGTTCGACGACGAGCCGTTCGGATCGCAATGACCTGCCCTTCGGATGGCAAACACCCGCCCTTCGGATGGCAACCAGCCCTCGACGGCGACGAAAGGAGGCAGCGTGCCCCGCCCGGCCCACCCCGACGACATCGTCCGTTTTCGAATCCCGACCGACCCGCGGCTCTCGCCCGATGGTCGGTGGCTCGCCTTCACCGTGCAGACCGTGGCGCCGAGGCAGGATGGCTACCGCCACGCGATCTGGCTCGTTCCCAGCGACGGCTCGGCCCCAGCGCGGCAGCTGACGATCGGGGCAAGGCACGACCGGCAGGCTCGGTTCGCTCCGGACGGGCGGACCCTCGCCTTCCTTTCCGATCGTCGCCTCCTCGTCGAGGAGGGTTCCTCGGGTGGTGTCGAAAGCGGCGGGGGCGCTGGCGGTGCGGGCGACGGCGAGGCGAAGGAACGCGACGACGCGACCCAGGTCTACCTCCTCCCCCTCGACGGCGGCGAGGCCCGACGCCTGACCGGCCTGCCGCGGGGCGTCGAGGCCTTCGAGTGGTCGCCCGACGGGCGGTCTCTCGTCGTCGTCTCTGTCTCCCGCGGTTCGACCGAGGACGAGGAGGCGCGACTTCGCGGCCGTCGAGACGGACGAGCCGGCGCCGAGAAGGAGCCGAAGCCCCGACCCGACTTCCGGTACATCGACCGCCTCGGCTACCAGTACAACGGCGTCGGCTTCATCGACGACCGCGAAACGCACCTCTGGCTCGTCGACGTCGAGTCCGGCCGGGCCCGCCGCCTGACCGATGGTCCGGGACCGGAATCCAGCCCCGTCTGGTCGCCCGATGGCCGGCGGATCGCCTTCGTCGCGAACCGGCGACCGAACCGCGACATCGTCTGGCGGAGCGACGTTTGGGTCGTCGAGGTCGAGGGCGGTCGTCAGGTTCGGATCACCGGTGGCGAGGGGGTCTTCGAGGCGCCGACCTGGCTCCCCGACGGCGAAACCCTCGCTGTCCTCGGCCACCGCTTCCCGGCCGGGTCGGGAAGCCGGTACGACGTCTGGCTGTTCCCGGCCGACGGCTCGGACAACGGACCGAAGGGCGGGCGGAACCTCTCGGCCCGCCACGACCTCATGCCCGGCTCGGCGATGAACAGCGACCTGACCGTCGGCGAGTCGGCGCGGCTCGTGCCGACCGTCGACGGTCGTCTCCTCTTCAGTGCCCCGGTCGATGGTGCCTACGCCCTCTTCTCGATCTCGGTGGCCGACGGTGCCGTCGAACGCCTGACGCTTGGGCGCGAGTACATCTCCGCCTTCGACGCCGTCGGCCTCGGCGAGACGACCCGGGTCGTGTACCTGCGCTCGACCCCCACGGCTCTGCCCGATCTCTGGTCCTTTCACCTCGGGGCCAAGGGGTCCGGATGGTCCGGGCCGACGCGCCTGACGGCCGTGAACGACGCCGCTCTCGAGGATGTCCTCCTCGTCGAGCCCGAGGAGCGCTTCTGGGAGGTGGACGGCCGGCGGATCCAGGGTTGGTACCTGCCGCCCCTCCGGGAGGGGCGGGCGGCGTCGCTCGCCGACGGTCCCCAACCGCTCGTGCTCGAGATCCACGGCGGCCCCCAAACCCTCTACGGCTGGTCGCCGATGTGGGAGTGGCAGGTCCTCGCCGGGAGCGGGATTGGTGTCCTCGCCGCGAACCCGCGCGGCTCCCAAGGCTACGGCCAGGACTTCTGCGCCGCGAACCGGCGCGACTGGGGCGACGGGCCGATGCGGGACGTTCTCCGGGGTGTCGACCTCCTCGTCGGCAAGGGACGGGCGGACCCCGGCCGGCTCGGTGTCACCGGTGGCTCCTATGGGGGCTACCTGACGAACTGGATCGTCACCCACGACGACCGCTTTCGGGCGGCGGTCACGTGCCGGAGCGTCTCCGACATGACGATGCTCATGCTGACCGGCGACATCAGCGGCGGCGATTGGGCGAAGTGGGAGTTCGGTGTCACGCCCTGGGAGGACCCGGCCTACTTCCGCTCGATCTCGCCGCTCACGTACGCGCCGCGGATTCGGACGCCGCTCCTCATCCAGCACGCCGAGAACGATCTCCGGACGACGATCGCCCAGGCGGAGGCGCTCTTCACCGTTCTCCGCTCGCTCCGGCGACCGGTCCGCTTCATGCGGGTCCCGGGCGAGACGCACGAGCTGACGCGCTCGGGGACGCCGTTCCGGCGGATCGAGAATCTCGTCCAGATCCGCGACTGGTTCCGGCACTTCCTCGTTCTCGGCCGGCGGCGGCTCCCGCCGAAGCCGAGGGTTCGGGCGGGTGCCTGACCGCGGCGGCCCTCGTTCCCGGCCGAAGCCGCCCTCGTTCCGGCCGCGGCGGCCCTCGGCCTGCCTATTGGCGCCGTCGATGGCCGGCAGGTGCCCCTCCACCGAGCAGCCGAGATCACCCTCGGGAACGGCATCCATTGGAGCCCGTGCATGGGCCGGCAGGTGCCCCGCCGCCCAGCAGCCGAGATCACCCTCGGCCACGGCATCCATTCACCGCGTGAATGCTCCCGCGGCGCCCCGCGCGCTCGGCCTGCCGGGCATTCGAGGGACGCATGCTAACTGGAGCCTACCGACCGGCTTGGGTGCACCGATGCGGGGGACGAATACTAGACACCGGTAACGGCCCGCGCCCCGACCTAGCATTCTCCGGGCGCATGACCGACAGCGGACCCGCCCGCGAGGGCGCCGCGCCGAGCGGCAGCGCCCCCGTCGTCGGCGTGCCGCCGGCATTCGAGGCCGCGTCGGCCCGACCGGACCGAGCGGACCATTCGTCCAACGAATATCTGCAAGCAGCGGCGTTAGAGTCCCGCCGGAACCGCAGTTTGGAGCCGGCATTGCCACGACTGCCGGCGCCACGCGAGCATTGGCGGAAGGGTCCCGCCGGAACCGCAGTTTGGAGCCGGCATTGCCACGACTGCCGGCGCCACGCGAGCATTGGCGGAAGGGTCCCGCCGCAACCGCAACCAGCCCCGCCGCAACCGCAGCCAGCCCCGCCGCAACCGCAACCAGCCCCGCCGCAACCGCAACCAGCCCCGCCGCGACGAGCGCCTCGTCCCAGGCGGGCGGGTGTATCCTGCCGCCCGATGGCGACGACCCACCACCCCGACACCCTCGCTCGCGAGCGAGCGAACGAGCTCATCCGGGCCTGGGATGCGCGGCCCGGCAGCCTCGGTTCAATGCTCGGCCGCGTCACAGCCGTGGACCAGGTCGGGGTCGAGGCCCGCGCCGACGCCCTCCGTCGGCGATCGATCAAGCGCGAATCGAAGCTCTGGGCCCTCGACCTCGCCATCCGGATGGTCGATCTCACGACCCTCGAAGGGAAGGACACGCCGGGCAAGGTGCGGGCCCTCTGCGCGAAGGCGGTCCACCCGAAGCCGGGCGATCCATCGATCCCCTCGGTGGCCGCCGTCTGCGTCTACCCGGCCCTCGTCGCCGAGGCGAAGGACGCCCTCCGCGGTTCCAGCGTGAAGGTCGCCTCGGTCGCGACTGGCTTCCCCTCCGGCCAGACCTTCGCGGCCCTCAAGGTCGAGGAGACGAAGATGGCCGTCGCCGCCGGCGCCGACGAGGTCGACATGGTCATCGACCGGGGTGCCTTCCTCCGTGGCGACTATCGGGCGGTCTTCGACGAGATCGTCGCCGTCAAGGAGGCCTGCGGCTCGGCCCACCTGAAGGTCATCCTTGAGACCGGGGAGCTCGGCACCTACGACAACGTTCGCCGCGCCTCGATCCTCGCCATGGCCGCCGGGGCCGACTTCATCAAGACCTCGACCGGGAAGATCAGCCCGGCGGCAACGCTCCCGGTCACCCTCGTCATGCTCGAGGCGATCCGGGACTTCGAGCGGGCGACCGGGCGGGCGGTCGGGATGAAGCCCGCGGGCGGGATCCGGACGGCGAAGGAGGCAATCGCCTACCTCGTCGCCCTCTACGAGACGTTGGGTCCGCGCTGGATGACGCCAGAGCGGTTCCGCTTCGGGGCCTCGTCGCTCCTGAACGACCTCCTCATGCAGATCGAGTGGCTCCGGACGGGCCGCTACCAGAACCCGGACCACTTCTCCATCGACTGAGCCCCGGTCCGGCGATGGCATCGCCGGAGCACTGGACGCTGACTGCCTGCCCGACCTCGCCGGCCGCCGGCTCGCTCCCCGTCGGCGTCCTCTCGAGCGGCGGTCGGGGTTCCGGCCGTCGGTGCTGGCGTCGCAGCGGAGTCGTCTCGGCTGGAGCGCCTGGGCGTGTCGCGGCCGCCCGGCCGAGGTCTCTCGCGTCGAGTCCCCCGCCGCGGCCGCCCGGCCCGAGGCCAACCTTGTCCAGCCGCCGGCCGCTGCCGAGTGGCTGAGGGGGAGGCGGGACGAGGTGGCGCGATCCCCGAGGCGTCCGGCAGGACGATCCGGACCACGAAGGTCAGCTCCACGCCGCCCGAGCGCCCCGAACCTCCCAGCAGCCGGGTGTCGGGAAGATGATCCCGCTCGTCTGATGCCCGGTCGTCCCGTAGCCTTCCGGGATGACGGCCTCGAGAGGAGGCGCCTCGGCGTCGACCCGGCGGCCGGTGATCGTGAGCTGACCGGCGGACGCCGCCGAGCGCCACCACTGCCACTTCAGGCCGATGCGGCCGTCGGGTTCGATCCAGCCGGGATCCGTGACGAGGACGGTCCCGTCCGGGGGAAGGATGGTCCACAGCTTGCCGTTGGCGTCGTAGTTGGTGCCCGGTCGCTCGTTCGGCGGGGCGTTGCCGTTCGGGAACGTTGCGGGACAGGCCGGAGGCGCCGTTGATGCTGGTCTGCCGACCGCGCCCGCAGGCCCGCACGCGGCGGCGAGGACAACGAATACCAAGCCGCTGACCACCAACGTGAGGGCGAAGGGCGGCTGGCGTGTCTGCCGCGCCGCCGTGTGACGACGACGGGGCATCGGCGCGCCGCCCCCAAAAGCGGTGCGAAGCCTCGCGAATCGAGATCGGGTCTAGATTCCAGTCCCCACTCGAGACCTCCCGGTCGCTTGCCACGCTACGAGGATCCTTCTAGGTGCTCAAGAGGGCATGCAAGCGCGGCTCGCCCAGTTGCCCGGGCGGGCCGCGCCACCAACCCAGAGATCCGAAGGGATTGCCCTCAGGTCGACGCCGGCACCCGGCTGCGCAAAAAGTCGAGGAGTCCGGCGGCGACCGCCTCGGCGAAGGCCGGGTCGTTGATGTTGAGGTCGAGCTCGTGGACCGGGATATCGGGCCGGACGTGCCGCTTGATCGCCGCGAAGAGCGCCTCGTCTGCCTCCGGCCACCAGAACTCCTTGCCCGGCGCGTCGAGCATGGAGACGCCCTTCAAGGGGAGGTAGAAAGCGACCGGCCCCGTCGAGGCATTCGCCTTCTCAGCCAGGATCCGGCCGAGCTCGGCGTTCTCCTCCGGGGTCGTCCGCATGAGGGTGACATTCGGGTTCCAGCGGTAGAAGCGGCGGTCCCGGAACTTGTCGGGGACCGTCTCCGGGGCCCAGAAGTTCACCATGTCGAGGCAGCCAGGGACGATGACCTGCGGGAGCCCGGCCTTCGCCGCCGCCTCGAGACGGGTCGGTCCTGCCGTGAGGACCCCGCCGACGAGCTCGTCAGCCCACTCGGTCGTCGTGATGTCGGCGACGCCCTCGAAGAACCCGTCGGCGATGAGGTCCTCCATCGTCCGCCCACCAGTTCCGGTGGCGTGGAAGACGAGGACCTCGTAGCCGTGCTCCTCGAAGATCGCCTTCGCCCGCTCGACCGCCGGGGTCGTGTTGCCGAACATCGTCGTCGCCAGGAGCGGCTTGACGGCGACCGACGGCGCCTCGGTCTCGACCATGCCCACGATCGCTCCCACGGCGTTCGCGTAGAGGCGGGCGCTGATCCGGTTCACCCCGGCGACGTCGACGACGGAGGGGAACATGACGACGTCGCGGGTGCCGACGTACGGCTTCGTGTCGCCCGAGGCGACCGTCGTGACCATGACTTTCGGAACGCCGATCGGGAGGGCCCGCATCGCCGACGTCCCCATCGCCGCCCCGGCCGAGCCGCCGAGGGCGAGGATGCCGTCGAGCCTCCCCTCGTCGTACAGCCGCCGGGCGATGGCGGCGACGCCGCGGGTCATGACCTCCATGGCGAGGCCGCGGTCGGCCTTCGCCCGGAGCTCGTCGAGGGAGCTACCGCCGGCCTCGGCGACCTCGGCTGCCGAAACGTCGGCCTCGAAGCCTGGCTCCCCGGTGACGCTCGTGTCAACAACGAGGGCCCGGTGGCCGCGCCGCTCGATCTCGGCCTTGACGAAGGCGTAGTCGGAACCCTTCGTGTCGAGGGCCCCAACGAGGACGATCGTCTTTGCCATGGCTCGGCTCCTCAGGCCGTCGCCGCCGCCCGCGGGGCGAGGGCGAGGCCCTTGAAGCGGCGGACCTGCTCGCTGATCGCCCGCTCGGTCGGGATCCGCTCGATGCTCGAGGCGCCGAAGAAGCCGGCGATGCCGGGCATCCGCGAGAGGGCGAGGCCGACGTTGTCGGGTTCGTCCAAGGGGCCGCCGTGGCAGAGGACGATGATGTCGGGCCGGACCCGCCAGGCTGCCTCGGCCATGGCCATGACCTTCTCAATGGCCTCGTCGAGGGTGAGGGCGACAGCGGCCCCGATGGTGCCGGCCGTCGTCAGGCCGATGTGGGGGACGAGGACGTCGGCGCCGACCTCGGCCATCGCCTTCGCCTGGTCAGGATCGAAGACGTACGGCGTCGTCAACATCCCGAGCTCGTGAGCGAGCTTGATCATCTCGACCTCTTTGTCGTAGCCCATCCCGGTCCCTTCGAGGTTCGCCCGGAAGGTGCCGTCGATGAGGCCGACGGTCGGAAAGTTCTGGACGCCGGAGAAGTTGATGGCGATGAGCTGGCGGAGGAAGACCTCCATGTCACGGAAGGGGTCGGTTCCGCAGACGCCGGCGAGGACCGGCGTGTTCTTGACGACCGGGATGACCTCGCGGGCCATGTCGACGACGATCTCGTTCGCGTCGCCGTAGGGGAGCAGGCCGGCGAGGCTGCCACGGCCGGCCATCCGGTAGCGACCGGAGTTGTAGATGATGATGAGGTCGGCGCCGCCGGCCTCGGCCATCTTCGCCGAGATCCCGGTCCCGGCGCCGCAGCCGACGATCGGCTCGCCGCGCTCGATGCGGGTGCGGAGGTTCTCGAGGATCGTCTCGCGGGGGATGCGCTTGCCCATGCGTCCTGCCTCCGTGTCGTGCCTGCGGCGGGCTCGGTCTGCCCGCCTCGGGGGCCCCTGGGGCCGGCCGGCGCACCTCGATCGCCAGCGCCAGCTCCTCGGAGGGACCCTCGTTCCTCGATGATCGATCGTGGCCGCGCCGGGCGGGGCGCGCTGGGGTCCGGACGTGGCCGCGGTCGGTGGACGGTGGCGAGTGTGCCTCCGGGGGCGAAGGGCTGGCAAGTGCCGAACGGCCCGCGGCCGTTGTCGGCAAGCGGCGGTGCCGCGCTGGCAGGCGCGCTCAAGCCAGGGCCACGCGCCGTTGCGCCGGCGGGCGATCTCTCCGCCAGGCCGGATTGCCATCGACCACCCGGGACAGCAGTGATGGACCACAGCCGCCCATCTTGCAACGCACGGTCTTCTGCGCAGCGATCCCATTGACGCGTGGGGACGGAGATCCCGTCCGTCTCCGGGCGAGGTCCAACGTTCACGGAAACGTGAAGGTTGTGGTAGGATCACTGTCGCCCCCTCCATGCCAGGTGCCGCCACCCTCGGGACGGGCGATCCGAGGGAAGCGCTCCCCGAGCAGCACGACCTAGCCGGTAAGCCAGCACGACCAGCACGACGAGCCAGTGACCACTCCGACCAGCGAGCGCACCGCGCCTCCGACCTCGAGCCGTTCCGCACCACGGCGACCGGCCGCGGGGGCGCCTTCCGAGACCCCGGCCGAGGGGCTCGGGCCGGGAGGAGCGTCGCCGACGGGCCATCTCCGACGGATCCACGAGGCTGCGGCCGAGACCGGCCTCACCCCGCGGGCGATCCGCTACTACGAGGAGCTCGGCCTCCTCCGCCCGGCGGCCCGGACCGACGGCGCCTATCGCCTCTACGACGACGACGACCTCGAGCGGCTCCGCTTCATCAAGGGCCTTCGCGACGACGCCGGCTTCTCCCTTGCCGAGATCGCCCAGCTCCTCGAAGACGAGGCGGCGCGGCTCCGGAACCGGGCCCGCTTCGAAGCGACCCACGATGCGGCCGAGCGCCGGGCCATCGTCCGCGACGCCCTCGCCCGGGCCGGCCGCCAGATCGAGCTCCTCCGTCGGAAGGCGAGCCGGCTGGCGGAGATGATCGCGGCGGCCGAGGCCCGGCGAGCCCACCTCCTCGAGCACCTGGCGGAGCTCGACCGCGAGGCGGAGGCCTACCCCGAAGGACCGCCCGACCGCGAGGCGGGACCCGATCCTCGACCCGCCCCGGGGCGAGCCCCGTGAACAGGGCACCGATCGGGGCCGGCCTCCGTGCCTTCCGGCACCGCAATTACCGCCTCTTCTACGCCGGACAGGCGATCTCCCTCGTCGGGACCTGGATGCAGTCGGTCACCCAGGCCTGGCTCGTCCTCACCCTGACGAACGATCCCTTCTGGCTCGGGGTCGTCGGCGCCGCCCAGTTCACGCCCGTCGTCCTCTTCGGGCTCGTCGGCGGCCTCGTCGCCGATGCCCTCCCGAAGCGGCGGGCCCTCGTCGTCGTCCAGGCGGCGATGATGATCCTCGCCCTCCTCCTCTGGCTGCTGACGGCGACGGGTGCCGTGACTGTGGCCCTCGTCCTTGTCCTCGCCCTCGGTCTCGGGGTCGCCAACGCCGTCGACATGCCGGTCCGCCAGTCCTTCGTCGTCGAGATGGTCGGCCGCGACGACGTGGCGAACGCCGTCGCCCTGAACTCGGCGATGTTCAACGGGGCGCGGGTCCTCGGACCTGCCGTCGCCGGCCTCGTCATCGGGGCGGCGGGGATCGCCCCGGCCTTCCTCTTCAACGGCCTCAGCTTCCTCGCCGTCATCGGCGGCCTCCTCCTCATGCGGGACGAAGAGCTCGTTCCGGTCCGCCTCGCCGAGCGACCGCGGACGATGGCCCAGGTCCGGTCCGCCCTCGGCGAGGGGCTCCGCTACGTCCGGCAGACGCCGGCGGTCCTCCTGGCGACGGTCGTCGTCGGCCTCGTGGCCACGGTGGCGATGAACTTCCAGGTCATCGTCCCCGCCTTCGCCCGAAGCGTCCTCGGGGTCGGGGCCGAGGGCTTCGGGTTCCTCATGGCCGTGAGTGGCGTCGGGTCGGTCGTGGCCGCCCTCGGCCTCGCCTTCGGTGGCCCTCGTCCCTCGGTTCTCATCGGGGGTGCCCTCGTCCTCGGGGCGGCCCAGGTCGCCCTCGCCGCGACGACAAACTACCCGACCGCTGCCGTCCTCCTCTTCCTCGCGGGGGCCGGCGGGATCGCCATGGCGGCGACGGCGAACACGATGATCCAGCTCGCCGTCCCGGATCGTCTCCGGGGGCGGGTCATGAGCGTCTACACGACGGTCTTCGCCGGGTCGGCTCCGGTGGGTGGTCTCTTCGTCGGCTCCCTCGCCTCGGCGGCCGGGGTCAGGGTCGCCGTCCTCATCGGCGGCCTCCTCGGCGTCGCCGTGGCCTTCGCCGCGTGGGCGTGGTGGAGGCTCCGCTGGTCCGGCCTCGAGGTCGCCGCCCCGGGGTCGGGTGAGGGTGCCGTCCCGGTCCGCCTTCGCCGGGTGCGATAATGGCGCGATGATCGACACCAGTCGCCTTCGAACGGTTGTTGTGGCGCTCCCGGCGGCCGCCCGATCGCGAGCCATGGAGCCGAGCTGATGGCCGACGGGCGCGGAGCCGAGCCCATGACCGATTCGCCCGACGCCCGGGCCGTTGCCCCGTCGCCGCCGATCGGGGCCTCTTGGGGCCTCGGCGAGGGCCAGGCGATCCCCTGGGAGTACGCCCCGTCCCGCGAAGCCCGCGACATCGTCACCATCCGCGAGCGGTACGGCCTCGTCATCGACGGTCGCGAGGTCCCGGCGGCCGACGGCGGCGAGTTCGTCGACCTCGACCCGGCGACCGAGGAGCCCCTCGCCGTCGTCGCCCGGGCGACCCCGGCCGACGTCGACCGGGCCGTCCGCGCCGCCCGCCGAGCCCAGCGTCGCCGCTGGGGGAACCTGCCTGGCAAAGAGCGGGCGAAGTACCTCTTCCGGATCGCCCGGATCCTCCAGGAGCGGAGCCGCGAGCTCGCCGTCCTCGAGACCCTCGACACCGGCAAGCCGATCAAGGAGAGCCGGGACGTCGACATCCCGCTCGTGGCCGCCCACTTCTGGTACTACGCCGGCTGGGCCGACAAGCTCGAGTACGCCTTCCCGGGCCGGGTGGCGCGGCCCCTCGGGGTGGCCGGCCAGATCATCCCCTGGAACTTCCCGCTCCTCATGCTCGCCTGGAAGATCGCCCCGGCCCTCGCCGCCGGGAACACCGTCGTCCTCAAGCCGGCGAGCACGACGCCGCTCTCCGCCCTCCGCTTCGCCGAGATCTGCCGAGAGGCCGATCTCCCGCCGGGCGTCGTGAACATCGTCCCCGGACCCGGCGAGATCGGGAGCTACCTCGCCGGCCATCCGGGCGTCGACAAGGTCGCCTTCACCGGTTCGACCGCCGTCGGGCGCCGCATCGGGCAGATCGTGGCCGGGACCGACAAGGCGCTCACCCTCGAGCTCGGCGGCAAGGCGGCGAACATCATCTTCGAGGACGCCGCCCTCGATCAGGCCGTCGAGGGGATCGTGAACGGGATCTACTTCAACCAAGGGGAGGTCTGCTGTGCCGGCTCGCGCCTCCTCGTCCAGGAATCCGTCGTCGACGTCGTCATCGACAAGCTCAAGGACCGGTTGGCGACGCTCCGGGTCGGCGATCCCCTCGACAAGAACACCGACGTCGGGGCGATCAACAGCCAGGCCCAGCTCGAAAAGATCGAGGAGCTCGTCGCCTCGGGCGTCGCCGAGGGGGCGGAGATCTACCAGCCAGCCTGCGAGCTCCCGGAACGGGGCTACTTCTTCCGGCCGACCCTCTTCACGAACGTCGCCCAGAGCCACCGGATCGCGCGGGAGGAGATCTTCGGGCCGGTCCTCTCGGTCCTCACCTTCCGAACCCCCGACGAGGCGATCGAGAAGGCGAACAACACCGAGTACGGCCTTTCGGCCGGGATCTGGACGGAGAAGGGGAGTCGGATCCTCGAGATGGCCCGTCGGCTCCGGGCGGGGGTCGTCTGGGCGAACACGTACAACAAGTTCGACCCGACGAGCCCCTTCGGCGGCTACAAGGAATCCGGCTTCGGGCGCGAAGGTGGTCTTCACGGCCTCCTCGCCTACGTCCGCCTCGAGGACCGCTGATCGTGGCGAGGGGAACCGCCACGCCCGTTCCGACGGCCGCGACCGACGGCCGGATCGAGGTTCGCAAGACGTACAAGCTCTACCTCGGCGGCCAGTTCCCGCGCTCCGAATCGGGCCGCAGCTACGTCGTCGTCGCCGCCGACGGCGAGCCCCTGGCGAACGCCGTCCGCGCCTCCCGGAAGGACCTCCGCGACGCTGTTCGGGCCGCCCGGGCCGCCTTCCCGGGCTGGGCCGGACGGACGGCGATGAACCGTGGCCAGATCCTCTACCGGATCGCCGAGCTCATGGAGGGGCGCCGCGAGCAGTTCGCCGCGGAGGTCGCTGCCGCCGAAGGCGTGAGCCGCGCTCGTGCCGACGTGCTCGTCGCCCGGGCCATCGACCGCTGGGTCTGGTACGCGGGTTGGAGTGACAAGATCAGCCAGGTCCTCGGCGCGGCGAACCCAGTCGCGGCACCCTACTTCAACTTCACGATCCCTGAGCCGACGGGCGTCGTCGGCATCGTCGCTCCGGAGACGAGCTCCCTCCTCGGTCTCGTGAGCCGGCTGGCGCCCGTCCTCGTCGGCGGCAACACGACCGTCGTCCTCGCCTCGGAGCGACGGCCGCTCCCGGCCGTCACCCTGAGCGAGGTTCTCGCCACCTCCGACCTTCCGGGTGGGGTCGTCAACCTCCTGACGGGGTTCCGCCGCGAGCTCGTGCCCGTCCTCGCCGCCCACCTCGACGTCGACGGCCTCGACCTCTGGGGCGCCCCCGACGACCTCCGGGCCGAGGCCGAGCGCCTGGCGGCCGAGAACGTGAAGCGGCTGGCGCGGCGTCCGGTGCGGGCCCGGGAGGATCGTTTCGACTGGCTCGACGATCGGGCGGCCGAGCGGCCGGAGTGGATTGCCGCTTTCCTGGAGATGAAGACGGTCTGGCATCCCTTCGGCGTCTGACGACCACGCCCCTCCGTCGGCCGGAGCCCGACGGCCCGGAGCCCTTGCCACGGCCCGCCGCCCCTCGCCACGGGCGGACCCCACTGAAGCGTGGTCGAGAGGGCGGAGCCGGAACGGCCGCCCCCGTGACGTCCTAAGGAACCGGAAGTGCCCGGTGTGTCGCAGAATCGGGGACGCTCGACCAATCGGGTCGGTCATCGGGACACGGGAGGAGCGGATGCCGCGAGTCAGGGGCTGGAACGGCACCCACCCATCTTCGACGAGACGCCCCCGGGTCGGGGTGGCTGAAGCCGGACGTTGATGCCGGCGGAGACCGTTGGGCTCGTCCTGGCCGCCGCGATCCTCCACGTGGCCTGGAACGTCATCCTCAAGCAGGCCGGGGATCCGCTTCGGACGGCCGTCCTGGCCATGGTGGCGGCCGCGGTCGTCTCGATCCCGATCGGCGTCCTCGCCATCTCGAGCGGTGGCTCGCCCGAGCTCGCCCCTGAAGCTGGATTGGCTGTCGTCGGTCTGGCGACGGTGTCGGGTCTCGTTGAGGCCGTCTACCTCGTTCTCCTCTCGGCAGCCTACCAACGGGGCGCCCTGTCCGTCGTCTACCCCACAGCTCGGGGCACGGCCCCGCTCCTCGCGGCCGTCGTCGGCTTCGCCGTCCTCGGGGAGCGCCTCGCCGCCCCGGGGCTCGCCGGGATCGCGCTCCTGTTCGGCGGCCTCCTCGTCCTCGTTCGACCGTGGCGGATCGTCGGGCCGCTGCGACGAGGGGGCGACCCCCACTGGTGGCACGATCCAGGGGTTCTTGCCGTGGGCACCGGCGTCGCCATCGCGATCTACACGGCCCTCGACCGGGTCGCCGTCCGCCTCGTCGATCCGTGGCTCTACGGGGCCCTCGTCTGGCCAGCGATGGCGGCCTGGACGCTCCTCGCCGAGCGGGTCGTTCGGGCCGTGCCGCGTCCCCGGTCGGTGCCGGAACCCGATCCCGATCCCTCGCCCGGGGGCGGGCTCGCCAAGGCCGCGGCGGCGGGCATCCTCTCGTACGCTGCCTACGGGCTCGTCCTGCTCGCCTTGTCTGTGGCGCCTCTGACCGCGGTGGCGCCACTCCGCGAGTCGGCCGTCGTCCTCGCCTCGGGCTGGGGCACCTTCCGGATGGGGGAGGCGAGCTCGGGAACCGAGCGACTGGCTCGCCTGGCGGCCGCAGCGGCCATCGTCGCCGGCGCCGTTCTCCTCGTCCTCGAGTGACCGCCGACGGCCGCCGCGACTGACCAGCTTCGCCGTCCTTCGCAGGGTGTCGCTGGCCCGGCCGCCCGGCCGCCCTCGGGTCCGACGCGGGGGCCCCGGAGGGTACGATCGGGCCCGGTGCGTCGCCTCCAGCTCGTCTTCCTCCTCTTCGGTGCCGCCCTCGGGGCGTTCTATCCGTTCGTCGCCGTCATCCTTGCCGCGCGCGGCTTCGGCCCCGCCGAGATCGGGCTCGTCACGGCCACGGCCTCGGTCGCCTTCACCGTCGCGGTGCCGGCCTGGGGCCACCTGGCCGATGTGGTTGTCGGCCGAACGGGCGCCCTCCGGCTGGCGGCCCTCGGCTGCGCCCTCGCCCTGGTTGGCTTCGGCCTGGCCTGGCCGCCGGTCGTCCTGGGTGCGCTCTACGTCGGGTTCATCGTCTTTGAATCGGCCATCGGCCCCCTTGCCGACGCCCTGGCCGTCAACGCCCTCGCCGATCCGGGGCGGCACTACGGGCGGATTCGACTCCTCTCGAGCGTCGCCTTCGCCATCACGAGCGTGGTGACGGGATTCCTCTACGACGTCACCGGCTACTGGCCGGCCTCGCTCCTCTGCGCCGCCCTCGTCCTCGCGCTCCTCCCGCCGAGCGTCGGCCTGGCGGACCGCCCCCGCCTCCAGGTGCGTCCGATGGACTCGACGCCACGAACCGGGTCCGGCCCTCGGCGGCCCCGCGGCGGCTCCCTCCGCCATGCCGTCGCAGCCGCCCCGAGCCTGCCCGGTGTCGCCGTCGCCATCAGCCTCGTCTTCAGCGGCGTCATCGCCGGTTTTACCTACCTCGGCCTTCGAATCGTCGAGCTCGGCGGCCGGCCCTCGGACGTCGCCCTCTCGGCGGCGGTGGCCGCCTTCGCCGAGATCCCGGCCATGGCGGCGGCCGGAGCGATCGCGGGGCGGTTCGGCCTCCGGAGCCTCTTCGGCGGGGCGGCCCTCCTCTATGCCGTCTCTCTGGGCACGTGGGTTGTCGTCGCCGACGTTGGGCTCATCATCGCCAGCCGGGCCCTGACGGGGCTCGCCTTCGCCGGCCTCTGGATCGGTTCGGTCCTTGCCATGCGGGCCCTCCTGCCGGACGAGCTCCAGGGAACGGGCCAGGGGATCTTCCAGCTGGCCGCCTTCGGGGTCGGGGCGCTCGTGGCGAACGGTGCGGGTGGGATCGTCTACGGAACGTTCGGCCACGGACTCCTGTTCGGTTGCGCTGCCCTGGCGGCGGTCGCGGGTGCTGGCGTCGCCTGGCGGGCGCTGCCGGGGCGGCAGGCGCAAGCGGGGCGGCAGGCGCAAGCGGGGCGGCAGGCGCAAGCGGGTCGGCAGGCGCAAGCGACAGTCGAACCCGGACCCGGACCGGGAGCGGGGCTGCCGTGACCTTGGGAGCGGAGTGCCCGCGACCCCCGCGGCCCTGTACCATCCCCTTCGGCGGCGTCGCCCGGAACGGGAGTCCCCCAGCGGCGACCGACGCCATTCCAGCCGCCCGTCGATCCGCCGAGGAGGCCACCGACCAGCCGATGCGACTCTGGGGCGGCCGCTTCAGCGGCCAGACCGATCCCCGCACCGCCGACTTCACGCGGTCCATCGAGGTCGACCGCGAGCTCGCCATCGACGATATCGAAGGGTCGATCGCCCACGTCCGCGGTCTCGGCCGAGCCGGGCTCCTGAGCCAGACGGAGGTCGACGAGCTCGTCGCCGGTCTGGTCTCCCTCCGCGAGGCGATCGTCGCCGGGAGCTTCGAATGGGACCCCAGCCTCGAGGACGTCCACCTGAACGTCGAGGCTGCTCTCGCCGAGCGGATCGGACCCCTGGCCGGCAAGCTCCACACCGGCCGCTCCCGGAACGATCAGGTGGCGACGGACCTCCGACTGTGGACCCGCCGGGCGATCGACCGCCTCGACCGGGCGATCCTCGTCATGGAGGGCGCCCTCGTTTCGCTCGCCGAGCGGGAGGGTGAGGCCGTCCTACCGGGGACGACCCACATCCAGCCGGCCCAGCCGGTCCTCTTCGCTCACCACCTCCTCGCCTACGTCGAAATGCTCGAGCGCGACCGGGGCCGGCTCGCCGACGCCCGCCGCCGCCTCAACCTGAGCCCTCTGGGCTCGGGCGCCCTGGCCGGCGCCGGCTATCCCCTCGATCGCGAAGCGACGGCACGAGAGCTTGGCTTCGACGGGGTGACGGCGAACTCCCTGGATGCCGTCGCCGATCGTGACTTCGTCGTCGAGGTCCTCGCTGCCGTCGCCTTGGCCATGGTCCACCTCTCTCGCCTGGCCGAGGAGATCACCTGGTGGTCGCACCCACGCTTCGGGTTTGTTCGGGTCGCCGACGCCTTCGCGACGGGGAGCTCGATGATGCCGAACAAGCGGAACCCAGATCCGGCCGAGCTCGTTCGGGGACGGACGGCGACGGTCATCGGCGCCCTGGCGGGCATGCTCGCCGTCCTCAAGGGACTCCCGCTCGCCTACCAGCGCGACCTCCAGGAGGACAAGGCGCCCCTCTTCGGGGCCGTCCGGACCCTCGAGGGGTCGCTGGCCGTCATGGCCGGTCTCGTCGAGACGCTGACCGTCGACGCCGATCGGATGCGGGAGGCGGCGGAGGAGGGGTACACGACGGCGACCGCCGTTGCCGATGCCCTCGTCCGGCGGGGCGTCCCGTTCCGGGTCGCCCATCACATCGTCGGTTCTCTCGTCGCCCAAGCTGAGGAGGCGGGCATCGGGCTCGCTGAGGTCCCCGACGCGATGATCGGAATCGCCCTCGGGGCGGCGGGGGATCCGGTCGCGGCCGCCCTGGCCGCTGAGCCGGGGATCGGCGAGGTCCTGCGGGGGGCGGCGTCCATCGACGGTGCGCTGGCGACCTGCGATGTCGTCGGTGGCACGGCGCCGGCACGGGTTCGGGCGGCCCTCGCGGCGGCTCGGGGGCGGCTCGTGGCGGCGGGCGTCCTGTCGCGAGGATGACGCGGTGGCTCTCGGGTCCGGCACGGCTCTTGGGTCCGGCACGGCTCTCGGGATTGGCGCTTCTCTGGACTTCGGCCGACGGCGGTCGTCTCGACCTCGCCCGAGAGGCAGGCTACGGGTGCGGTGCTAACGACTGGGGTCGGTAGAGCGCTCCAAGGCGGACTGAGGGCGACCTACCTCGGGCACGGGGCCGAGTCGGTGCGCCTCACCGCTGGGCCAGCCCCTCGGCCGCCGCCGCGTCGCTCGCCGCCGCCGCGTCGGTCACGCTGATGGGAAGCGTCTCGAGGAGCGGGTCGGTCCAGGTCCAGGCGGCCCCGTAGTGGGAGCCGACGGCCCCATGGCGAGCCGCCTCGACCCGGAGCGGCAGCCCGAAGATTTCGATGAAGCCGACGGCGCTCTTGTGGTCGAAGGCGTCGCCCTCGTCGTACGTGGCCAGGTTCTTGTCGTAGAGCGAGAGCGGCGAGCGCCGCCCGGTGACGATGGCCTGGCCGTGGTCGAGGCGGACCCGGACCTCGCCCGAGACGACCCGCTGCGACGACATGACGTACCCCCGGAGGTCGCGGTGGAGGGCGCTGAACCAGAGCCCGTCGTAGGTCAGGCGGGCGAGCTCGTCGGCGACGAGCCGATTGAAGCGGAGGGTGTCCTTCGTCAAGGTGAGCGACTCGAGGGCCCGGTGGGCGGCGTGGAGAATCGTCGCCGCCGGCGCTTCGTAGATCTCCCGGCTCTTGATCCCGAC
Source organism: Chloroflexota bacterium (assembly GCA_042408535.1). Classification (GTDB taxonomy): domain Bacteria; phylum Chloroflexota; class Limnocylindria; order Limnocylindrales; family CSP1-4; genus BPIH01. The sequence continues at coordinate 5,429 of JBHORA010000182.1, read as the reverse complement.
GAGGCGATCCTCGACGTGGTCGATCCGGCCGACCCCGTGGGCCCCGCCGAGGGCGTTCAGCCGATCGACGAGCTCGACGGGCCCGAGTTCCTCCCCGTCGAGGCTGACCGGGATGCCACCCCCGAAGCCGATGACGACCTCGACCGGGTCCGGCGCCTCTGACGGCGGCACCGTCCAGGCGAAGGCGTCCTCGGGCGGCGGGAGCCAGGGGTCTTCGAGGATCCCCGCCTCGCAGGAGCGGCCCCAGATGTTCACGTCGATCGAGTAGGGCGACTCCTTCGTCACCGGGACCTCGATCCCGCGGGCGGCAGCGTAGTCGATCGACTGCTCCCGGCTCAGGCCCATCCCGACCCGCATCGGGGCGATGACGGCGAGGCCCGGATCGAGGGCGTGGACGGCGACGTCGAAGCGGACCTGGTCGTTGCCCTTGCCTGTGCAGCCGTGGGCGACGGCGTCGGCACCTTCGCGCTGGGCGACCTCGACAAGAAGCTGGGCGATGAGCGGGCGGGCGAGGGCGGTCGCCAGGGGGTACGTGCCTTGGTAGAGGGCGTTCGCCTGGAGGTGCGGCCAAACGAAGCTCTTCACGAACCGCTCCCGCGCGTCGACGACGTAGGCCCGCGACGCGCCGGCGCTCATCGCTCGCCGCTCGACGCCCGCCTTGAGCGAGCCGCCGCCGACGTCGACGGTGAGGGTGACGACCTCGACGCCGTACTGCTCCTTCAGCCAGGCGACAGCGACCGAGGTATCGAGCCCGCCCGAATAGGCGAGAACGACTTTCTTCATCGAAGGGCCTCCGTGGTCAGGGTCGACGACGAGGCCGCAGCGGCCTGGAGCGCGCGGAAGCGGCGAAGCCAGCGCTCGAGGCGGTCCTCGTCGGCGAAGAGGACGAGGGTCGTATTGTCGCCGGCGAGGGTGCCCTCCTGCTCCTGGAGCGACGAGTCATCGATGGCCTGGGCGACGATGCTCGCCGTGCCCGGCGTCCCGATGAGGAGGAGAATGAGCCCGCTCCGGCGGACCGTGAGGGGGATGTCGGCGAGGATCCGGCGGAGTCGCTCGTCGGCCGCGGCCCGAGCCGAGGCCTCGGCCGGCCGCTCCGTGGCGGCGCTGGGAGCCGCAGCCGTCCCGACGGCCGGGGCAAGATCCTCGGGGGCGACATAGACGTGCCGCTCGCCCCGAGCCACCTTGACGAGCCCCAGCTCGGCGATGTCGCGGCTGACCGTCGCCTGGGTGACCTCGAAGCCTCGTTCGGCGAGGGCCTCGGCGAGCTCCATCTGGCTCGTGATCGGGTGCCGGGCGACGATCTCCCTGATCGCCTCCTGGCGGGCCCGCTTCAGCTCGGGCGGCGCTGGGGAGCGTGCCATCGTCGCCGGTTGGGAGGATCTCACCGCGAACCCTCCACCGGCCGAACGGTCGCTCTGCCGACGCTGGCCGCGATCGCCGTCGAGCGGGCCCGGATCCGGGTTCCGAAGGAGGGATCTTCCAGGGCGCGGCGGAGGGCGCCTGCCACGGAGGAGTCGGCGATGATCGCCTCGGCACCGTCCCAGACGAGGGCCGACAGGGCGGCCCGAACCTTCGGCACCATCCCGCCCGAGATGACTCCGGCGGCGATGAGCGCCTCGGCCTCCTCGGCCGTGAGGCTCTCGATCTTCCGGCCCTCGGCGTCGCGGACCCCGTCGACGTCAGTCATGAGGACGAGCTGGCGGGCGCCGAGCCCGGCGGCGATCCCGGCTGCGGCGTCGTCGGCGTTCACATTGCAGACGATGCCCTCCTCGTCCCGGGCGAGGGGCGCGACGACCGGGACCTGGCCAGCGACGAGGAGGCTGTCGAGGAGATCCCGCCGGATGCCGACGACGTGGGCGACGAAGCCGACGTCGGGGACACGCTCGGCGATGAGGAGTCCCCCGTCGACGCCAGAGAGCCCGACCGCATCGACCCCGAGGCTTCGGAGGGCGGCGACGAGCTCGGAGTTCACGATGCCCCGGAGGACGGCTGCGGCAACCTCGATGGCAGCCTGGTCGGTCACCCGGAGTCCGCCCTCGAAGCGGGTGGCGACGCCGAGTCGGTCGAGCCACTCGGTCATCCGCTTCCCGCCGCCGTGGACGACGACGATGGGTCGCGACCGGGCGACCGCCGCGATCTCGCCGAGGACGTGCTGCTGCTCGGCAAGGGTCGTGCCACCGAGCTTGAGAACGACGATCTCGCTCACGTCGTGTACTCCGAGTTCTCGACGACGTACTCCTCGCTCAGATCGCAGCCGAAGGCCTCGCCGACGCCCGTTCCGAGGCCGAGGTCGAGCCGGATGAGGCACTCCGGCGCCGCCATCGCCGCCCGGGCGGCCTCGCGATCGAAGGGCTGGGGGCCGCCGGCGCCGCCGTCGAAGACGAGCCGACCGGCGACGGCGATCCGGAGGCGCTCGGGGTCGACGCTCGCCGGGCGCCCCGTCCGTCGCTCCGCTTCGGCTGGCGGGAGCCCCGCCGCTTCGAGGACGGTCGTCTCGGGGAGGAGGGCGTTGCCGGCGGCGGCGGCGATCCGGCCCCAGTTCGGGTCGCGGCCGTGGACGGCGGCCTTGACGAGGCTCGAGGCGACGACGGCCCGGGCGACGGCCCGCGCCTCGGCGTCGTCGACGGCGCCGCTCACCTGGCAGGTGATGAGGGTCGTCGCGCCCTCGCCGTCGGCCGCCTGCTGGCGGGCCAGGTCGCGGGCGACGGCTTCGAGGGCCCGGGCCAGCTCGCCCGCCTCGGGCGTCCCGGGCCGGACCTCGGCGCTCCCGGCGGCGCCCGAGGCGAGGAGGAGGACGGTGTCGTTCGTGCTCGTGTCGCCGTCGATCGTGAGCTGGTTCCAGGTCCGGGCGACGATCGGTCGGAGGAGGGCGGCGAGGGTCGCCGGGGCGACGAGGGCGTCGGTGAGGAGGACGGCGAGCATCGTCGCCATCCGGGGGTGGATCATCCCGACTCCCTTCGCGATCCCGGTCACCCGGACCGGCCGGGCGGCGAGGCCGTCGGCGTCGGGGAGGGTCAGGCTCACCGTCGCCCACTTCGGGCGGCTGTCGGTCGTCATGAGGGCCCGGGCCGCCGCGGCGAGGGCCTCGTCGCCGCCGTTCAGGGCGGGCACGATCGCTTCGAGGCCGCGGGCGACGCGCTCGAGGGGCAGCCGGGTGCCGATGACCCCGGTCGAGAGGGTGAGGATCGTGTCGGCCCCGGTGCCGAGGTGCTCGGCGAGCCGGGCGGCGACGGTCTCCTGGTCGGCGAGTCCGGCGGCGCCGGTCGCGGCGTTCGCGCAGCCACTCGTCGAAACGATCCCGGTCGCCCAGCCGTAGCGGCCGTCGCCGGCCGGCTCGGTCGCCGCGAGGTGGCGTCGGGAGACGAGGACCGGTGCCGCCGCGAAGCGGTTCGGGGTGAAGACGGCGGCGGCCGCGGCGGCGGGCCGGCTGCCGTCGGCAGCGGGCGCGGTCGCGACGACGGCGAGGTCCGGTCGGCCCGAGGCCTTGATCCCGGCACTGAGGCCACCGGCGACGAAGCCGCCCGGCATCACCGCTCGGCGCTCGACGGCCGGGAGGTCGATGGGGAGCGGGGCGAGGACGGCGAGGCGTTCGTCGACGAGTCCCTCGGTCGGGTGGGGCATCGGTGCCGCGGCCTCCTAGGGGGCGAGGGGGAGCTGCTCGAGACCGCTCGTCTCGGGCAGCCCGTGGACGAGGTTGAAGGCCTGGATCGCCTGACCCGCGGCGCCCTTGACGAGGTTGTCGACGACCCCGACAGCGAGGATCCGGCCGGTCCGCCGATCGGCGTGGACGAAGACCCGGGCCTGGTTGCTCCCGAGGACCTGCTTCGTCGTCGGCGGGGCGGCCGCCACCGCGACGAAGGGCTCGTCGGCGTAGGCGGCGGCGTAGAGGGCGTCGAGCTCGGCCTGCTCGACCGGGCGGGTCGGCCGGACGTGGCAGGCGGCGAGGATGCCGCGGGTCATCGGCACGACGTGGGGCAGGAAATCGACGGCCGCGGCCCCCGGATTCGGCCGCCCGCCGGCCTCGCCGAGACGGGCGAGCTCCTGCTCGATCTCGGCGACGTGGCGGTGGCCGCCGATCCCGTAGGCGCGGACGTTCTCGTTCGCCTCGCCGAAGAGGAGCTCCGGCTTCAGGCTCCGGCCGGCGCCCGAGACACCGCTCTTGGCGTCGACGACGAGGTCGCCGATGAGGCCGGCGCGGGCGAGGGGGGCGAGGGCGAGGAGGGTCGCCGTGGGGTAGCAGCCGGGCGCGCCGACGATCGCGATGTCGGCAGAGGCGAGGGCCCGGAGCTCGTCGCGGTGGAGCTCGGGGAGACCGTAGACGGCGGCGGCGAGGAGGTCGGGACGGGGGTGCTCGAAGCCGTACCAGCGGGGGTAGTCGGCCGGGTCGCGGAGCCGAAAGTCGGGGCCCAGGTCGATCACCGTCGCACCCCGCTCGAGGATCTCGGGGACGAGGTTCGCGGCGACGCCGTGGGGGAGGGCGAGGAACACGGCGTCGGCCTCGGGAAGCCGATCGTCGACGCGGAGGCCGGTCGCGGCGAGGTGCGGGTGGATCAGCTCGATCGGCTCGTCCGCCCGGTCGCGCCCGACGAGGCCGACGATCTCGACCCGAGGGTGGCGGGCGAGGAGCCGGACGAGCTCGGCGCCGGCGTAGCCGGTGGCGCCGACGACGGCGACCCGAATCGGTGCGTCGGGCCGGGGGTGGCGGGCGGCGGGGCGGGAGGAAGGTTCGGGAAGGTCCAGCCGGCGGTCCGCCTCGATCCGCTCGGTCGCCTCCAGGCGCGCGCTCACGGACGCGCGGGGCCGCTCGCCGACGGCCGCCGAGGAGTGGGCGAAGGGATCGAGGGGACCACCGTCATGGCTGCATGACTATACACCACGGCCGCATAATCATGCAAGTAGGGCATCGTGAGAGCCCGCGCGGCTGGGCGAGCGGTGCGGGTCCGCCCGGTCCGGGGCTGCCCGCCGCCCGACCCTCCCCATGTTCTCGTGAGGCGCGCGCTATCTGGACTTGCCGCCGGGCCAGGACGAGGTAGCCGCCCGACCCTCCCCATGTTCTCGTGAGGCGCGCGCTATCTGGACTTGCCGCCGGGCGGGGGGCCGGCGGCGGCGTCGGCGAGGCGGGTCCCACGCTCGGCGGCGGGGTGGCAGACGACAACCGATCGGGTTCGGGCGGGCTCCCGGGGCGGTTCGCTGGCCTTACGCTCGTGGGGCGGGCGTTTGTCCGTGACGGGGCCCCGGGCGGGGCCCAGAACGCCTCCGCTCCCCGGACCGGCACGCTCGGCGCCGCTCGGCCCGGGGACCCAGCCCCGCCCGAACCGGCCCCGGACGCCGATCCGCGCCGCGGAACGTGCGCCTGACGAGAAGATGGCCAAGGTCCGGCCGGGGCCGGGTCCTGGCGACACGCGGCCGCGGATCCGAACGCGCGCCTG
>JBHORA010000180.1:0-4452 GCA_042408535.1 Chloroflexota bacterium | reverse complement strand
TTCCGTCGCCCGACGCCCGGCCCGACCGACGGCCCGATGGCGGCCAGAACCGCGGCCCGAGCCCCGGTCCTTCCGTCGCCCGACGCCCCGCCGCGAACCGCTTCGCGCTCGGCCGCCAGCCCGTGCCCCCTGGTCGAGGCCGAGGCTCTTTGGTATCCTCGACGGCGGAGAGGTGTCCGAGTGGTTTATGGTGCCGCTCTCGAAAAGCGGTGTGCGAAAGCACCGTGGGTTCGAATCCCACCCTCTCCGCCATCGACGACACCTGGAGCGGGCCGGCCGGCGGGCCGGCCCGTCGGATCTTGCGGAGAGGTCGCCTAGAGGCCTAGGGCGCCGCACTGGAAATGCGGTATGGGGCAACCCATCGCGGGTTCGAATCCCGCCCTCTCCGCCACCCTGCTATCCTGTGGATGCCGTGCTAGGCGGGGAACTAGCGGTGCCCTGAACCTGCAATCCGCTCCAGCAGGGCCGAATCCCCACCCGAGGTCCGCGGCATCGAAGGCCGCCCTCTGGGCGACGTTGAGGACCGGGTCCCGCGCAGCGGCGGCTCGTGAACCGGGTCAGGTCCGGAAGGAAGCAGCCCTAAGCGATGTCCGCCGGGTGCCGCGGAGCGGCTGGGTCCGAGCCGACCAGGGGGAAGGGCGCGGGGTCGTCTCGATCGACGGTGGGTGCACGGCACGTTTCTCGCCCGCCGCCCGCGGGAGGTGTCCAGCGTGATCGCCACCGACCAGCACCAGGCCATCTACCGCCGCTGGCGGGCCCAGACCTTCGCCCAGGTCATCGGCCAGGAGGCGGTCGTGACCGCCCTCCGGAACGCCATCCGCGACGGGCGCCTCGCCCATGCCCTCCTCTTCGCCGGTCCGCGGGGGACGGGGAAGACGTCGGTGGCGCGAATCGTCGCCAAGGCCTTGAACTGCCCGCACGTCCACGACGGCGAGCCGTGCGACGCCTGCCCGGCCTGCACCGCCATCCGGGAGGGCCGGGCCCTCGACGTCGTCGAGCTCGACGCGGCCTCGAACCGGGGCATCGACGAGGTGCGGAGCCTCCGCGAGCGGCTCGCCTATGCCCCTTCTGACCTCCGGCGCAAGGTCTACATCCTCGACGAAGCCCACCAGATCACCCGCGACGCCTGGAACGCTCTTCTGAAGTCGATCGAGGAGCCACCCGACTTCGTCACCTTCATCTTCGCCTCGACCCACCCCCAGGGCTTCCCACCAGCCATCCTCTCCCGCCTCCAGCGTTATGACTTCCGGCGCCTCACCGTCGCCGAGATCGCGGGCAAGCTTGAGGCCATCCTCGCCGCCGAAGGGCGAGCCGCCAGCCCGGATGCCGTCCGCCTCATCGCTGAGCTCGCCGCTGGGGGGATGCGTGACGCCGAGACGATCCTCGACCAGCTCCTCGCCACCGGAGCCGAAGAGATCCACGCCGCCGACGTTCGCGCCCTCCTCGGCCTCGCCGACCCGGAGACCGTCGACGCCCTCGTGCGTGCCCTCGTCGCCGGTGATGCCCTGGCTGGCCTGACCCTCCTCGATGACCTCGAGGAGCGGGGCCGTGATCTTCGGACCGTCCTCGACCAGACGGTCGATCGGGTTCGGAGCGCCATCGTCGCCGACGTTGCCCGGGGGGCGCATCCTGCCGCTCTCGTCAAGGTGGCGCGCCGGCTGGCGGCCATCGACCCAACGGCGACGACGCCCGGCGGGCTCCGTCTCCAGATGGAGCTTCTGTTCCTCGGAGCCGGGGACGCGGGAGCCGGGGACGCGGCGAGCGAAGCCGTGTCGATCCCGTCCGAGGGGATCGCACCCGGGTCGGCAGCGTCACCCGCCCGGACACCCGGGAGGCCCGCTCGGCTCGAGCAGCCGCCGTCACCCGCGGCGCCGAGCGCCGGAGCGGCAGCCCCCGTGGCGTCGGGCGTCTCCGCCCCGGCGGTCCCGGCGAGCTCGCCGGTCCCGGCTGAACCGGCTGCCCTGAGCCAGCCGGTCGTCTCCCCGTCACCGGGGCCCGCTCCGGAGCCTCTGGCCAGCGCACCGCCCGCCAGTTCGACCTCGAACGACCCATCCGGGGTGGTTCACGGAAGTCCGCCCGCTGGAAGTCCCGGCACCGGAAGTCCCGGCACCGGAAGTCCGCGCGCCGGAAGTCCCCGCACCGCTGGATCGGCATCCCGATCCGAGCGGCCGGCTCGCTCCGCGTCGACGCTGGAGCCTGCCCCCGCGGCCTCCCGCCCAATGGCAGCCGGGACGGTCGACGACGTCCTGCGACGCTGGCCGGAGATCGTCGCCCGCTTGAGCCGACGGCCGCCGATCCGACCCCTCATCGTCGAGTGTCGACCGATCCAGGTCGACGGGGCCACGGTCGTCCTCGGCTTCCCGGAGGAGAAGGCGTTCCTCCGCGACGTCGCCGAGCGGCGCCGAGTCGAGATCGAAGCTGGCATAGCGGCCGTCCTCGAGCGTCCAGTTAGCGTCCGCTGCGTGACCACGAACCTCGCTGGCTATCCGCCGCTCGCTCTCGACCCCGAGGGCGTCAAGATCCTCGCCGAAGCGAAGCGGATCTTCGGCGACGACCTCGTCGACGTCGGCGAGATCACCTGAGGAGCGGGCCGGTGTCCCGGCCGCCACTGGAGGACACGGTGAACCTCGGCAACCTGCAACGACTCCAACAGCAGATGCTCGCCGACCTGGCCCGGATCCAGGCCGAACTCGAAGCAGTCCGGGTGGAGGGCTCCGCCGGGGGCGGCGCCGTCCGGGCGACGGTGACCGGGAAACAGGAGCTCGTCTCCATCGACATCGATCCGGCTGCCGTGGATCCGGCCGACGTCGAGCTCCTCGAGGACCTCGTCGTCGCCGCCGTGAACGACGCCCTCCGCGCTTCCCGACAGGTCGCCGAGTCGAAGCTCGGCCGCCTCACCGGCGGCCTCGGTCTACCGGGGCTATGAGATCGGCATGAGCGGGGCCCTCATCGAGCCCGTCGCCCGTCTCATCGAGGCCTTCTGCCGACTTCCGGGCATCGGCCCCAAGACGGCGCAACGCCTGACGTACCACCTCCTCCGGGCGCCAGAGACCGAGGCTCGTACCCTCGCCGCCGCCCTCGTCGCCCTTCGGGAAGACGTCGTCTTCTGCCGGGAGTGCCACAACATCAGCGACGCCGAGCTCTGCCCGATCTGCCGCGATCCGGCTCGGGACCAGACCCGCCTCTGCGTCGTCGAGGAGCCCCTCGACGTCCTCGCCATCGAACGGACGGGCGAGTATCGGGGCCGGTACCACGTCCTCCACGGTGCGCTCTCGCCAATGGATGGGGTTGGGCCGGATCGTCTCCGGATCCGGGAGCTCGTCGACCGGGTCGAGACAGCCCGGCGCGCCGGCCAGCCCTTCGAAGAAGTCATCCTGGCGACGAACCCGACCCTCGAAGGCGAGGCGACGGCGATGTACCTCGCCGAGCAGCTCGACGGCTCGGTCGGCGTGATCACTCGGATCGCTCGGGGGCTGCCCGTTGGTGGCGACCTCGAGTATGCCGACGAGGTCACCCTCATCCGTGCCCTCCAGGGCCGCCGGGCACTCTGAGGGTGCCGGTGCGCGAGCTCGTCAACGAGATTCTCCTCCGGCTCGGCAAGGCCTTCGCCGCTGCCGTTCTCGGGGCCCTCGTCTTCGGTCTCTCCGTCGGCCTCGGCGGGGCGACTCCCTCCCCCGAGCTGGTCCTGCTCTCGTGGCTGAGCGGGGTCGCCTTCGTCCTCGTCGTCGAGGAGAGTCCGATCTGAGCGAGCCCGGCCGGAGGTTTCCGCGCCTCGTCCCGTGTGCCTCGGGTTGACAGGCCGCCGGGCGCCGACTACGATTTCGCCTCGGCTCTCCCCCGAGCGGCGAGAGGGCCTCCGGACCTGCCGGTCCGGCGGGCGGCCAGTTGACACCGCCGCCCGGGTGCTTCATCATTGAAGATCGGCGCCGGCTCAGGCCGTGCGTGTCGCACTCCGCACCTTAACAATTGAAGAGTGGTAGGAAACCACGCTTCAGAGACGCGCGAGCGGGCAAACCCTTCGGAACGAAGGCGATCGGCAACGATCGCCCTTCCACACGGAGAGTTTGATCCTGGCTCAGGATAAACGCTGGCGGCGTGCATGAGACATGCAAGTCGAACGGACGGTCGGGGCTTGCTCCGGCCGTCAGTGGCGAACGGCTGAGTAACGCGTAGGTGACCTGCCCCGAAGTGGGGGATAACTGCCCGAAAGGGTGGCTAATACCGCATGTGGTGATACGTTCGATCGTGTCATCAAAGCCGCAAGGCGCTTCGGGAGGGGCCTGCGTCCGATTAGCTCGTTGGTGGGGTAATGGCTCACCAAGGCGATGATCGGTAGGTGGTCTGAGAGGACGATCACCCAGACTGGGACTGAGACACGGCCCAGACTCCTACGGGAGGCAGCAGTCGGGAATTTTGCGCAATGGGCGAAAGCCTGACGCAGCAACGCCGCGT
>JBHORA010000174.1:0-2216 GCA_042408535.1 Chloroflexota bacterium | reverse complement strand
CGAGACCCGCGCCGTCGCCGTCGCCCTCGCCTCGGATCCCCGCTTCCGCGGCTTCGGTCCCTTCGACCCGAACCTCATCGGGCAGGATCGCTGGTACGAGGTCCTGCCCCTCGGCGACGGGGTCCGGGTCCGCCTCCACGTCGGCTGGGGCGACTGTCCCGCGGGGTGCATCAACGAGCACGTCGTCGACGTCGACGTCGACCACTCCCTCGCCGTCGTCGCCGGGACCGAGCACCGCGACCCGCTCCCGGCAGGGGTCCTCCCGGGCGACGTCGAAGGCGAGCCGGCGACCCTCTCGGTCGCCGCCCTCGCCGGCCCCACCTGCCCCGCCGAGCGGCCGGGCGATCCGGCCTGCGCCCCGCGCCCGGTGGCGGCGACGATCGAGCTCATCGCCCCCGACGGGACCGGCGTCGCTGCGGTCCACACCGCAGCCGACGGCTCGGCCGAGTTCCGGGTCCCGGCCGGCGTCTACGTCGTCCTCGGCCGGGCCGACGAGCCGTTCATGACCGGCGACCCGGCGCCCGTCGTCGTTGCCCTCGCCAGCGGCCGGCCGCTCGCCGTCAGCCTCCTCTGGGATACCGGGATCCGGTGACCCCCGGGCGACCGTCCAAACGACGGTCGCCTACGGGCTGTCGGGTCGAGACGGCCCGGGAGCGGTGCCCGGCTCCGGGGCCCGACGCCGCCGCACGACGTAGTGCCAGCTCGCGGCGAGGCCGAGACCGAAGAGCGAGAGGAGCACGAGCGACGGCCACGAGGACGACCGCTCCACCGCTGGATCGGCGGTCGAGGTCGCCGGCCCCCCGGCCGGGGTCGTGTAGGAGAGGTGATACGTGACCTCGTACGGGACGCTTGCACACCCGAGCCGGGCGAGGAGGAGGTAGTCGGGCAGCCGGTGCTGATTGACGATGACGTCGTCGAGGAACGGGACCGGCGCCGCGAAGAGGAGCCGTCCGTCGGCGTCGAGGAGGCGGACGACGAGGCGGTCGCCCCGGTCGGCGATGCCGCCGGAACCGTCCTCGACGAGGATCGGTTTGGAGGCGCTCCACGTCGTCGCCTGCCGCTTCTGGACGACCCCCTTCGTCTCGTTCACGACCTCGTACGTACCCGAGCCCTGGCAGCCCGGCTCGAAGGCGAGGGTGATGGCGGCCGAGATCCCGGCGGGCGGTCGCGCTGCCTGCCCGCGGGGCTCCTCCGGCTCCAGGGGTCGAGCGGGGTTGTAGGAAAGGGGGCGGACCACCTCGTACGGCACCCGGGAGCAGTCGAGCCGGGCGAGGAGGAGGTAGTCCGGAAGGCGACGCTGGTCCACGATGACGTCGTCCAGGAACGTCACCGGGGCGGTGAACAGGAGCCGGCCGTCGGACGAGCGGAGGCGGACGCTCAGCTGTTCGCCGAGGTCGACCCCGAAAGCCCCGCCGATCCACATCACGATCGACTGGTCCTCCGACCAGGAAACCCGTTCGCGGAACTCGAGCCTACCAAGCGTCTCGTTGACGGCCTCGACCGTCCCGATACCCTGGCAACCATCCTCGAACGCTAGGAGGATGAGACCCTCGGCCTCGATCGCCGCCGACGCGCCTCGCTCGGGGAGCGCTCCCGAGGAGAGGGCGAGCCCAACGGCGGCCAGGGCCGCCACGGCCGCGCTGACGAATGGCCGGCTCACGGCACGCCCCAGGCGACCCAGGCCCAGCCGATCTTCTCCCGGGCCAGGTCGCAGCTCCAGCTGTACGGCCGGATCTCGACCCGGTACGGGCCGCGGGTCGCGTCGTACGTCCACTCGACCCACTCGGTCGTCCAGTTCACCGAGGCCGAGCCGTCGATCCAGGTGCCGTTCCGGTCGTAGACGCGGAGGTCGATGTCCGAGCGGCGACGGTCGAGGTAGGCGTCGTCGGTCCCGAAGCCGTTCGATCCCTCGTCGTAGAAGCCGTGGCTCTGCCAGGTGATGACGAAGCGGACCTTCCGGCTACGCCGGTCGAGACGCTCAGGCTGACGGCGGACGGGGTCCGGTAGCAGTCGCCGGTCCAGACGCCGTTCGCCGTCCAGGCTCCGAAGTCGCCGAGGGGGTAGCCGTTGCTCAGGCGCCGGTCGGCGACGAGGTTCGCCCATTTGGTCGTCAGCGAGCCGAGACCTTCGCGGTCGTGGAGGGGAGCATCCACCTGGCCCGGGTAGGCGGTTCGGTGGACCATCGAGGCGGCGAGGAGGATCGCCTTCGTCTTCAC
>JBHORA010000172.1:0-1221 GCA_042408535.1 Chloroflexota bacterium | reverse complement strand
GCGCGTCCCGCCCTCGCCGACCTCACGACCTGGGCTACGGGTGCTGGTAGCCGGGGGAAGGAGGTCTGGGGATGCGTCCCCGTGGTTTCTTCCTGTCGTCGCTCGCTGCTGCCGCCGCCTTGCTGTTGGCCGCCGTGCCTGTCGGCGCCAGTCCCCCGTCGGGGGAGCGGCTGACCGGGCAGCTCGCCATCGAGCCGGCGTACGACGATGCGACGGGCCAGATCATCTATCTGGCGACCCCGATCAAGGCACCGTTCCCGTCGCACACGAACGAGCACGCCGTCGCCCCGCTCTACCTCGTCCTCTATCCGCCCGGGACCGACGGTACCTTCAACTGCATGGGCGTGCCCGGGAACTGCCCGGATCACGACCTCGAGGTCGCGACGGCGGCGACGCAGATCATGCCAGCGGTCTACGGTACCGATCCGACGGCCGTTGTCGGTCACGATCACCTCGTCGACGGGCCGGGCGGAAGCGAGTTCAACGTGCCCTGGCACGTCTATCTCGAGCTGTTCACGAGCCGGGAGGCGGTGGCCCACATCACGACCGAAGCGCAGCTCGACGCCGCCATCGCGGCGGGCGACATCGTCGAGATCGACTCCGGGATCGAGTTCCTCTGCTCGGTGGTCTCGAGTCGGGCGTACTGGAGGGGAGCGCCGATCGGCGGCTGATCCCGCGATCCTGGAAGCTCACACGAGCGGCGGGTCCGATGATTCGCCGCTCGTCGTTCTTGGCCGCACAGGGCCCGGTGCCACTCCGGTCGACTTCATCCCCGACCCGGCCCTCGAAATCGAACCTCGACGTCAACCCTGCGCCCGAGGCAACGAAGGTCATCCCCTCCGAACGTCCGTACGTGCCGCCGTCCTTGCCCTGACAGCCACCGTCACTCCGGGACCTCGAGCCAGCCCTCGCGGAGGGCGCGGGCGACGAGCTCGGTCCGCGAGACGCAGTCGAAGCGCTCGAAGAGGCGGCGGAGGTGCGTCTCCACGGTCCGGGCCCCGATCCCGAGGACGGCCCCGATCTCGTCGTTCGTCCGGCCGTCGACGAGGAGGCGGACGACGTCGCGCTCCCGGGTCGTCAGCCGGGCAACGGCCGCAGCGCGGGGCCGGACCCCGAAGGCGAGCCCGCCGTTCGCCGCCCGACGGATCGCCTCGACGAGCTCGCCGAAGGGCGCCGTCTTGAGGACGAGACCGGCGGCCCCGAGCCGGAGGGCAGCGTCGA
>JBHORA010000168.1:0-20384 GCA_042408535.1 Chloroflexota bacterium | reverse complement strand
GCGCTCCACGCCCGTCCCCTCAGTACGGTCGACGCCGCCAGATGCCGAGATGGCCAAGGGTCCAGCGGCCGAAGACCCGGAGCAGCCCGATCCGGAGCGGCCCTTCGTGGAGCCGCCGCGGCGAGGTGTAGATGACGCTGTCGGTGATCCGTCCGAGCCGGAGTCCCGAGCGGGCGAGCCGGACGAGAAGATCCCGATCTTCAGCCTGATGGAACGTCTCGTCGAAGCCACCGACCGCCTCGAAGGCCGCCCGATCGCAGTAGAGCATGTTGGCGTGGATCCCGAAGAGTCGCTTGCCAAACTCGATGAGCCGGTAGAAGCCCCGGTCGAGGAGGTCGCCATCGTCGGCGGCGATGGTCACGCTTCCGGCTCGGTAGCCAGCCCGATGGGCGGCGACGATCCGCTCGACGAGGTCGGGCGCCATCCGGGAATCGGCGTCGAGGAAGACGAGGAGGTCGCCGTTGGCGAGGCGCGCCCCGATGTTCTTCGCCCGGGCGACGCCGGGCTGGGGGTCGTCGACCAACCGGAGCTCGAGGCGCGGGAGACGCTCTCGGGCCGCCCGGACGACCTCGGCCGTCCGATCGCTGGCGCCGTTGACGACGACGACGACCTGGAGGCGGTCGAGGGGGACGGTCTGGCGGGCAACCGACTCGAGGGCGCCTTCGACGTACGCCTCCTCGTTCCGGGCCGGAATGACGATCGTGACCCGGGGTCCGGGCGACGGGTCCGAGATGGAGTCCGGCGACGGTGGGATCGTCGGCTTCGACCCCGGAGGCCGCTCGTCCGGGGCCCCGCTCGCCAGGTGCTCAGGCATCGAGGAGGCCGAGGTACGTTGACGGCCGGTGCGTCCGCCGGAGTCGATCGAGTGTCCGGAGCGTTGCGGCACAGGCCCGCGAGCGCGGCGCTCCCTGCGGGTGGAGGAAGACCCGGCTCGACCCCCCGGCGAGCCGCGGCCAGAGGGAGCGAACGAACCGCTCCTCGAGGCCAACGAGGGCCTCGGCGACACCACCGGTTCCCATGTAGCCCCAGGCCGGGATCCGGAGCCGACGGCCCGTCTGGAGATCCTCGACGGAACCGAACCAGCAGGCGTACCGGAAACCGAGCCGACGGAGGACGCCAGCCAGCCCCGGTCTCGCCAGCCAGGCCGGAGCGCAGAAGCCCTCGACCTCGAAGCCCGCACCCCGAAGGATCTCCTTGCCCTCGACGATCGCCGCTTCGGCGGCCTCGTCGTCGAGGCCGAGGAATTCGGCCGCCAGAGGGGCGAAGAGCCGCGCCCGGAGCCGATCGACGGGCCGGCCGCCGAGCCTCGCCCCCGGCGACAGGCGGTGGCTCAGGCCGTGGAGGACGAGCTCAGAGCCGCGGCCCAGCTCCGCAGCCAGAAGAGCAACGAGGTCGGGGTGGCGCCGGACGTCCTCGGATGCGCTGGCCCGCGGGATGACCTTCACGACACGGGGGACGATCCCGAGCTCGTCGAGGCGTTCGAGGAGCCAGCGGACCTCCGGCAGCGTCGATGGGGCCACGTCGTGGACGGCGACGACGAGCCGGGCCGAACCTCCCTCCATGGCCGCTCACGATAGCGCGCCACGGTCCCCGGCGGCGGGTCCTGTCTCCTCGGCCAGTCGGCCGAGCCACCCGGTGCGCGATCATGGGAGGGTGCAGACTCCTCGGCCGACCGCCTCGCGTCCGGGCCCGACGGTTCGGGCCCCTCGTGGCGCACCGTCGCGCCCGGCTGCGCCACCGGTCCTCGACCCGATCCTCGCCGCGTGGGAGCGCCTCTACCGGCGCCGGCACCGCATCCGAGCGGTCCGAACGACGGGCGTTCTCGGGCTCGAGCTCCGCCGCCACCACGGCCGTCCGGTCGCCCTCGCCGACGGGACCGTTGTTCGGCCGGGCGACCTCGTCGGGATCATCCACCTCATGAACGAGCGGGTCCGCGCGATCGCCGCCGAGGGCTGGCAGACCGCCGGCTGGCGGGAGGGCCGTCGCGATCTCGCCGCGCTGGCTGCCTGGAGCCGCCGCCAGCCGCCCGAGGGCCACCCCGTCGCCTATACCGCCACGACGATCCTCCTGCCCCTCGCCGCCCGAGCCGGCTTCGAGATCCACCCGCGACCCCGAAGCTGGTGGGTGCGCCTCGAGGACTGGCACTTTCGGAGTCTTCTCCGGCGCTGGAACCCGCGGGGGAGCGATCGACTCCGACGGGGCCGAGGGGCGCTCCGCTCGGCCGAGATCTGGCTCTCGGCTGCCGCCCTCGAGGCCCGCTACGGCGAGCGAGCGGGCAAGGCATCGTTCGCGCGTGAGCGACGGCCCATCCGGTGCGGGAGCACGCCGAGCACGTCCGGCGATCCGTCGCGTCAGGCTAGCTGACACGCCGATCAGGCATCCTCGCGGGCGGGTACGTCGAGCTCGCAGCCCAGCGGGAGGCCATCGCCCTCTCTCCCTCCGCCGAAGCGCGTGCCACGCCTGGCCGGGCACCGCGGGCTCGTGGAAAGCTGTGACCGTCATTGGGGGAACGAGATGGCTCGCCTCGACCGCACGGCGTCGGTCGCCTCGCGCTTCCGTCCGCTCTCGTTCGGTCTCGTCCTCACCGCATGGATCGTCGGCGGGTGGTGGCTCCTCGTCCAGGGCGAGGGCGGTCCCGTCGACGTCCGCGCCTACTACCTCGTCGACCTCGATCATCCGTACGCCGGGGCGCGTGTCGACGCCCGAAACGCCTACCTCTACTCGCCCGCCTTCGCCCAGCTCACCGAACCGCTTCGCCTCCTTCCCTGGGACGGCTTTCGCCTCTTCTGGCGGGCGACGGAGCTGGCGGCGCTCACCGCCCTCGCCGGGCCCGCCACCCTCCCCTGCCTCTTCGTCGGACCGATTGCGACGGAGCTGAACGTCGGGAACATCCATCTCCTCATGGCGACGGCGATCGTCGCTGGCTTCCGCTGGCCCGCCGCGTGGGCCTTCGTCCTCCTCACAAAGGTGACGCCCGGGGTCGGCCTCCTCTGGTTCGCCGTTCGCCGCGAGTGGCGGGCCCTCGCGATCGCCCTCGCGTCGACCCTCGGGATCGTCGCCGTCTCGACCCTCCTCGCCCCGGGGCTCTGGCGCGACTGGATCGCCCTCCTCGTCCGGGAGGCGAACGTCCCGCCGCGCCGGGAATGGGAGGTCGTCATGCTCCCGCTCTCGTGGCGGGTCGCCGTCGCCGCGGTCGTCGTCGCCTGGGGCGCCCGGAACGACCGCCGCTGGGCCGTCCCGCTCGGGGCCTTCCTCGCCCTCCCGGTGACGTGGTACACGGGGTTGAGCCTCCTCGCCGGGATCCTGCCGTTCGTCTGGTCACAGCCCTGGTGGCGACCGACGGCCTCGCCCCGAGCGCCGTTGTGGAGCCCGATCGCCCGCTGGGGCTCGTAGTGGCGAGGCAAGGTGGAGCGGGTGCTCGCGTCGCCGGCCGCGAAGCCGCCCGTTCGCCACGAGGCAGACCGGCGCTTCCCGATGGCTCTGCGATAAGCTGGAGCGTGCGCGCCCGTAGCTCAGTGGACAGAGCGTCTGACTTCGGATCAGATGGTCGGGGGTTCGAATCCCTCCGGGCGCGCCATGTCTCCGGGCTACCCCCAGGCCTGCGCGTGTCGGCGATCCGGCCCGCCGTGGAGAGCCGGCCCGCCGTGGAGCGCCGG
Source organism: Chloroflexota bacterium (assembly GCA_042408535.1). Lineage (GTDB taxonomy): Bacteria > Chloroflexota > Limnocylindria > Limnocylindrales > CSP1-4 > BPIH01. The sequence goes on along the minus strand of JBHORA010000168.1, from coordinate 16,728 downwards.
CCCGCCGTGGAGAGCCGGCCGCGGCAACCCCGCCAGAAGCGACGAGGCGACGAGCACCCCTGCGGTCGCGCCCGGGCTAGCCGCTTCCCCGCTCGAGCGCCTCCACCTTGGCGGCGAAGACGAAGTCGGCTTCGTGGAGGCCATCGATCTTGTGGGTGTAGACGGTCAGCTTGACCCGCCCCCACCCGAGCTCGATGTCGGGGTGATGGCCGACTCGCTCGGCCAGCTCCCCGACCCGATTTGTGAACTCGAGGGCCTCGCGGAAGTTCCGGAAGCGCCACTCCTTCTCGAGATGGTGGTCGTCGACGACCCGCCAGCCCGCGTCGAGGTCGGCGAGATAGGGTTCGATCTCTGCGTGGGTGAGCGGCGGCACGCCGCCCCGGCAGGGCAGGCACTCCATCGAGGCGAGATCGCGACCCATAGTCCGATCGTGCCCGCCGGGCCGCCGGGCGTCAAGGGCCGCGCCGCGAGCGACCGACCCCTGGCCCCTCCCAGCCTCACACCACGATCTCTGACATATGCACACCCGGTGAACGCTGTCGAGCTCGCGGACGGCTGGCGGGCCCGTCGACGACTCCGATGGGGCTGCTCCCATGCTCGCCGGAGCGCTGGCGGGGTCCCCGACCCACCCTCCTCGGGACGGTTTGCCGGACAGGTGCGCCATCGCACGGTCGTTTGTCCCCGGTGGGGCCCCGAAACCGGCCCCGGATCCCGGTCTGCCCCCCGCCATGCTCGGCGCCCGCTCACGTCGACACGCCGACTCCGGCCGAACCGGGCCCCGAGTCCCCATTCGCGGCATCGAACGTTCACCAGGCGAGCGCATGACCGACACCCGACCGACAGCGGGCGGCAGCTCGACCGGTGGCCGGGGTCGGAACCGAGCGACGGCCTCTGGCATGGATTGCGTACTTGCGCAACTACGCAATCGAGTCTAGACTTCACCCCGAACCAGGCCGCCGGCTCCCGGCGCCGAACCGAACCATCGCCGACACGCGACCCTCGGGAGGTGACCATGCCGACCACCCGCACCCCGTACACGATCGCCCTCCGCCTCCCCGGCACCGTCGCCGAGCTCCGACCGCGCGTCGAGGCCGCCCTGAAGGCCGAAGGCTTCGGCGTCCTGACCGAGATCGACGTCGCGGCGACCCTCAAGGCGAAACTCGGCCTCGACCGCCCGCCGTACCGCATCCTCGGCGCCTGCAACCCGCCCCTCGCCCACCGCGCCATCGAGGCCGACCCGTCGATCGGCACCCTCCTGCCCTGCAACGTCGTCCTCCGCGAGGAGGCCTCGGGTGGCGAGGAGGCATGGGCCGGGCGAACCGAGACCGTCGTCGAGGCCCTCGACCCGCAGGCTGCCCTTGGCATCGTCGGCGAGCCGGCGGTCGAGGCGGTCGCTGCAGAAGCCCGCGCCCGGCTCGGGCGGGCGCTCGCGAGCCTGGAGGGCCAAGCATGAGCGCGACCTCGAAGCCTCGCCGGGTCCTCGTCTTCACGACCCCGACCTGCCCCTCGTGCGCCCGGGCGAAGGCCTACCTCCGGAGCCGGGGCGTCCCGTTCCGGGAGGTCGACGTCAGCCGCGACCCGGCGGCCGCCCGCGACCTCGTCCGCCGGACCGGTCAGATGGGCGTCCCGGTCATCGAGATCGACGGCCGGCCGATCGTCGGCTTCGACCAGGCCCGCATCGATGCCCTGCTCGGGCTCAGGCCGGGAGGGCCGAGCCACTGACCCACAGACACCGAGACGGCATGTAGATCGACACCCCCTGAAGGAGGTCAAGATGTCTGAGCGCATCCAGCCCCTCCCCCTCGGGAGCCGCGTCCTCGTCCGGATCCTGCCCGAGGAGAGCGTCACGAAGTCGGGTCTCTTCCTGCCCGACACAGCGAAAGAGAAACCGCAGCGCGGCGAGGTCGTCGCGATCGGCGACGACACCGACGTGATCAAGGTCGCCGCCGGCGATCGGGCCCTCTTCCCGAAGTACACCGGCACGGAGCTCCGCCTCGACGACGCCGACTACCTGCTCATCGACGCCAGCGAGCTCCTCGCGATCCTCCGCGAGACCCCGGCCGAGGGGACGGCCGAGGGGACGCCGGCCGAGGCGTCGACCGTGTAGGCGGCTCTCGCGGGTCCGATCGCTCCCATCTCTGGGACACCTCTGCCACATCACTGCCACATTCACACCAGGTGAACGTTGCTCGGCCCGAAGACGGCCGACCGGGTCGCCGACGACGTCGACGGCGACCCGCCCACGCTCGGCTGAACGCTGGCGCAGACCCCGACCGGTCCTCCTCGGGGCAGTTCACCGGCCACATTCGTCACGCGACGGTCGTTAGTCCCTGACCGCACCCCGCGAACGGCCCGAGATTCGTCACCCACGCTCATCTGCTCGCTCGGCACGGCGTGCGGTGGCACGCTGGCCGGCCCGGACCCGCCGCGAACGCGGATGCGCCCCATCAAATGTTCACCAGGCGGACATCTGGCCAACATCGGCCACGTAGGTCGCGGCCGCCGTCACCGCGATCGCCATCAAATGTTCACCAGGCGGACATCTGGCCAACATCGGCCTGGCGAGCCGGGCGGCGACGGCGGCGAAGACCGTCGACCGTGCTGGCCCGTCCCTCCCATGAGAAACTCCTTCTCGGGGGAAGGGAAGTGCGCAGCGACCCTCGAGGAGTCGGATGAGGACGGCTGGGGCAGGTTCGAAAGCTCCGCGGGCTGACCTGGCAAGGATCACGCTCCTCGTGCCTTGGGAAGAACCGCAAGAGGGTCTCCAAGAAGGGGCTGCTGGCAAGGTCTGGCCAAGCCGGAGCCGTTGATCGCTGGCGTGGCGCGCTCATTGCTCGATCGACTCCATCGTATGATGCCGACGTGACCGCGCCCTCGAGCGTAGCCGCGGACCCGCTCTTCGACGACGGCGGGCCGAAGTCTCCTCTCCCCATTGGTCCCGTCCGCTCCGATCGATCAGCCGGCTCCGATCCCCACCGCGTCGGCGGCCAAGGCCGCCCCGAGCCCGTTCATGGCCGCCGTCGGCCGCTGACCACCGTGCGCCCCCACGCCCCAGGACACGGACGCTGGCTTCTCCTGCCCGCCGCGATCGCGCTCGCCTCACGGCTCTACTCGGTGGCCGTCCTCTCGACCCTGAGCTCCCTACCGGCGACGCGCCCCAACCTACTCACCGTCTGGGACGCGACCTGGTACCTGGGAATCGCGGAGACCGGCTATCACGGTGGCGTCGTCCGCGGTGGCCACGACTTCGCGTTCTTCCCCGCCTGGCCCTTCGTCATCAAAGTGGGGAGCCTCGGCGTCTTCCCGCTCGCCGAGACTGGTGCCGTTCTCGCCAACGGACTCTTCGTCGCTGCGCTGGTGCTCATCTGGCGGGTCCTCGCCGATCGCCTCGACGCGGCGACCGCCACGACCGGCATCGTCCTGCTGGCCTTCGCGCCTTCCGCCTACGTGTTCTCGCTCCCCTACTCCGAGCCGCTCTTCCTGCTGGCGGCGGGTTCCTACTTCCTCGCCCCATCGAATTCTCGCTGGCGGGTGCCTGCCGCGTCTCTGGCGATGTTCACGAGGATCGCCGGGGCCGGGCTCGCGGCGTCGGCCCTCGTCCGAGCGATGACGACCCGCGGCCGGGAGCGCGTCGCCTCCCTCGTGGCGGCCGCCTCGGGGGGCCTCGCCTTCGCCATCTGGTGGCTGTTCATTGCGCTGCTCACCCAGCGGCCTACCGGCTTCCTCCTCGGTTCGCCGTCGTGGGCGCATGGCGGCAGCGGCCTGATGAGGATCGCCGTGGCGCTCGTGCATCCGAACCTCGCCCGGTTGGCGTGGCTCGGCTTCGTCGCCCTTGTCGTCGTCGGGGCGGTCGCCCTCGTCCGGAGGGATCGGGAACTCGCCGTATTCAGCCTGGCCGTGCTCGCACTCTCGCTGCTCCCAGGAGGTCTCGTCAACTCGATGCCCCGCTACGCCCTCTCGGCCTTCCCCGCCTTCGGAGGGTTGGCGATCGTCCTCGGGCGGTTCGATCGGCGTCTTGTGTGGGTCGTAGCCGTCCTGTTCGCTCTCGCTCAGATCGCCTTCGCCGCCCTGGTCCTCGCTGCGCCGCCACGCGGGGTCGCTCCCTGACGGTCAGAGAAGGCCCGCCCGATGGCGTCGCCCGAGGTCTTCGATCAGATCCGCCGCCTTCGTCTTCCCGTCCCTGCGCCGGATCGCCTCCCCCTCTCGGGCCATCCGCTCCCGGAGCGCCCGATCACCGAGGAGCCGTTCGATCGCCCAGTGCAACTCCCTGTCCTCAAAAGCGTACGTGTCGAGCCGGACCCCGAACCCGAGCTCGGCGACTCGCTGGGCGTTGTCATACTGGTCCCAGAAGAGTGGCAGGACGATCATCGGCTTGCCGAAGTGAAAGGCCTCGGTCGTCGTGTTGTTCCCGCCGTGGGTGATGACGAGGTCGACAAGTGGAATGATCGACGTCTGCGGGACCCGAGCCTCGCCCCACATGTTGTCCGCCAGCTCGAACTCATCGGCCCGCGGCCCCTTCGAGACGATGTACCGGTGCCGCGTCCGGGCCAGGACCTCGACGAGCCGCCGCATGAGCTCGACATCGGCCGAGCCGAGCGATCCGAGCGAGAGGTAGATGAGGGCGCCATCGCCGCCACGGAGATGCTCAGGGACCTCGAACGGTGCCTCGGTCTCGCGGACGCTCGAATCGAGGCGCTGCCAGCTGGGTCCGAGCGGGCGGGAGCGGCGGTAGTCGGCCACCTCCGGGTAGAGGTAGCAGTTGAGGTGCGGCGACTCGTGGATGAACTCGAGGTACGGGAGTGGCGGCGCCCCGGCGTCTCGGACAAAGGCGTTTGTCGCCGCCCAGAGCTCGCGGTGCGTCCGCTCGTACTCGGCCCGGAACTCCGCCCAGCCCGTTCGATCGGCGGTCGGGTAGCCGCTGAAGACCGGCGGTAGCGCCGGGTCCTTGATCTCCAAGGGATTACAGGAGACGATCCGGACCCATGGCGCGCCGTGGGTGACGAGGGCCGGGAAGACGCAGACGTTGTCCTCGACGATGACGTCCGGCCGGACGCGGTCGAGGATCGCCCGGAGCTGCGGCTCGCAGTAGCGGGCACCGTCGATAAGTGACTGCCAGACGGGCCGGATGAAGGTGTCGAGCTGCTCGATCGTGGGCTTGCGAAACTCGGGCGCGGTGGCGGTGATGAAGTCGGTCCAGAACTGGCCGGCGTCCTGCTCCTCGTCCGGTGGTGGCGCGAGGTCGACGAGGTCCTCTTCGAAGGCCAGCGGCTCGAGGCGGCCCTTCCAGGAGGCCTCGGCGGCGAACACGACGCGATGGCCGCGCCGCTCGAGGACCTTGCCGATCCCGACGCAGTTGTTCGTCGGGCCGTAGGCGCTCTCGGGCATGAAGAGGATGGTCAGGCGCTCGTCGCTCATGGATGTGGCCACCTCCAGCGTCCAGGATCCGTCGGGCCGACGGTAGCGAACGGGGGCTTCGACGAAAGCCGGTGTTCCCCGCGGTGCGCCGACGGGTCGATCATCCGGCTATCGAAATCGAGTCACTGCCCTCGAGGCCCACCACTCCCGCGTGTCGGCTGGACCGAGTCCGCTACCTCTCCGGCCACCACCCTTGACCGCCAGCCAGCGGGCGGGCGGCGCTCGCTGACTGGCCGATGCCGACCCGGCCCGTAGCCCTCGGCGTGGGCACCGTGGCCGCCGCCGGGCTCGTCCTCACCACTCGGCCCTTCGAGCGGCAGCCTTCGGCGACCTGACGGTTCCAGTCGTCCTCGCGGCGGAGGTTGCCGACGGGCTCAACCCTACTCGGCATTCGCCCTCCTTGTCCTTTTCACGACCTTAACGCATCACCGTTGTCGACAGCGTGACGGTGCACCGGACACCACCGCCCGACGGCCGTCCCGGACCGGCTGCCGCGGTGCTGGCGATAAGTTTCGGGCTCCTCCTGACCCTCTAGGGCGAAGGAGGGCGGGGCCCACCTGGACGGTGCGGCGGGCGGCTCGATCGGCCCAGCAGATGGAGGGCAGGCCTTAGGGGTGTTGCAGGCCATCGTCGCCAGCCCCGTCATCGCGAGGCGCTCACCGCCAAGGGCCGCAGGTCCCGTCACGGCACCGACGTGCCATGTCGCCGACGTCGGATGTCGGCGACGGTCGAGGACTCCTGCCCGAAAGGCTCGCTCGGCTCTCTTGACAGTCGCCGACGGAGAGCTTACTTTCTTTCCGATAGAAATGGCCCGCCCGCTTCGCCACGCCTCGATGCTCGAAGTGAACGAGTTTCTCGTGCTCGACTTCGTGCGCGACCGACGGGCGACGACTCGCTCGCAGATCGCCGAATCCCTCGGACTCTCCCCGGCCTCGGTGAGTCGGATCGTTCGGCGACTCATCGACGCCGAGCTCGTCACCGAAGGGCCCACCGCTCGGACCCGCGGGCGACCGCAAACGACGATCCTCTTCAACACCCGGGCGGCGAGTGTCATCGGCATCGACCTCGGCGGGACGAAGTGCCACGGACTGCTCGCCGACCTCTCGGGATCGACCCTCCACGAGATCGTCCGACCCACTCGCCAGGAGGGGGCGCCGTACCCGACCCTGGCAGCCGTCCTCCGAGAGCTTGCCGAACGAGCCGACGACCTCGGCCTTCCCGTGGCCGCTGCGGCCGTCGGCGTGCCCGCGGTCGTCGATCCCGAGACGGGTCTGGCGATCGGGGGTCCGAACGTCCACTGGGACGGCTTCCCGATCGTGGCCGAGCTCGCCCGGACGACGACGATCCCGTTCATCGTCGAGAACGACGTCAACCTCGCCGCCCTCGCCCACGCCTGGCGAGGCAACGCTCGGGGTCGGAGCGACTTCGCCGTCATCGCCCTCGGCACGGGGATCGGAGCGGCGGTCGTCGCTGACGGCCAGCTCGTGAAGGGGCGCCACAGCGCGGCGGGCGAGGTCGGTTTCCTCGTCCTCGAGCGCTCCCAGCTGCGCGAGCCGCGAGCGGCCCTCGGGGCCTTCGAGCGGCTCGCGGCGGGTCCCGTCCTCGCTGAGCGGTACCGCCGTGCGCTCGCGGTCCGCGGCGGCACCGGGTCGCAGGACATCAGTGCCGCGACGGTCTTCGCGGCGGCCCGCGCCGGAGACGAAACCGCCCGGTCCCTCGTCGACGAGCTCGTCGAGCGGGTGGCCATGGCGGTCGTCGCCCTGACGGCGGTCGTCGATCCCGAGACCATCGTCCTCGAGGGATCGATCGGGCAGGCGCTCGCCCCGCGCCTCGCCGAGATCCAGGAACTCGTGGCCAATCACGTCCTCGTCGCGCCGGAGGTCGTCGTGTCGGACCTCGGCACGACGGCGACGGCCGTCGGCGCGGTCGCAGCGGCACTTCAGCTGTCGCGCCATCAGCGCACCCCCAACGCCGTCCTCGACACGTTCCGAGTCGGCTTCGACCGCCACCGCCTCGGGCTCCGGGTTGACGTCGCCTGACGCGGAGGGAGCGATGTTTCTGAGTCGGCTCTTGGATCGAAATCCGCGCCTCGTCCTGGCGGCCATGACGCTCCATCAAGGTGGTCAGCTCCGAGCCAACACGTACCTTCTCGACACCGATGCCTTCGAAGCCAACGCCCGGGCCATCGCCGAGGCGGCCCGCCGCCACGGGCTCGCCGTCTACGCGATGACGAAGCAGTTCGGTCGCAACCCCGACGCCTGCGGCGCCATCGCGGCTGCCGGGATCGATCGGGCGGTCGCCGTGGACCTTCAGTGCATGGAGGCGCTTGCCCGAGGCCCACTCCGAGTCGGCCACGTCGGCCACCTCGTCCAGCCGCACCGGGGGACGGAGGATGCCGTGCTGGCGGCCCGCCCCGAGGTCATCACCGTCTTCAACGTCGAAATAGCCGAGCGGATCGCCGCCGCGGCGCGGCGGGCCGGCCGAGCCCAACCCGTCCTCATGCGGGTCGTTGCCCCGGGCGACCGCTTCTACTTCGGCCACGGCGGGGGGTTCGACCTGGGCGACCTGGAGTCCTCGGCCCGCCGGCTCGACCAGCTGGGAGGGATCCGGGTCGTCGGCGTCACGACCTTTCCCTGCCTCCTCGCCGATCCAGCCCGCCGCGAGGTGGTGCCGACGCCGAACTTCGCGACGCTGGCGAAGGCGGCCGAGCGACTGCGGGCCGCAGGCTTCAGCGTCGAGCAGGTCAACGCGCCGGGCACGACCTCGGCCGGGACGATGGCGACCCTCGCCGAGGGCGGCGCTACCCACGTCGAGCCCGGCAACGCGTTCCATGGCACGACCCCGCTCCATCTCTTCGACCCGGATGCGCCCGAGATCCCGGCCGTCGTCTACGTCAGCGAGGTCTCACATATCCACGACGGTCGGGCGTACGTCTTCGCGGCCGGTTACTACATCGACAAGGTCCTCGGCGACTACCAGTTGAGCGCCCTCGTCGGACGAGACGCGGGAATCGTCGAGCACCGGCTGCCGGTCGAGGTCGCCCCCGATGGAGCGATCCACTACTACTCGACGGTCGTCCTGCCGCGGAACCATGACGTCCGCGTCGGCGACACCGTCGTCTTTTGCTACCGCCCGCAGGTGTTCGTCACCCGAGCTCGGACCCGAGCCGTCGCCGGCCTTTCGACGGGTCGTCTGGTCCTCGGAAGGACGTTCGATGTCGAGGCTCGGCCGGTGGACGGCGTGTCATGAGGGAATCCCACGAGACCAGGAACACAGAACGGAGGAGTCGACCATGAGAAGTCGCATCATCGGGGCGCTCGTTTCGATCGCCCTCGTCGCGAGTGCGTGCGGTGGTCCCCCCTCACCGACGCCGAGCAGCCCCCCTTCGCCAGCCGTCGACCTGAACGCGAAGACCGTCGGGCCGAACGGGGAACCCTCGACGCCCGTCGAGCAGATCCCGGATCTCACCCCCGACGAGGTGGCCCGGGTGAAGGGCGCAGGCTACACGGCCGCCCTCCTCTGGGCGGGCGCTGGAACCTGGTACAACGCCCTGACAGCCGGCGCCGAAGAAGAGTTCGGTCGCCTGGGCATCGAAATCGTAACCCGGGCCGAAGCGAACTTCGATCCGGCCCGCCAGCAGACCGACGTCGAGACCGCCATGGCTCGACGGCCGAGCATCATCCTCACCCTGCCCGTCGACCCGACGGCAGCTGCCAACGCCTTCCGGCCGGCCGTCGACGCCGGGGTGAAGCTCGTCTTCGTCGACAACGGGATCGATGGCTACACCGCCGGCAAGGAGTACGTGGCGATCGTGACCGGCGATCACTTCGAGATGGGCAAGGCGGCCGCGAAGCTCATGTCGGATGCGATCGGCGGCAAGGGCAAGATCGGCTATATCTTCCACGACGCCGTCTACTACGTAACGAACAACCGCGACCGCTACTTCAAGGCCGCCATCGAACAGCTCTACCCCGACATCGAGATCGTCGCCGAGCAGGGCTTCACCGAAGAGGGGAAGACCCAGGAGATCGCGGCGGCGATGCTCACCCAGCATCCGGACCTCGACGGGATCTACGTTGCCTGGAGTGCCGCGGCCCAAGGCGTCATCGCCGCTCTTCGTGAGGCGGGCCGCAAGGACGTCAAGGTCGTGGCCTACGACCTCGACGCCGTCAACGACCTCGACATGGCCCGCTGCGGGAACATGTACGGTGTCGCTCTCGACCAGCCCTACCTCGAGGGGAAGATCATGGCCCGGATCGCGGCCCAGGCGCTCCTCGGCAAGTCCGTGCCACCGTTTATCACCGTCCCGGTCCAGACCGAAACCCGCGACACGATCGCCCAGGTCTGGAAGGAGAACGTGAATGCCGATCCACCCCAGGAGATCCTCGATGCCCTGGCCAGCCCCTGCCCGTCCTGAACCGGGCACCGGAGCCCGCCATCGATGACGGCCGGGGATCGGAACGCTCCCCTCGCCCTTCTCGAGTCCGCCCGGCGGCGTGCCGCCGCCGGGCGGATCGGCAACCTCATCGTCTACCTCGGCTTCCTCGTCATTTTCGCCTTCTTCGCCGTCGCCCTCCGGGACCGCGGGTTCCTGACGCCCGACAACCTGGCGAACATCGGCCGCCAGACGGCGATGGTCTCGATCATGGCCGTCGGGATGACCTTCGCCCTCTCCGCCGGCGAGATCGACCTCTCCATCGGGTCCGTCGTCGCCCTGTCGGCGATGATGGTCGCGATCCTCCTGCGCGACGGCCAGTTCGCCCTCGCCATCGTCGCCGCCGTCGCCGTGGGACTTATCACCGGCCTCGTCAACGGCCTCCTGACGACGAAAGTGCGGATCCCGTCGTTCCTCGTCACCCTCGGGATGATGAGCATCCTCGTCGGACTGGCTCGGATCACGACGAACCTCGAACCGGTTCCGATCACGAATCAGACCTTCGTCTACTGGTTCGGGAGCGGCGACCTGGGCCCCATCCCCATCCTCCTGGCTTGGACCGCCGGATTCGTCCTCGTCGGGCACGTTCTCCTTCGCTACACACCCTTCGGACGCCACGTCCTCGCAACCGGCGGCAACCGGACGGCCGCCCGTTACTCTGGGATCGACACCGACCAGATCAAGATCGCCGCACTCATGATCTCGGCGACCTGCGCGGCCGTGGCCGGCATGCTCTTCGCCGGCCGGCTCCACGGTGCTCGCTACACGCTCGGTGAGACCGAGCTCATGACCGTCATCGCCGCGACCGTCATCGGTGGGACGAGCCTTTTCGGGGGCCGGGGCTCCGTCGTCGGCGCCCTCGTCGGCTCGCTCCTCATGGGCGTCCTCAACAACGGCCTGCTCCTCCTCGGCCTGACGGTTTCGGAACAGCTCGTGGCTCGGGGGGCCATCATCATCCTCGCCGTCGCCTTGAGCCTCCGGGAGGCGCGCAGCTCGTGACCGGCGATAGCCGCAGGGCCTCGCCCGTCGTCGACAGCCCGCCGGGGACGGAGGTCATTCTCGAGGCGCGCGAGATCCGGAAGGCCTTCGGGGCTGTCGTGGCCCTCGACGGCGTCAGCCTCTCACTTCGGCGGGGCGAGATCCACGGCCTCGTTGGCCAGAACGGGGCCGGCAAGTCGACGCTCGTCAAGATCCTCACCGGCGTCCATCAGCCCGACGGCGGCGAGGTTCGCCTACACGGCCGAGCGGTCGCGCTCCGGTCGCCCCTCGACGCGCGCCGGCTCGGAATCGCCATGGTCTTCCAGGAGTTCAGCCTCGCCCCGAGCCTGAGCGTAGCCCAGAACGTCGTCCTCGGCCGTGAGCCGAGGCGGCTCGGCGTCTTCGTCGATGACCCGGCGGCGACGGCACGCTCGCGAGCCATCCTCGAGAGCCTCGGGATGACGATGGACCCGGGTACCGTCGTCGGCCGGCTGCCCGTCGGTGCCCAGCAGCTCGTCGAGATCGCCAAGGCCCTCGCCGGCGCGCCGTCGATCCTCATCCTCGACGAACCGACGGCCTCCTTGAGCCACGACGAGATCGACATTCTCTTCGCGGCTCTCCGCCGGCTCCGCGCCCAGGGGGTCTCGATGATCTACATCTCCCACCACCTCGGCGAGGTCATGGCGATCTGCGATCGCTTGACGATCCTCCGCGATGGCCGGGTCCAGCTCAGTGCTCAGCCCGGTGCAGTCGACCTGACCGCGGTCATCGAGGCGATCACCGGCGCCCCGGTCGGGACGACCGTCACGACCGGCAGCGAGCCGCGCCGATCGGCGGACGAGCCACCGCTTCTCGAGCTCAGAGGCTGGGCCCTCGGCCACCGGCTCCGCGGGATCGACCTTCGGGTTCGGGCTGGTGAGGTTCTTGGGATCGCCGGTCTCCTCGGCAGTGGGCGGACATCGCTCCTGCGCTCGATCATGGGCCTCGAGCCCGACACGACCGGCCGCCTCCGGATTCGGGGTCGCGAGGTCACCATTGCCAACCCCGCAGCTGCGCTCCGGGCCGGCCTTGCCTACGTCCCGGAGGACCGTCGGCGGGAGGGAATCATCCCCGGGCAGTCCGTCGAGGCGAATCTGCTGCTCGCGATCTGGCGTCGGCTCTCCCACCTGGGTCTCCTGCGGCCGGCCAGGGTGACCGAGCGGGCAGCCGAGCTCATTCGGCGCCTCGAGGTCCGAACGGCCGGGCCGTGGCAGCCGATCGAGTTCCTCTCGGGCGGCAACCAGCAGAAGGTCGTCGTCGGCCGCTCGCTGGCGGTCGAGCCGCTCGTCCTCCTCCTCGATGATCCGACGGCGGGGATCGACATTGGCTCTCGGCGCGAGCTCCTTGGGCACATTCGGCGCTTCGCCGACTCGGGCCGGGCCGTCGTCCTCGTCTCGTCCGAGCTCGAGGAGCTCGGATCCGTCGCCGACCGGGTGGCAATCCTGAGACGGGGCCGGATCAGCCGGATCCTCGACCGGACCGCGGGGGACGAGCTTTCGGAGGCAGCGATTCTGGCGGCCATCCACGCCGATCCGGAGCTAGCGGCGTAGGACGGGCCGGGGCGTGGACGGTCGCCGCGCCTACAGCGCCCCGTCGGCAGCGTCGGCGTAATACCTCGGGTGCCAGTCGACGACGCCCCAGCTGATGATCCGCTCGGGGACCAGCTTGACCAGGGCTCGCGGCCACTCGAAGCTCTGAGCAATGTAGGACCGCCCCGCCTCACCGCAGTAGCGGACGGCGAGGCGCTCGGCGACCTCCGCCAGACGACGATCGGCCGACAGCGGTGCGGGGCCCGCTTCGACCGTCGCGCGCCCAAGGAGGAGAGCGCGCGTCTGGTCGGCGTCCCCGCGGGAGACGAGCAGCGACGCCTCCGGACGGCGGGTCAGGTACCGGACGAAGGCGGCACGAGCCCGACAGAGGAGCCAGGCGGCCTCCCCGTCCCATTCGAACCAGATCGGAACCTGATAGGGAAAGCCGTCGTCGCTGATCGTGCCCAGCGTCGCCACGATCGGCTCGGCCATGAGCCGGGCGAACTGCTCCGACGTGAGCTTGCCTTCGCTCGGCCTCGTCACCCCGAAGCGTCTGGTCACGGACTGACCTCCCTGATGGGGACGCTCACGAGCTGGCCAGGAAGACCGAGGGTGATCCAGAGCTCATCACCGACCACACAGAGGTTCGTCGGGTCGCTTCCGGGCCCCATCGGGTAGTGAGCCACCAGCGAACCCGATTCGTCGAGAACGACGACCGCATCGCCCACGCTCCCGGCGACGTAGAGAAGCCCGTCGTGCCACAGGATCCCGTCAGGATTGATGTGGGGCGGTAGGTCAGCGAAGACCGTTGCTCGGTGGAGCGGGGCGCCGCCCTGCCACTCGAAGCGAAGGATCCGGTGGGCCATCGTCTGGGCAACGAAGAGATCGCCGTCAGGACCGAAGCAGATGCCGTTCGGGAACGCCGGTACCTCGGCGAGCAAGACCGCCGAGCCGTCTGGCTGCACCAGACCGACTCGCCCACCGCCGTAGGCCGCCTCGTCGGGCAGCACCTCCCAGTTGTGGGGATCGGTGTAGACCCAGCCCCCCTCGGGCGTTAGTGCCAGGTCGTTCGGGCGCCAGGGTGCTCGACCGGGCAGGTCGGCGGCAAGATCCGTCACCCGGCCATCCCAGTCGACCCGCTGGAGTCTGCCGCGGATCTCGGGCTCGGCGTGCCACAGCTCAGTCAGCGAGACCGGTGCGATGCCGCCATTGTTGGCGACGACGAGCACGCCGTCGGGCCCGAGCCGCATGCCGTTCGGTGAGCCGGGCAGCCGCGTCAGGACGTCGACCGAGCGTCCGTCGAAGACTCGGACGCATTGGTGGAGGAGGTCGACGAACGCGATTCGGCCGTCGGGGAGGGCAACCGGTCCTTCTGGAAAGCCGAGGTCGCGGACGTGGACGGTCAAGGCCATGGCTCGGTCACCTCCTGGCGGCTACCTCGGCGAGGCGAACCGCAGCGTCGATGAGAATCCCTGCCACCTCCGGTCGGAATGCAGCCGGCTGCCCGTAGAGTCGATGCGCCGACTCGACCTCGTACCCGCCGGCCGGATAGTCCTCGGGCATCGGGCAGTAGCCGATGGTCCCGTTGGCGTAGCCACAGAGGACGGTCCGATCGGGCCCCAGCCGCCCAAGGATCCCGCGGCCGATCCCGCAGAACGGTTCGACCGGCAGGCCAACGAAGACGATGTCGTTGACGGCGATCGCCTGGACAACGCCCGACGCGGCCAGGGGTGGCGACGGGCGCCGTGCGTCGAGCATCTCCGCCCACCGGAGCTCGATCCCGGCAATGTTCAGTTGGCCCTTCGGCACCCCGGAGCGGACGAGGGCTTCGTATCGCTCCCGTGCAGCCCGAACGATCGCCTCACGCTCGGGACCGGCAGGCGGATCCGCCAGCGGGAGTGCCATCTCCTCCGCGGCGGCACTGACCCAGGCGGGTGGGAGGGGATGCTCGACTTTGATGAGCGAGGCGATGGCGTTGTAGCTCTGGACGATCTCCTCGCGGCGCTCGATGTTCCGGGTCTCGATGGTCGACCAAACCTTGGCTGCTTCCAGGCCGAGGATCCGCCCGAGTTGGTCGGCGATCGCCGGGTCCGGCCCCATGCCGTCGACGGGAGCCGCATCGGCTCCGGCCCCTTGGAGGAAGATCGCCGGCGCGCCTGTGATCCACTCGATCGTCTCGCGGGCTGCCCCGGGGTAATCCGGGCTGATGATCTCAGCCTCGGGGCCGAGGGAGATAGGGTGGCAGGCGTAGTTGAACAAGACGGCGAGTGGCTGGCCATCGGTTCCGTCGATGCGCACGACGCCGACGGAGTGATCGACCGGTCCGGCCGGGTTCCGACCGATGATCATCCGGCCATCGGGCAACCTGACCCGGCGGTTCATCCCGATGGCAGCTCGGCCGTCGCGAGAGGCTGCGATTCGCGCGGGCCGGAGGGAGCGCAGAGCCTGGTCGCACAACCCCAACACCTTCGCTCTCCAGAACCGCTCGTACGTTGCGTTGAGCTCCGTCCAGGTGTCCTGTTCACCCCCGACCTTTAGCTCCAAGCTGAGCGCCGGGGCGTTGTGGGTGTGGCTTGCGGCCACAAGAACGGCCTCGGGCGACGTGTGCAATCGCTCCGCAATGGCAGCTCGAAGGCCGCTGGCATACGGCACAGTGAACCCGAGCAGGTCAGCGGCCAGGATGGCCGCTGACCGCTCTCCGTCGCTGAACACGACAAGACTGGCGCGGAGCGACCGATGGACGTGGGTCGTGGTCAGGCGGAGACAGAAGCCCGACACGTCGATGCCGACCGGTGGCGTGACGTCGCCGATGGCGACGCCGACGAGGAGATTGCGGTGGCTAGCCTCCGACATCGTCGAGTACCTCCCGCTCTGCCGCTTCGACCGTCTCTGCCGCCAGAGGGACCGACGCGACCCCCGCGACCTCGTTGACCGCGGTCACTCCCCCACCGACGGGCTCCATGGCGCCACCCTCGCCCGGAGCCGTCCGGCCGTACTCGGTACTGGCCGTCCTGGCCAAACGAGCGGCGCCAACGACGACCCCCGTCGCCTCCGTCTCCTCCGGGGCCAGGTGGCAGGCGACGCGACGCGCCGTCCCGTCCACTGCGCGAAGAAGCGGAACCTCGCTCCGACAGACTGCTCGAGCAAGGGGACACCGGGGATGGAAGCGACATCCGGTTGGAACGGCTCCGGCGCTCGGCGGATCGCCAAGGAGGGTGATCCGTCGGCGGGACGCCTGGGCGCTGGGGTCCGGAACTGGAACGGCCGAGATGAGGGCCTGGGTGTATGGGTGGAGCGGCCGCCCCATGATCATCGCGCTCGGCCCCTCCTCCACAATCGTCCCGAGGTACATGACCGCAATGCGGTCCGCAAGGTGGCCGACGAGGTCGAGGTCGTGGGAGATGAAGAGGTACGAGACGCCCTGGCGCCGCTGGATGTCGAGGAACAGGTTGACGATCTGGGCCTGGACCGATACGTCGAGGGCCGAGGTCGCCTCGTCGGCGACGATGAAGTCAGGCTCGAGGGCTAGCGCTCGCGCGATGGCAACCCGCTGGAGCTGGCCTCCGGAGAGCTGATGCGGCCGGCGGCCGCCGAGTTCCGGATCGAGCCCAACCTGCTCGAGTAGGCCCGCCACTCGCCGACGAACTCCTTCGGCAGGACGAATTCCGTGGACGGCGAATGGCTCGGCGAGGATCCGCTCGATCGTGAACGTCGCGTTGAGCGAGGCGAAGGGATCCTGGAAGACGGCCTGCATCCGCCGTCGGATCGGAAGGAGCTCCCGAGGCCCGAGGTGGGTGATGTCCTGACCCTCGAAGAAGATCCGACCCTGGGACGGCTCGATGAGCCGAAGGACGAGGCGGGCCAGGGTCGACTTCCCAGAGCCGCTCTCACCGACGAGACCGAGGGACTCGCCCATCGCGAGCTCGAGATCGATCCCGTCGACGGCGCGGACGGTGACCGAGCGCCCGCTCGCCTTCCGGTGGAAGACGCGGGCGACGGCGTCGAGACGGAGGAGCTCAGCCAACGGCGACCTCCGCCGCGGTCTGGAGCCCAAGCGGGAAGTGGCAGGCTGTCAGACGTCCGGGTTCCGTGGGCTCGAGGGTCGGGCGCTCTTCGCGGCAGCGGGACCGGGCGATCGGACAGCGGGGGTGGAAGGGACAACCGGCCGGACGTGCACTGAGGGGCGGTGGTGCACCGGGGATCGCCCGCAACGGCTGCTTCGGCTCGGCGGCTGCGATCTCCGCGCTCTCGAGGAGGGCGTCGGTATACGGGTGGGCAGGCCGAGCGAAGATGTGGGCGGCGCCCCCAACCTCGACGGCCCGCCCGGCGTAC